>DASQWI010000011.1 GCA_035640355.1 Actinomycetota bacterium
GCCGTGACGAGCCACCATCCACGACGCCACCGACAGATGACCGTCGCGCCCGACTACCTCTCGGCGTTCGAGCTCGGCGAGCGCCCGAGCTCGCTCGGCATCCACGAACCGGTCCGTGTGCTCCAGATCGTCGAGGTACGAGGCCAACTCGTCGTCTGAGACAGCACCAAGGTCGCGGATCCGAAGTTCATCGCACATCGAACGCAACGTGCTCATCAAGAACTGACGATAGGCAACGCGCGTTCGCAGCGCTGTGAACTCCGTCACACCGCCAACGAATTGGGCCCGTCAACCCATGACCCGCGACAAAGGGGGATGGATATCGCAACGCGCGGGGGAGCGCACGACAATGCCGTCAGTCCGCGCTCGATGTCGGGCGATCTCATCGGCGAGCTCGCCGCTCACGTGAACGAGCCCATTCTTCGGGATCGCGGCCAATCAGTGGAGTTAGGATGCAGAACGTGATGGCCTCGTGACGTTCTGGAAGTTCCTTCACATCGCCTCGATGTTCGCGGCCGTGTCGATCTTCGTCGGCCAGGGGATGCTTTCCGGATTGGTCGCGCGCTCGGGTGACGTTCGCGCGCTGCGCCGCGTGTTGGCGATCGAGGACCGCTTCGCGCCGGTCGGCGGCGGGATCTTCCTGCTGGGCATCGTGTTCGGGTTCATCACCGCGATCAGCGGCGATCTCGACCTCACCGCGACCTGGTTGGTGATCGGGTATGTGCTAGCAGCGATCATCTTGCTGACCGCGTTCACGTACCACGCCCCCCAAGCAACGAAGCTGAAGGCGGCGGCGGAGGCGAGCCCCGACGACCAGGCATCCAGTGAGCTCCGAGCCCTGGTTGAGGCGCCGAGCGGTCGGTGGGTGAATGCGTTCGACGGCGTGGTGTGGCTTGCGCTCATCTACGTGATGGTCGCAAAGCCATTCAGCTAGTTCGCCATCCGCTGGCCTCGCTTCGTAGCACGATGGGCCGATTGACCCGCTAGGGAACGACGTCCCACGATCGAACGCAAAACCGCACCGCAGATGCGGATGCTAGGTGCGTGCTTGCCGAACGCACGAAGGATACGGTCTGACGCGAATGTCACACAGACGGCACGGGGCAGCGGTCGACACGAAGGTCGACGCGAGGATCGACACAAAGGCCGACGCGACGGTCGACGCAACGGTCGACGTGACAGCCGGCGACGGCATCGCCGAGCCATCGGCGGACACGATCGCCATCGACTCTCTCGCTCCTCGTGGGCTGCCGTTCAGTCGATACCTGGCCGCGCTGATCGCAATTCCGATCGGCGCGGCCCTGATGTGGTTTGCAACGATCGACGCTTCGTATCAGCTATGGCTCGCCGGTGTGGCCATCTGCGCCGTCGGGCTCGCGCTCGCCGGCATCGCCCTGGATGGTTGGTGCATCAACACGAAGCGCCGATGGCTCACGCTTGTCGTGGGGATCGCGCTCGTTTCGAGCGGTTCATTCTTGGCCGCTTGGGCATACGACCGTCAAGCTCTCATCTTGGGAGTAGCGGGCGTTACGACCGCAACGATCGGGTTGCTCAACTTCGGAGTCGCTTTGCTGTCGTGGGCGAAGCGCCACCCGGAGCGATGGGTCTTCTCCGGCCTCACGCTTGTCGCTCTCGGCGCGGTTACGACCGCGTGGGCCGTTCCCCGTCCAATCGGTGTCGATTGGGCGTTGCCCGCGGTGTTCGTAGGTGTGGGCATCGGTCTGTTTCACATAGGGATCGGTCCGTTCGGTGCGAAGGACACGGACACCGCGACGCGGTGCGTGATCTGGGGTCTCATAGCGACCGGTGTCGGCGTTGCCGCTCTCCTCGCCGGCGCGGCGACCTCGACGCTCGCTCCCGTGGTCGTGGGAGTACTTCTCATCGTGCTGGGTCTCGCGCCCCTGAGCGTTGGCGTCCTGCGCCTTCGTCCTCGGTGGCTGCAAGGCCCCGTCCTCGTACCGGCCGGCGTGCTCGTTTTGAGCATGGGACTGCTCGCCTGGCCGGTGCACGAGCCCTCCTATCTCCGATGGATCGCGGCGGGACTCCTCGCAATCATCGCCGGCCTCGTTCCGTGGCGCGGTGGCGTGTTCGTTCTCGCCGTGGTCGGCGCGTTCATCCTCGTCTGGTCCCTGACCGATCGGGTCGACCTTGCGCACCAAGATCCAAATCCTGAGGCGCCCAGCCGAATTCTCGCGCTCGGCGACTCCTACATGTCCGGAGAGGGATCAACCGCGTTCTTTCCCGGCACCAGTGTCAAGGGCGTGAATCAGTGCCGCCGAGCGTCCACCGCGTATCCGTACCTCCTTGCGGAGCGGCTGGGCATGGGCCTCGACTTCTTCGCTTGTTCTGGCGCGAAGACCAGTGAGATCCATGCGAAACCGCAGATGCCCATTTCACCCCCCGACGTGGCCGGTGGGAAGCCACAGCTGGACAACCTGACCTACTACCCGGCCACCGATCTGGTGCTCGTCAGCATCGGGGGAAACGACGCGCTCTTCGGCGAAATCGGCATCGCGTGCGTATCCCCGGGATCGTGCACCGATTTCCGTGATCACTGGCTCACGGAGGCGGCGCACATCGGTCGTGACGTGCGAAAGACCTTCGAGAAGATACGGGCCAGGGTCGGTGAATCGACCCCGATCGTCGCGGTTCCATACCCGCTCGTCCTCACGGAATCCAGCTGTGACTGGTCCGCTCTCGGCCCTAGGGAGCACGCGTTCCTGGTCGAGCTGATCACGGTCCTTGATGACAGGATCCGATGGGCTGCTGAGGCGGCGGGTGTCAACTTCTTCGAGCGAGGGGTCTTCGCATTCAGAGAGCGGGAGATCTGCCGCGGCTCACCAGACGACACGGCGATGAACTTCTTCAACTTCCAGCCGATCCAGGGAAGCTTCGTCGATCGCATCAACCCAGCGAACTGGGTTCACGGCACGTTCCATCCGAATGTAGGTGGGCACGTCGCACTGGCGAACGCGCTCCAACCGTGGCTCGAGTCTCTTCTGGCGAGGGTCGCCTCCGGTGGACGGGCTAACCCAGAACCGGACCCGGACGCCGAGTTCGCTCTGCGCCAAGTCAGGACCGTGGGTACCGTTCTCGACGACACCGCGGATCTCCCGCAGACCCTCGACTGTCCAGTGAACGAGCTGTCGGTGTTCGCGACGATCATTCCGTTGCAGAGCGACGCCACATCGTTCGCGCTGAACACATCGGCGGATGACTTGATCTGCTATACGGACCGCGATGGCGTTTGGCGCACCTGGCCGCATGACGTGGGCGACGATGACGTGGTCAGAGTTACGGACGATGGAATCAGGATCCACCCCGAAGCTCCGATCAACGGATGGACTCAGGAGTTCATCTACGGGCATCCCGGAGGCTCGTGGCAACGACGGATCGTCGAGTTCTGCGACAAGAACCCCACGTGTCCGAAAGATCCCGACTCGTGGATCCGGGACCGGTTGATCGAGGCGGGCAGATCGGCGGCGGTGCCGGCCTTGCTCCTGTTCTTCGGGGGCCTGCTGATCGGCCTCGGCACCCGACGACTTGTAGTTTGAGGAGGGGCTCGTCGCGACGAATCGCCCGTGACGACGAGGGCGGCGGTTTGGCCGCCCTCGGTTCGTCCCCGTTGTCTCCGCGTCAAGCAGCGGCAGGTCCGGTCGGCTCGACGATCCACAGTCCGGTACGCATGTCGCTCGCGTAGACGATCCCGGTGTCCGAGTCGATCGCCACACCCCACACCTCGGCAGGACCGTGGCCCAGCGATCCGGCGAACCGATCGTTCGTCGGCGGCACGAACTGTCCGACCAGGGTGGGTGCCGCCGGGTTGGTCAGGTCCAGCGCCACGATCCCATTGCTGTACCACGACGAGTAGGCGTGATCCCCGTTGACCTCTGTGTTGTGGACCGACCAGGACCCCGGCGGCGTGAAAAGCTCGCCGCTCGTGTGATCGACGTCGTCGAAGGAGCCGACCTGCGCGTACTCGGGGACCCCGTCCCCGTTGAGGTCGCTCGACGATGCTTCGCTGAACACGCGGATGAAGCCCCATGTCGGCGGGCTCGGATCGAGCGTCACCGTGACCGGACCGGTCACCGTCCGGATGGCAGCAGCCATGCCGTCGATGTCCGACACCTGGACGATGGCCATCCCTCCGGCCGCCTGCTGTACGGCTTTCGCGCTCCCCTCGAAGTACGGGTACGCGTCGTCGGGGCTGATCAGGTTGAACAGCACTCCGTCGGCGCCGGCCTCGGCCGCGCGCAGGACCTGGCTGCCGATCGTGCACGGGCGCGTCCATCCCGGGATGATGTCGACGTAGAAGGGATCGACCGTGTTCACCAGCGCGATGTCGCCTGTTGCGCCGGTGAAGTCCGAAGACTCGCACCCGTCGTTCGCGTCGTGGATCGTCCCGCTCACTGCCCCGATCTCGGAGAGCAGCGTCGGAGCCCAGGGCTCCTCGATCCCCGAGTACTCCGTGGCTCCCGTCGCGCTGCTCGTGGCCACCATCGGCGACAAGGAGTCGAAGTCCTCGTCGTTCTGGAGGATGTACCGCGTGCCGCCGACGTCATACGGGGTCATGGAGTGCGCGTCCCCGTCGTCCCTCACGCCGTACTGCGTCCGCGCGAGTAACTCCGGGGTTGTCGGATCGGAGATATCGAACTTCAGGACGCCGCTGTCCCAGTACGACACGTAGGCCGTCATCCCGCCATCGGCGGCCCGGACGCTGTGGGCATAGTGAGCGGCGAAATACCCGAGACCCTGGAACGAGCTCGTGACCTCCTGCCCGCCGCCGAAGTTCCTCAGCGTGCTGTCCGCGATCGCGCCCCAATCGGCGAGCTCGACCGGCGCCGACGGGTTGGTGATGTCGGCAATGCGGAACTCACCCCCCGAGTCCGCGCCGAAGTACGTGTTGTCGAACTCGGTGAACGGTACGGCCAGGAGCGCGAGCGACGTCCCGTCGGTGCGTGTGACCATGTCGAGCTCGTGCACGCCTCCGCCGGGGACCGGGAGGAAGCTGAGGGCCTGTGGATTCGTAGGGTCGGTGACGTCGAACAACTGGAGGCCGCCGCTGCCACCCTGGGGTTTGCAGAGCTGGACGCCGATCCCGAGGACGGCCATGCTCCCGATCCGCCTCACCACCACGTCCTCGTTGGAGATGCCGGTCCGCCCGCCGGCGCGGGCGACCACCTTGGGCCGGGTGGGGTCGTTCACGTCGATGATCTTGATTCCGCCGCCTGGGCACGGAGAGCTCCACGTGCCCACGTAGGCGAACTTCCCGACGTCGCCGCCGTGGTCGAAGAAGAAGACGTCGCCGTTGGGTGATCCACCCCCGAGGTTCACGTGTCCAAGGACGTCGAAGTTGTCGGCCACGAGCTGCGACGGAGGACCGGCGGCGAACTGCTTCGACTCGTGCGCCCTGAAGCCCTTCGGTTCGTCCGGGCCGCCGCCCGCAGCCGGGGCGGCGACGCTCGCGACCACGATGAGGGCGAAGACGGCCGCCGGAAGGGAGGACCGGACAACGCGCATACCACCACCTCCTGGGTCAGGCGGGTACGAGTTCGGTTGTCTCTCCTCGACCATATGCTCCCGGCAGCGGCCGCCACAAATCCGTCGCGTGTCCACAGGACCCCGACTCGTGGATCCGGGACCGGTTGATCGAGGCGGGCAGATCGGCGACGGTGCCGGCGTTGCTCCTGTTCTTCGGCGGCCTGCTGATCGGCCTCGGCACCCGACGACTTGTAGTTTGAGGAGGGCTCGGGCCGCTCGGCGCTACCTCACCGGAGCGATCGAATCGCTTGATCGCTACGTCTGATCGCCTCGTCACGCAGCATCGCCTCGAGCTTGTCGGGTGGGATCGGCCGCCCGAACAGGTAGCCCTGGGCCCGTTCGCAGTTCGCCCGTCGAAGCGCCGTGACCTGCTCTGGTGCCTCGACGCCCTCGGCCACCGTGCCCAGGCGCAGCGTCCGCGCGAGCTCGACGATTGCCCGAACGAGCGCGGCCGCGTCGCTGTCCTCCGTCGCAACGCCGTCGACGAACGACTTGTCGATCTTCAGCACGTCGATCGGAAACTGACGAAGATGCGCAAGCGAGGACGATCCGGTGCCGAAGTCGTCCAGGGCGATCTCGATTCCGAGTTGCTTCAGCGCTCGTAGCTTCTCCGCGGTCGATCCGGGATCCTGCATCAACGCCCCCTCCGTCATCTCCAGGGTGAGGGCTGCCGTGTCGAGCCCCGATTCGCGCAGGACCTCGGCGACACGAACGACGAGATCGGCCTCGAGCAGCTGGCGCGTCGAGAGGTTGACGTTCACCGTGAGCCCCGAGGCCCCGGGGACGGATTCGCGCCACGCCGCCGCCTGGCGACACGCCTCGCCCAGAACCCACACGCCGAGCTGCCCGATGATCCCGGTCTCCTCGGCGACGGAGATGAACGTTCCGGGCATGACGAGCCCCCGCTTCGGGTGGTCCCACCGGACGAGCGCCTCGACGCCGCAGATCTGTTCGGTTTGGAGGTCCACGATCGGCTGGTAGTCAAGTGCGAACTCCCTTCGATCGATCGCTCGCTTCAGGTCCGCCTGAATCTCGAAGAACTCCACGGTGCGCTCGTGCATCTCCGGCTGGAACACCGCGTAGCGGCCCTTGCCCGCGGTCTTCGCCGCGTACATCGCGGTGTCCGCGTTCCGGACGAGATCCTCGGGACCGACGGAGGCGTCGTCTACGAGCGCGACCCCGATGCTCGCCCCGACGAAGACCTCCCTGCTCCGGATGTCGAACGCAGCGGCGAGGCGCTCCTGAAGCCGCCCCGCGAGCTGGACCGCCGAGACCTCGGAGACCGCGTCCTCGAGAAGGATGGCGAACTCATCGCCGCCCAGTCGGGAGACGGTGTCACTCACGCGGCAGGTTGCCGAGATCCGGCGCCCCACCGCGACGAGGAGCTCGTCGCCCGCGTCGTGCCCCATGCTGTCGTTCACGACCTTGAACCCGTCCAGGTCGAGCAGCAGGACGGCGATCTGGCTTCTGTCGCGTCCCGCGCGCGCCAACGCGTGCTCGAGGCGGTCGCGGAACACTGCGCGGTTCGGCATGCCGGTCAGGGAGTCGTAGAACGCCCGCTGCTCGAGCTCCTTCTCCAGCCGGTACCGGTCGGTGACGTCGCGCGTGTTGAAGACCAGACCGGCGACCGCCGGATCGGTGGTGAGATTGCTGATGATCGCGTCCACATGCCTTATCGAGCCGTCGGCATGACGAAGCCGGAACTGACCTTCCACGACCGCGTCCGGTTGGGCGGTCGCGTTCGCCACGAGGCTGTCGAAGAACGCGCGGTCGTCTCGATGCACGAGGTCTCGAAACGTCGACCCCAGAAGCGCCTCACCGCCGGTGCCGACGATCGGCTTGGACGACGGACTCTGGTACGCGATCGCTCCGCGCTCGTCGACGAGCGTGATCATGTCGGAGGCGTTGTGAACGAGCGACTGGAACGTGGATGCATGCCGGATCCCCGCTCGGCGCATCGATAGGCCCATCCACACCGCGGAGATGGCGCCGAGGGCCCCGAGCGCGAGCGCGACCAAGACCAGACGCCGGAACCTCGCCTCGGTGTCGCCGGTCATCCTTCCGACCGCGTCGTTGGAGACCGTCGTTACGAGCGCGCCGGCCACTCGGAGCTCGAGCAGGGTCTCGTCGAACGCGGGGTCGCCGGGGTCGTGCGCCATCAGGTCCTCGCCGACGGTGATCAGCCGCTCGATCAGGCGCCTGTCTTGCTTGAGCTTGGCCACAACGCTCGGATTGCTCACGGGCCTGATGCTGATCTCCGCGTTGGCGCCGTGGACGGAGATGCCGGTGCCGCCCGTCAGGAGCAGCGTCGCGTTCTCGCGAAGCTCCTCGGCGGCCTCGGCCGGATCGGCTTTCATGCCACTCGTCACCAACAGCACGTCGCTGACGTAGCGGTTGGCGAGCGCGCGCTGACGCGCGGCGATGTTCACGACGAGCGCCGAGCCTTGCTCGTTCGCGATCGAGATCGTCGTGTACGTGACGATCGCCGTGACGATGGCGAGGTATGCGGCCAGGGTCCTGCGCACCCGCCGATCGGTCCGCAGGTCGCCCGGCATCCTTGTTTTAGGGCGGGCGTCAGGCATCGCCGACCGCCCGTACCGCGGCGTGCATCCCCGCGAGGTAGTGCCCCTCGAAGTTGCAGAAGAAGACGTAGCGTCCGGGATCTAGCCGAATCGTGACCTGCTCCGTTGAGCCGTCCTCGACGACCTCGATCTCGTCGACATCGTCGAGTCGGTCCTCGTCGACGCTCAGCCCGTCCGCACCGATGGGCAGCTCGCCGTCCGGGAGGCCGGTTCGGACCACGACGAACTCGTGCGTGGTGGGACCGATGTTCGAGACGCTCAGCGTCACCGTCCCGGCCGGCGCCGTCGGTCTCGAGGGCCGGACCTTGAAGTCCTTGATGGTGACGTCGAAGACCGAACCAGACGCTCCAGGCTCAGTCGGGCCGCACGCGGCGAGCGAGAGCGCCAGACCCGCGCACAGGCACGCGTTCCTGGCGATCGTGTTCCAGCGCACGCGAGCCCCTCCGGCCTCTGATCCGTTCGTAGGGAAATCGGTGGGTCTTGTCGTCCGCTTGAGAACCGGGGCGTGGGAGCTCAGGAACCCCTACCTCATTTGGGGGTTGGTCTCTCCTCGGCGACCCAGGACGATCACCTTTTTTGGATCGCCCGATGGGGGAGCGCGACCAATGAGAGCTCGGGGAACGCTGGGTGTGACCGTCCTACCGTGGGTCTGAACGGTCTAGTCGTCCACCCGCACGCCCGCCGAGTCCTCCAGGCGCGTGAGATCGATCACCTTCCGAACAGCGCGCCGCGGAGATCGAAGGACGAGACCGCGAGGCGACGCCTCCTTCGCAATCGTCACGAACGCCCGGATTCCCGTGCTGTCGATGAACTGCAGCTCCGACAGATCGAGGATCACATCCGACGCGCCGTTGGACGCGCTCCGGAAGGCGGTAAGGAGACTCGCGTCGGTGGCGAGATCGAGCTCGCCGGAGAGGCGAAGGACTCCGTCTTGCCAGGTAGCGGTGAAGCCCTCCATGTCCCCTCCCTTTCCTACGATGTCGATCGTGCGGCCGGTGGGCTCTGTTGACAAGGGCCGAACGAACTAATCGCGTTCGGGTTTCGTGCCTCCGACGACGGGAAGGGTCTGCGTGTCGGCCGCCGAAAGGTACGTGTCTGCATCGTGTCTGAGCACCGATTGCCGCACGACAGAGACTCGGTGCCACTGGCGCGGTCCATCGCAAGCGACGCTGTCACGGACAGCCTACAGCCGATCGAGCGCGACAACTTCGTCTTGATGGTCTCCGAGCTGGTCTCGAACTCGATCAGACACGCGCCGCCTGAGCCGAACGGTGGGATCGTGCTCCAACTCGATGTGGGCGATGCCAAGGCGAGAGCTGTCGTGATCGACGGCGGCCGGCGCTTCGACTTCGAGCGGGCGACCTTCGACCCTAAGACTCCCCACTTCGGACTCATGCTCATCGATCAACTCGCGAACAGATGGGGGCTCTCGCTGGACGGCGAGAAGGCCGTCTGGTTCGAGATCGGAACGGAGATCGATGAGGCACCGTGAACAGCAATCCCCGCGTTATCAATAGCTGCCCGTAACGCCCGCCTCCGGGGGCATACTGTCCCTGACCTGCCCGCGTGGCTCGCCAAACGATCATGCCCAGGCTCCCGAGCGCGATGGCACCCCCCACGACCATCAACCACGTCACCGGCTCACCGAGGAAGACGAACGCGGACGCGGCGGTGATCGGCGTCTCGCCCAACAGGATCAGCGAGGACACGGTCGCGTCCACCTGTCGGTGGGCCCACGCGACCAACAGGTGGCTGCCCTGCGCGGCGGCCAGGAACAACACCAGCCACAGCCAATCCTGAACTCGGAGACCGCCCAGCTCAGTTCCGGACACGAACACCGCCGGAGTCACGACGATCGCGCCGACCACCGTGACCGTCGTCATGTACTCCACGGCCTGGATCCGCTCCCGAACCCGCTTCGACAGAAGGAAGTAGCCGGTGAACACCACGAGTGCGCCGACCGCAAGGAGATCTCCCTCCAAGCTCCACGACGGTGTCTCGCTAGACCCGAGAACGAACATGACGATGCCGACGATCGAACCGGCGAAGAAGAGAAGTTCATCGCGCGCGACGCGCTCGCCGAACAAGCGTCCGGCCACGAGCACGACGAGGGCGGGCTGGAGCGCTCCGATGACCAGCACGTCGGCCACGTTCGTCCGCTTCAACGCGGCGAAGAACAGCACGATGGTGATGCCGAAAAGGACGCCGGCCGGGGCGGAGGACCGGATCGCCGACCACGGCAAGCGACGACGGGCCAGGGCGGAGATCGCGAGCATCACGACCGACCCCATCCACAATCGCCAGAACGCGAGCTCCAGCGCGGGTACCTGCGCGATCTTGACGATGACGTTCGACAGGGCCCAGGCCACGACGGCGACGCCGACCGCGCCGACCCCGAGGCGCGTCGCGCGGAGGCCTCGTGGCTTGGTGGTGTCGATCGCTCGACTACCTCAGCCGCGCGGTTGTCGGGTACGTGCCGTCAACGAAGGTCAACCGACCCCCCGGGCTCGGCGGATCTGATCCGCGTGGTCGTGGGCATGGTCGGCATAGATCTCCAGCCACGTCTCCACGCCATACGCGCCGCTCTCCGTGTGCGTCCCACGCCGCGCCCACTGGTCTTCGTCGAGTCTGTCGAGGATGTCGGCCGTCGTCTGCCGCGCCGCGGCGACCGCCTCGACCGACGCATCGATCGGGCGCTCACTGTAGAAGAGGCGTTGCGCGTACTCCTCTTGTTCGTAGCCCTGAATCGTCGGCGCGTCTTCGGCGATCAGGCGACGCAGCCGGATCGCCGCCGTCATCTCGCTGTCCGCCATGTGATGGACTACCTCCCGAGCCGACCACTCATCGGGCCCCGGGCGCGTGTCGAGCTCTCTGTCGGTGATCCCCTCAATCGCCTCCGAAAAGACGCGAGTCCCTTCCTTGTAGCGCTCGACCAACTTGACGCGCATGCCCTGTTCCATCGCGATCCTCCCCCCACTATCCGGCCGCCGCTGATGGTGTGGTCTGACGATTCTCCAGTCGGCTGCGAACGACGAACCAGAACGGCACCAGGATCGCCGAGGTCACCACGGCGTTGTACGCGAAGTGCAGCACGGTGTCCGTTACGCCGAGAGCGGCGTCGCCGATCCCGGGGCAGGGACACCCGTCGTTGATCAACACTCTGGAGATGATCACGACATGCTCGATCTCGTGCCATGTCTCCAGGCCAACCGCCCCAACGACGTATACGAGGTACGCCCATCTCGGGACGATGGATGGGCTCGCCGCTCGGATCGGTCCCAGCAGGATCCACAGTGAGATGAGGAGGGCGACGTTGAAGAACAGGTGCAGCCACTCCTCGGTGCCCTGGAGCTGGAAGACATAGCCGAGGAGGCCGAGGGCCTCGTCGTCGGGGACGTTCCAAACCGTGACCTGAATCAGTTGCAGGACGTGCTCGAACATGTGAACGCTCTGGACCGTCACCACGCCGACGAAGAACCAGAACGGCCAACCTTCCAGGATCCGATTCGGTTGCGACGCGCTCCGATCGGCGGGCCTCGCCGAACGGCGTGCGGCTATCGGAAGCTCAGCCCTCGGTTCCACCTCCCTCGTCGGCGCGGCCTCCTCCGCTCACATCGTGGTTACAGGGGATCGCAGTGAGGGGCTCCATCGGGGAAGCTGAGCGGATCACCGAACGAATGAACCGGTACGGCCACAAAGGTAGGGATGAGTTGGATATTGGCGACGAATCCGTTGTTCAGTTTCGCGGGGCCGCTCCCGGAGTTCGAGAAGTGGTCGGTCATCATCCCAGTGAAGACGCCGGGATTGGCAATCGTGTTCGAGACTCGGAACGAGTTGCTGTAGTTGAACACATAGACGTTCCCAGCTTGGTCCGTGGAAGTGCCGTGTATGTGCGTCGCGTTCATGATCGTCACGACGCCGCTCGGGCTGATTCTCTCGGCCGTAACCGATATTGCCGTGCCCTCCCCGACGAGAGTCGTCCCGCTCGCCAGATTCGAGCACGTCGCCGACGAGAGCGTGAAGCTGACGGGGAACGTTTCGATCAGCGGGCTCGCCTGCGCGGGTATCGCGACAACGAAAGTGCCGACGAGGATCGCCGAAACCACGGCTAGCCGTCTCATTGAGAAACCTCCTCTCCCTTCCTGGGGCGAGTCATACACCCCCGTCCTGGGCGTTTGTCAAACGCGGTTGGGCTCGCGCACATCTGCGTGTCAAGGGCCGTAGTCTGGCGGGGACAGCTAGCTTCAGGAGGCGCCGCATGCCAGCCAAGAAGACCCCTTCGAACAAGGCGACGGCGAAGAACGCCAAAGTCCCGAAGGCGCCGGGGAAGGCGTCGGCAAGGGTATCTGGGCATTCCGCGACGCCGTCCAGGGACCCAGCGTCAAGGGCGACGCGAGCGCGGCCGGGCGACCTCATCGTCATCGACTCGCCTCACGTGGGCTCCCCGGCCCGCGAGGGCGAAATCCTGAACGTCACGGTGGGCGAGTTCAGCGTCAGGTACCAGGTGAGGTGGGGAGACGGGAGTGAAACCATCATCTCGCCCGGTCCAGGCGCGGCCCGCATCGTCCACACATAACGGCAAGTAGGTGAACGTAGAGCGCGCGGCGGGCGTCGTGCTCATCGTCGCGCCGCTCTGGTTCAACGCCACCTTCGCCCTGCTCGGCAGGCGGTTCGACTACCCGGACATCCTGCGCCGACCGACGGCCGAGATCCTCGAACGGTTCCGGGCCGGCGGCTCGTCGCTGATCCTTCTTTGGTGGTTGTTCATGCTGTCGGGATTGCTGCTGATCACCGGGGCCGTGCTGCTCGGGCAGGTCCTCGGATTCGGGTGGATCGTTCCGGTGGCAACGGTCGCCGGCGTCCTCGCCGGTCTCGTCCAGATGCTCGGGCTGTTGCGGTGGGTCTACGTCGTCCCCGCCCTCGCCCGCGCCTACACAGACCCGACCCTCAGTGCCCAAGAGCGCGAAATGCAGGCGGCGGTCTTCCGTGCCCTGCACCGGTACCTCGGGGTCGGGGTCGGAGAACATCTCGGCTACCTCTTCACGGGCCTCTGGTCTGTGTTGATAGGCGTCGCCGTCATCGGCGATGGAACGGCGCTGCCAAGCTGGCTAGCGTGGCCCGGGATCGTTATCGGCGCCGGACTGTTGGTCGGCTCGGCAGAGTTCCTCGGCCCCAACGAGGAGCGGGGATGGGGTCTGGCGGGAGCCGCGATCCCGATCCTCTACATCGCGTGGTCCGTCTGGCTGCTCGCGATGGGTATCGCCTTGGTGGCCTGATCCTCGGAGAGTCATCACGTGAGCCTCACCGTTACCGAGATCGGTGCAGCCTTCTCCCACCATGAGTTCCAAGACATCTATGAGTACATGCTCGATGACATCGAGGGATGTTGTTTGGCGAGAGACACATTCGCGGAAAGGTCTAGGCTTGAGGCATGACCGCGCTGCGAACGTTCCGATCCTTCGTTGCCATCGGCATGGTCGTGGCGTTCAACCTCCTGATGATCGCTCTCGCGGCGATGGCTGGAGGTTCGATCGACGCGTCGCTCCTGGCGGTGTGGATCGGTGGCGATTTCGCCCTATCCCTCCTGGCGCTCGGGCTAACTGAACGCTGATAAACCTGGGCCAGACCTTCGCCATCCGGCTCAGCTCTCCGTATGGCCGCACCTGTCGATCCGCGGACGACGTTCCGTATCCTTGTGCCGGACGCGAGGACAGGATCTACTTCCCGTCTGTTGGACAGGGGTCGGCCCCCAGAGAGATCCAGCCCGATGCCGACGACGTCCTGTTTTCGACGTCGAGCCTCACGCAGCCAGGCTTGGTTGCGATGAAGCCGCCGTTGTATTGAGGCTCCCCTCCAGGACACGTCTTGAAGGTCGCTCGCGGATCCCCGGCCGAGAACAGGAACCCGTTCCGTGTCGCCCGTGCGGTCGGGTCGTAGAGGAGGGAGACCCAATCACGCTGTCCCGCGGGCACGGTCACCGAGACGTCGCTGGAACCCGTCACCACGGCAAGCACCTTGATCGCTGAGTAGCGACCTTCGTGTGGCTTGAACGCACGCGAAGGCAGTTTGGCCGCCTGAGGAATCCCCACGAGCATCAGCGGGCCTATCAAGACGGCGTTCTCGATGTTGGGCTCGCCGAAGACGGCCGAGGCGCAGTTCCGCACGAACGGGGCAACCTCCGTGGCATCTGTTGGTCCCTCTGGTCGTGGATCAGACGCAGAGGTACACGTAGCCAGCAGGGCGGCTGAAATGAGCGCGATAATCCCTCTCATCACTCCAACGACCACCTCGACGCCCTAGAGGTTCCTCGCTCGCGTTCCGGAGGCCTCGGGCTAAGCGAGGTCAGGCGTGAGAAATCGAGCCGATATCTATCTGGCCCGTCCGTGGACAGTGTTAGCGTCGGCCCGGTGCCCGATCTCGAGTTCGTCCTCGCCGGACTGAACGAGGCGCAGCGCGAGGCGTGTCTGGAACTCCGCGGGCCGGTGGCGATCCTGGCCGGTGCCGGGACCGGAAAGACCACCACGATCACGCATCGCATCGCGTGCCAGGTTCGCGGCGGCGCGTTCGAGCCGTCGCAGATCCTCGCGGTGACGTTCACGGACAAGGCGGCGGGCGAGCTTCGGTCGCGCCTCGCAGCTCTCGGCGTCGAGGGAGTCGAGGCACGCACGTTCCACTCGGCCGCGCTCTCGCAGCTTTCGCGGCTGTGGTCTTCGCACACCGGCGATCCGCTGCCCGAGGTGCTCGATCACAAGGCCCCGCTCATCGCCTCGCTGGCGAACGCGCTCCCGCCGCCGCACAGGTTTCTGCCGCGGCGCGAGCTCGCCGGCGAGATGGAGTGGGCGAAGAACCGGATGATCCCGCCGGCGCGATACCTCGATGAGCTCGGCGAGCACGAGCCGCCGATCCCTGCGGACCTCATGCACCGCGTCTACGACGGGTACGAGCGGCGCAAGCGAGCGATGGGCCGGCTGGACTTCGAGGACATGCTCGCGCTCGCGTTGCGTCTGTTCGACGAGCACCCCGAGGCCATCGAGCAGGTCCGCTCGCGCTTCGCGGCGTTCACCGTCGACGAGTTCCAGGACGTGAACCCGCTGCAGGCCGGGCTGCTCGAGCGCTGGCTCGGCGATCGCGACGACCTCTGCGTTGTCGGCGACGACTACCAGACGATCTACGCGTTCACCGGCGCGTCGCCGTCGCACCTCCTCGGGTTCACGACCCGGTTCCCGCACGCCAAGGTCGTCCGGCTCGAGGAGAACTACCGCTCCACGCCGGAGGTGCTCGACCTGGCGAACCGGCTCGCCACCCGCCTCGGCGGGTTCCGCAAGACGCTCCGGCCGAATCGGCCCTCCGGACCCCCGCCGATCGCGCGCGCCGCGCCCGATGACGACGCCGAGGTCGGCGCCATCGTCGAGGCCGTACGGGGACTCCATAAAGAGGAGTCGGTGCCGCTCGAGGAGATCGCGGTGCTGTACCGAATCAACGCTCGCTCGGAGCCCTTCGAGGAGGCGTTCGCCGCAGCGGGGATCCCGTACCAGGTGCGCGACGGCGCGTTCCTGCGACGGCCCGGACCGCGTTCGGTGCTGCAGCGGCTGAAACGCGCAAGCGCGGGCTCGGTGGCCGAGTGGGTCGAGGCGATCACGGACGCACTCGGCTACGACCCGTCAGGGTCACCCGATTCGGACGAGGAGGTGACGCGCCAGTCCGACCTCGGCCGGATGCGCTCGCTTGCCCTCGAGTTCGAGCGCGCACATCCCGACGGCGACGTCGCGGCGTTCGGCGCCGAGCTCGCGCGGCGGTTCTCCACCGAGCACACCGGGCGAGGCGTGAACCTGCTCACGTACCACCGCGCGAAGGGCCTCGAGTTCGACGCCGTGTTCCTCCCGCGTCTGGTCGACGGCGAGCTCCCGTTCCGCTCCGGGCGGGCGAAGGCCGATCCGGAGGAGGAGCGACGGCTGCTCTACGTCGGCATCACTCGCGCACGCCGGTACCTGTTCCTCACCTGGCCGAGCGACGGCCGGACCCGCCCGAGCCCGTTCCTCGACGAGATGGAGCTCGCGCCGTCGGGCACGCCGAGGACTCGCGCCGCGCCCGGACCGGCTGTCACGGTCCGTTCGGGCGGCGCGGTGTTCGACCGGCTGAAGGAGTGGCGTCGCAAGCGTGCGAATGCCGACGGCGTTCCAGCCTATGTGGTGTTCCACGACCGCACGCTGGCCGAGATCGCCGAGCGCGAATGCAAGGACTGGGCCGACCTCGCGGCGATCTCGGGCGTCGGACCGGCGAAGCTCGAGCGCTACGCGGACGAGGTCCTCGCTATCGTCGCGGCCGGATAGCGCACGCCGGAGAGCGGCCCGTTGAGACTCGTCGCCGGCCTGACGTCTTGCTCTTCGTCAGCCTCCGCGGTCGAGGCCCGTCCCATCGGCTCGGAAGAACCGTGGTCGCTGGCTCGTCATCTCGACGGTGAACCGTCGGTGGTGCACGAGCCGGTGGTGCCGCCGGCAGAGAAGGACGAGGTTGTCAAGGCTCGTCGGACCGCCGTCCGCCCAATGATGAACGTGATGTGCGTCGCACCAGCTCGAAGGTCGATCACAGCTCGGGAAGGCGCACCCGCCGTCACGAACCGCGACCGCCCGTCGAAGCGCGGGCGGCACCACCTTGGACTTCCTTCCCACGTCCAGCGGCTGCGAGCTGCCGACGGTGATCACCCGGCTCACGGTGGCGTCACACGCGAGCTGCCTCGCGGCCTCGCCGTCGATCCGTCCGACGTCTTCCAGGTCGACCCGATGGCCGGCACGCCGTTCGAGCGAGGCGAGGTCCATCGTCACCACTACGTGTGGGCGCTCACCGGAAACCACAGGACGCTCAGGGAGGTCGAGCCACTGCCGGCAGATCTCACCGAGCGCGTCGGCTCGGCGCTGGCCGGGCGTGCGCGGATCGAGCTCGGCACTCCGATCGCGCTGTTCGCCGGATCGGTGTCCCTCTCGTGACCGCACGTTCGCATCCTCTACCGCACGAAGCGCGGTGATCACGGTCTGGCCTGTGAGGGGATCGAGCTCGCCGTCCAAGCGCACCATGCCGTCCAGCGTCGCCGAGACATGGAGGCGCCGTCGCTCGAACCGGCGCTCCTCGTCCTCCGCGGCCCGTTCGGAGTCGGCGTTCTCGCGCCACCGGGCCACCGTGCTCCGAAGCTGCGTCACGGGAAGCGTTCGCGCCGCGTCCACGAGCGCGTCTTCGGCCCGCGCGAAGTGCTCCGGCGCCGCCTCCTGCGCCGACGCCAACAACGAGACCGCAGCCGAGGAGACTTCGCCGCCTGCGAGCGCGTCAGCCGTTACCGGCATCTGCTCGAGCGCTCGGGCCATCCGAACGTGACCGGCCGCGGTCGACGGCGCCACACCGTGACGTGCCACCATCCACGACCCCAACGACAGATGACCGTCGCGCCCAACGACTTCTCGGCGCTCGAGCTCGGCGAGTGCCCGAGCTCGCTCGGCATCCACGAATCGGTCCGTGTGCTCGAGATCGTCGAGGTACGAAGCCAGCTCGTCGTCGGAGACTGTGCGAAGGTCTCGGATCCGAAGTTCGTCGCAAACGGAACGCAACGTGCTCATGGCAATCCCGACGATAGGCAACGCGCGTTCGCGACGCTGTGAACTCAGCCACACCGCCAACGAATTGGGCCGTCGAACCGCACTCGCGCCGTCCAGGGGATGAAGGCCGCAGCGCTCGGGGGAGCGCACGACCTCACGCCGTCCACACCGATAGGGTGCTGATCGACAAGCGACGCGATCATCACGAGGTGTCCATGGGTCGCTGGCGCCACCCGCGAAACCGTCGCGGTCAAGAGGAGCCCGAGCAAGACGAGCGCTTCGAGCGCGCTCACGCTGCGCCGGAGGATCTCGGCGCTCCCGAGGTCAACTCAGGCGTCGCCGAAGCACCCGGAACGCGAACGGTCGAAGATAGGCCGGCTGTCGTCGAGGAGGTTCGTATGAACGAGGGACGAGATCGCGCGGATGTCTCCGTCGTCGGTTCGGGGACGAGGATCGAGGGGACGGTCGTCGCGACCGGCTCGCTCAGGGTGGATGGCGAGGTCAAGGGGAAGATCACCGCTGAGAAGGAAGTATCCCTCTCTCCACGCGGGCGGGTCGAAGCCGACATCCAGGCGGACAGCATCACGCTCGCCGGCCAGGTCAAGGGCGATCTCAATGCCAAGGCCGATGTCTCCCTCCCCGCCGAGAGCCGGCTGCTGGGAGACATCCGAGCTCACAACGTCGAAGTCGGCGGAGCCGTCAAGGGCATGATCATGGCGAGAGGAACGGTGAGACTCGGCCCCCGCGCCCGCGTGGAGGGCGATATCACCTCATCGACTCTGGCGATCGCCGAGGGCGCCGTCTTCGTGGGGACTTCGTTCATGGGCCAAGAGGGCACACATCAAGACCAACAGAAGCGCGAGATGGAGGCCAGGCCCGCCTAGCGCGCACGGATCGTTCCGGCCGTCGCCCGGCGTCGTGACGAATCGGGACAACGAGGCCTAGACGCGAAAAGCGATCGACCGACAACGGCTTGACAGTGAAGTAAGTGACTGCTAACTTCCTACGTCATGACGACGAGCGCCTCGAGGACGCGGCTCACCGCCGAGGAGCGACGGGAAGAGATCCTGCGCGCGGCGACGGTGGAGTTCGCGCGCGGCGGGATGGACGGCACGCCCACCGAGGCCATCGCCCGGCGCGTGGGGATCTCCCAGCCCTACCTGTTCCGCCTGTTCAGCACCAAGAAGGAACTGTTCCTGGCGGTCGTCGACCGCTGCTTCGACACCACCCTCGACGCGTTCCGGCGGGCGGCTGATGGCCGCTCTGGCACCGACGCCCTGCACGCGATGGGGAAGGCCTACGCGGTGCTCCTCAAGGACCGAACGGCCCTCCTCCTGCAGCTCCAGGCCTACGTCGCGTGCGACGACCCCGACGTTCGCACGCTCGTTCGCGACGGCTTCAAGCGGCTGGCGACTTTCGTAGCCGATGCCTCGGGCCTGCCGGCCGAGGACATCCGTCGCTTCTTCGAAACGGGGATGTTGATGAACGTCGTCGCGGCGATGGAGCTCGACCGCGTCCGCCAGCCGTGGGCGCGCGATCTGATGGTTCCGATGGAGGAGAAGCGATGAGCCGCACCACGCTACAAAGCGCTCTCTCTTTTTCAATCAGGAAGGTAGTGACCGTTCACTAGGCCCCAAGGAGGGAGGAACGACGATGGCAACAACAGAAGCGGCCTCGATCCGACCGATGGAAACCGCACCCCAGACCGCCGGCCTGAATCCGCGCCGCTGGCAGATCCTGGCCGTGCTGTGCATCTCGCTGTTCGTGATCGTCACGGACAACACGATCGTGAACGTGGCTCTGCCCACGCTCGCGCGCGAGCTGAACGCCGGGACCAGCAGCCTGCAGTGGATCGTCGACGCGTACACGCTCGTCTTCGCCGGCCTGCTGCTCGCCGCCGGCGGCCTCGGCGACCGGTTCGGCCGCAGGGGAGGGCTGCTCGTGGGCCTGCTCGTGTTCGGCGCCTTCTCAGCGGCAGGCGCCTTCGCGTCGAGCACCGGACAACTGATCACCGCGCGCGCGCTCATGGGCGTCGGGGCCGCGTTCATCTTCCCCTCGACGCTGGCGCTCATCGTCAACGTGTTCACGGACGCGCGCGAGCGCGCGGCCGCCATCGGGATCTGGACCGCCATCGCCGGTGTCGGCGTGGCGCTCGGCCCGATCTCGGGTGGGTGGCTGCTCGAGCACTTCTCGTGGGGCTCGGTGTTCCTGGTGAACGTGCCGATCGTCCTCGTCGGGATCGTCGGCACGCTCTTCCTGGTTCCGACGTCGCGCGATCCGCGCGCGGCGAGACTCGACCTCACTGGCCTCGGCCTGTCGATCGCCGGCGTGACGCTGCTGGTGTGGTCGCTCATCGAGGCGCCCCAGAACGGGTGGGTCTCGACCGAGACGATCGTGGGGCTCGTCGCTGCGGCCGCGCTTCTCGCATCGTTCGTGTGGTGGGAGCGCCGTGTCCCGGCTCCTCTGCTCGACGTCCGCCTGTTCCGCAACATGCGGTTCACCGCGGCGAGCCTCGCCATCACGCTGGGGTTCTTCGCTCTGTTCGGATTCATCTTCCTGGTGACGCAGTACCTGCAGCTGGTGAAGGGGTACTCGGCCCTACAGGCGGGGGTGCGGACGTTGCCGTTCGCGTTCGCCATGGTGGCCGCGGCCGTCACGTCGCCGAAGGTCGTGCAGCGCGTCGGGACCAAGCTCGTTGTCGCCACGGGGCTCGTCCTCATGGCGGGCGGGTTCGCCATCGCCGCGACCAACGACGCTGCGACGTCGTACTCCGTGATCGCGACGGCGATGGTCCTGATGGGGTTCGGCCTCGGCTCCGCCGCCGCGCCGGCCACCGAGTCGATCCTCGATTCCCTGCCGAAGGAGAAGGCGGGCGTGGGATCGGCGGTGAACGACACAACGCGCGAGGTCGGTGGAACGCTCGGCGTCGCGGTGCTCGGAAGCATCATGGCCTCGGTCTACGGCGGCCGGATCGTCGACGCGCTGTCGAGGACGCCGGTTCCCGCCGGCCTCCGCGCCGAGGCGGGCGACTCGCTGGCCGCGGCCCTCCAGATCGCAGGACGGGTCGGCGGTGCGGCGGGGCAGGGGATCGTGCTCACGGCCCAAGACGCGTTCGTCCACGCGTTCCAGATCGGATCCGTGGTGACCGGCGCGGTCGCGCTCGCCGGCGCCTTGCTCGCCCTGCTGTTCCTCCCTGCGCGCTCACGCGACGAGGAACGGGTCTCGATCACGCTCGAGCGCGACCCCGTCGTGGCCGAGTTGGAACCGGTCCTCGAACGAAGCGAGCGCTGAGCGCGATGAGGCTCGTCGACCGCAGTGTGCTGATCACGGGAGGAGGCTCGGGCATCGGTCTCCCCTTGCCCGAGCCCTCGCCCGTGAGAACCGGGTGGTGATCGCGGGCAGAGACGAAGGGAAGCTTGAGGAGGGGCTGGCCGGGGTCGGCGCCTCGAGTCGGTGAACCTCCTAAATATCCCTTCTCGTCTCCGGTCTGCTCCCTACCGAGTCGGGAGGGGTGTTAGGGCTGGTCGTACGGTCGGACTATCCTCGGAAAATGCTGACCGCCACCCCCTCCGTCAGCGTCTTGGTGAACGGACCTCGATAACACCCTGTGGGACTGGTTTGACATCTGGTAAGCGGGGGTTCTCGGCGTTCATCGATGCCCTGGAAGCCGACAGCGGAATAGACCGCGAGACGCTCGAACGCGAGATTCGGCCTATCCATCAAGCGAACGTACGAGCGAGTATTCACCCGACCTTCTCATCCCCCAGTTGCCATCCGTCGCGAGGCACCTGGACCGGGTAGGCGACCGCCCGCGAGCCGCGCACCGCCAAGAAGTAGCCCAGCTCGATCGAGGCCCCGCAGATCCCGGCGGGTCCTCGGGTGTGAGTCGTGTTCCGGTGGCGTCGGTACTGGGCAATACCCTCAGCAGCATGGTCGAGACGCCCGAGCCCCTGCAGGGTGGTGACGAACTTCGTCGCGCGCTCTGGCACGAGGCCAACCGCGTCATCATCGACTCCACCTATTCGGGTCGGGAGCATCAGGCCGTAGGGAACCGCTGGGAGGTCATCAACCGGTGGCTCGGTGTCCCCGCTGCCGTCGCAGGTGCGTTGGTGGCCGGAGGGGCGGCCGTTTCCGCGCTCGCGGGGGGAGACAAGGGACTCACGGCCACGCTCGCACTCATCGCGGCGGGTCTGAGTGCGGCGCGCACCTTCCTTCGGCCGGATGAAATCGCAGAGGGACACGGCCTAAACGGGGATCGGTTCATCTCTCTGGCGAACGATGCCCGGACATTCCAGCAGCTTGACCTTCGATCCCCCCTTAGCGACGACGCTCTCCGGGACCGTTGTACCCACCTCAGCAAGCGCCGCAACGAGCTGCGGGAGTCGCCCCCTCGTCACCTTCCGGCGTGGGCGTACAAGAAGGCGAAGGACGGGATCGCCGCCGGGGAGTCTGACTACGAGAACGACCCCCTCTGGCTGGAGTATCCGAGCTGAGCTCATGGCCACTACCCTCGTGGGGGCGTTTGACGAGTTTCGCTCCAGGCTCGCTCTCACCAACAAACAGAAGGCGACGGCCTTGGCTCACATCAAGAGCATCGAGTCGTTCTTCGAGACGAACTTCGTGTTGGACTCCTCGACAGGTGTGTTCTACACGGGGTCCTTCCGGCGAGGGACGATGGTGAGATGGACTAGGGACGTCGACATCATGGCGTCGCTGTCGGTCAACAAGTACGACCCTGTCTACGGCAACGACTCGTCCAAGTTCTTGTACATGGTGCGGGACGCGCTCAACGAGCGGTTCACTTCAACCAAGGTGAGCACGAAGCGCATGGCGATCAGGCTCGACTTCGCGGACATCACCGCCGATGTAGTGCCTTGCTTCCGTCGAAAGGGGGGAGGCTTCCTCATGCCCGATGGCAGTGGGAACTGGCGAGCCACCTATCCCGGCTTCCACTCGACGTTGATGCGCAAGGCGGACGAGGCCAAGGCGAACCAGCTCAAACCCTTGGTGAAGCTCCTCAAGGCTTGGAACATCGCGAACGGCCACCATCTCAGCTCGATCCACGTCGAGTTGATGGTCGAGCGTATGTGGCGGGATGACTCGGTCATCTCCTCGCCCTACCCCGCCGCCGTCGCGGAGACCCTCCGAGTGATGCCCGGGTGGGCGGCGAATCCCTTCCCCGACCCTTGGCCCGACGGTCGCCGCATCGACGCCGATCTCTCGGCCGCGGATCGAAATACGGCGGTGAACATGCTTCGACAAGATGCCAAGAACTCTGCCGAAGCGGAACAGTACCGAGCCAGCGGGCAGACTCAGAAGGCGTTCGAGAAGTGGGACGCGGTGTTCAGGCACCAGTTCCCCGCTTACGGCTAAGCGCGGGGCCGTCAGGTAACACGCCAGATGGGTAACACGCCAGCCAGTCGGGCTCTTTGAGACGTCGCTAGATCGCGCATTGCCCGATCGGCGGACAACGTTCCTTGTCCGTAGACTGGGAGGACTGGGTCAGGGACCTACTTGGGCGTCGCGCGCCGGGACGCGGGGCCATGTCCCCCGATAGGCCCGGCCGCCTAATCGCCGTTTCGCCAGGAGCTCGCCTTGGTCTGCCAATTCGGTGGAAGGGCAGACTCATCGAACGGCTTGCCTTCGATACGGAGAGCGTGGAGCGCACCGATCATCGCGTCCCACTGGTCCTCTGTGAGGTCCGCCTTCATGCGATTAACGAGAGCGGCGACCAACACAACGCTCGACTCGTCCCTGGGGACGACATGCTCCCACTCGGCGTTGCGCGCACCGCCGGTGTGGGTCAAGGCGATGGACGTGTACTTGCAGATGAACGCCTGCAGGTCCTCGTTCCACTGATCGTGTAGCGCCTCCCGCCGAGCGCGCATATTCGGCTTTTGCCCCTTTCGTTTGCGCGTGAGCAGGCCCTCGCAGATCGGGCAGTAGCGCTTGAGACCAGACGGCCGCAGACACACGAAACACTCTCGACCGCCTAACAGTTCAGCGTCGGCGCTCATGGCATCGCAGGATACGACGCCGCTCGGACCGCAGAGATCCCGGAACAGGAGAGGGACGCTGCCCTCCACGTTGGGTGTGTGAGCCTCCGTCACGGACAAGTTGGACAGCCGCGGAGCGCAATCCCAGCGACGTCCCCTCATGCCTACTCTTCCACCCCTCCCCGTCCGCGGACACCTAGTGCGTACACCGGGCCTCCCAAGTAGCGGGGGCTCGGGCACCGCCGCTGGCGCTCAGTTGCTCTCTCTTCTTCTTCCCCTCCCGTGGGAACGAGGTCTCGCCTGGGCGCTACGCTCGCCCTATGGAGCGACGAGGTACGGAACACAGTGCGGCTGAATCCGCCATCGGCTACCTCTATCAGTGCTATCTGCCCCTTCTCCTACTTGCCGAACGGGCCAGCCGTGAGCCCGAGCTGACCTTGACCCTCGAGCTCCTTGACGACGTGCAGTTTGACGAGCATGGATCGGCGAAGGAACTGATCCAGACCAAGCATCGCCTGCAATCCCGTGGCGACCTCAGCGATACAAGCGTGGATCTCTGGCGAACCATCAACGTATGGATCTCTGTTCTTGAGGAACTTGGCGCCGAAGAGACGCCAGCCCTCACCCTCATCACAACGGGGGTCGCCCCTGAGGCAAGTGCAGCCTCATACTTGCGAGAGGACGAGGGCCGAGACCCAGAGCGTGCTCAGCGGGCCCTGCTTAGAGCTTCCACATCATCCACTAACCGGACTACTGCACCTTGGCGGACACGCTTCTCTAGGTTGTCCTCGAACCGGCGGCGGCAACTCGTGGATGCGATCAAGGTAGCCGACGGATCCTTGACTATTGGCGAGATCGATGAACGGCTAAAGATGGCTCTCTATTGGGCTCTGCCAAGCACAGAGCGCGCGGACGCATTCATGGAGCACGTAAAGGGTTGGTGGTTCGGCATCGCAGTTCGACTTCTGCGACGCGAGTTTCGTGCGCTTGCGGCCACCGACATGTTGCATGCTATCCAGGACGTCCGCGACCAGTTCGGTCCCGAGAATTTGCCACGGGACCCGGACCTGCCTGATCCGGACGAGTTTGCTGTTGCCGGCTTCCAGAGCCGTGTGTTCGTGCGCCAGCTTGAACTGATTGCAGCGACCCAGGAGCAACTTGCCCTTGCCATCCGCGACTACTACCGCGCGTTCACGCAGCGATCACGGTGGCTCCGCCGAGACCTCCTCGGGGTCGACGAGATCGACCGCTTCGAGGCCAGACTCGTCGATGAGTGGCGGTTCGTCTTCACCAACCTGACCGCTGAACTAGCAGGCGATGCCGAGGAACCAGAGAAACAACGCCATGGGCGAGAGATCTTTGCACGGGCGGCCGAAACAGCGAGGGCGAGGATTCGGGAGCGTTACGACGAGTCGTTTATGACTCGGGGAAGCTTCCACGGCTTGGCCGATGACCGTCGAGTCGGCTGGCACCCGGACTTCGAGGCCCGCCTTGAGGCACTCCTTAGCCCAGTCGTGGAGAGCACATGACGAAGTGGATTGACCGTCCGGTAGAGGAGGCGCGCCTTCTGAACCCCGCCTTTCTCGCCGCCCTATTGACGGCCGCAGTTGCAGACTTCGAGCGGACCGCTGGCGAGCCCATGCCCTGGACGTTGAGCTTCCTCGTACCCGTCTTCTCTCTCCACGAGAGAACGCGCGAAGCTTTACCGGCAAGCATCCAGGCCCACTTCTCAAACTGGCTTCAGGGACAGGCGGAGGTGCGCGTCGGGTTCGGCCGTCGCGCACGACCGCTTGTACCACTGGTCCGAGAAGCGCTTCGGCTCGCCTTGCGCAGCGGTGCGTTGGAGGTTGACGGCGGAAGGCTGCGGGCAACGACCCAGCTTCGCACTCCACGCGATCAAACCGAAGAGGTGGCTGAGTGCTTCCGAGCCGCCCGATTCGTCGGTCGATGGTTCGCTCGAAGGCAGGACGCCGCAACGATCTTCGGGCTGCTTGGAGTGCGGCCATGATTCAGCTCAAGGCCGTAGCCATTTGGAACCGAGAAGGGCAGAGACGAACGATCGAATTGCGCCCCGGTGAGCTCAATATCATCACCGGCGAAGCCAAGACCGGCAAATCTGCTCTCCTTGAGATTGTTGAGTTCTGTCTCGGCCGGAGCACGGTCAGTCTGCCCGAGGGGGCCGTAACGCGCTCAGTGGAGTGGTACGGCCTCATCGTCGGCGTCTCTGATCATTCTGTCTTCGTCGGACGGCCCGGTCCTCGCGCAGGACAGGCCACAGTATCGGGAGCCCAATTGGTCCTTGGCGGGCCTGATCTGACATTTCCCGAGCACAGCGAACTCGAGGTCAACTCAAATGCCGACGCCGTTACCGAGTACCTGACCAGAGTTAGCGGGATCGGAGAGTACGAAAACGTCCCGCCCTCCGGTGCAACTCGGCCTCCGCTGCGCCCGATGGTGCGCCACGCCTCTCTCTTCTGCTTCCAGCGACAGAACGAAATCGCCAATCCCAGACAGCTCTTTCATCGCCAGGAAGAAGACTTCATGCCGCAGGCGATCAAAGACACTCTTCCGTACTTCCTCGGCGCTGTGAACCGCGAGGCACCCACGCTGAGGAGTCGCCTCTATCACTTGCGCCGCGAGCTTCGTCAAGCCGAGAGGCGACTCGAGGACACTCGACGGGCACAGCTCCGAGCCCCCTCACGAGGCATCGCTCTTCTTGCTGAAGCAGTGGACTCAGGGCTGGTTCCGAGTCAAGTGGACGAAGTTGCTGATCCAATTTCACTTCTACGCGAGGCGCTCGACGCGCCGACAGAGCCAGCCCTCGCTGAACCCGCCTCTGAATCAGAGTACCCACGCCTCGCCCAGCAGAGCCAGGACCTCACTGCGGAACTCAGGGCGATCGCGGAGCGAACCCAGGTCTTGCGCACAGCGAGCTCCGACCAAGCCGACTACCAGGGAGAGTTGAGCGAACAGGCGGCGCGTCTTGAGAGCCTCAATGTCCTTCCGGCGGGAGACGGCCAGTCTGATCATTGCCCCATATGTGGCTCCTTGATCGAGGAGGCGGACGCGACAGTCAGTCAACTCATTGAGGCGGCGGCCGAGACGCGCGCAGAACTCGACGGGGCGGCAGCGGCGGAACCAGCACGGAGCGACGCGCTTTCTGATCTCGAGACTCGGGCCGGTGAGCTACGACAGCGCCTTCGCGATGTGCACGAGTCGCTGGCCGCTCTATCCAGGGATCGGGAGCGCATCCGATCCTTCCGCGAAGAAGCTATGGCACGAGCATACGTCAAGGGCCGAATCGTGCAACACTTGGAACAACTGGAGCAGGCTGAGGAGGTCTCTCTAAGCGACCTTGAAGCCACCGTCGATAACTTGCGTCGACAGGTCGAGGACCTTGAGGACGAGCTCGACCCCGAGAACGAACGGCAACAGGTTGTTTCCCGGCTGAATGTCATTGGTGATGACATGACCGAGTGGGCGGAACGCTTGCGTCTGGAGCACATCGGCGGAAGAGCACGAATTGACCCTGCCCAGCTGACCGTGGTCGTTGACACAACGGACGGTCCGATCCCGCTGGAGAGGATGGGGAGTGCAAGCAACTGGGTCGGGTACCATCTCGTCGCACATCTCGCTCTTCACAAGTGGTTTGCTCAGCACGATCGGCCCGTGCCGCGATTTCTGATGCTCGACCAGCCTACCCAGGCTTTCTACCCGCCCGATGTGACTGATGTAGCCACAGAAGACTTAAGCGATGATGACCGCAGGTCTGTAGAGGCGATGTTCGCTCTGATGAACGACCTGGTTGGCGAACTATCCCCTGCACTACAGATTGTCGTGACGGATCACGCCAACCTACCGGCCGCCTGGTTCCAGGATTCGCTCGTTGAGGTCTGGCGGGGGGGAAGCAAGCTCGTGCCTACTCAATGGCTCGACGCCAATCCCTGAAACTCCTCCTTGGGGCGGTGGCCAAACGTCCGCTTGGACGTAGCCGGTCCCTCCCGAGCCGATCTCAGGCGGCGAGATCCGAGCCGTAGCACGTCAAGACGACGATGTCGGTGTCGCGGGCGGGCGCGCCGTGGTCGACGAGGCGACGGAAGATCCCACTGGGCTTGAACCTGCCCACGAACAGGCACGCCGTCCCTTTGATGTCGACTCCCGGTGGCAGCGTCCCGCGCCGGACTTCCCGGTTCTCGGCAAGAGTCAGCTTCCGACCCAGCCGCTCCTCCTCGAGGGGGTGGCGCCCGGGCGAACGCACGTAGGCTGCATTCCCCGAAAGGTTCACTTCGACGATGTCGCCTCTGCGCCGCTGGCCGAGATCCAAATAGTTGAACCGCAACCCAGGCTCCTTCTTCTCGCGCTATCTTACACGCTTGTCATTTCGCGCTCTGCGATTCAACCCGAGGTCGACGGAACGCGGCCAGGCGAACACCGCTGACACCTATCGACACAACCACGGAGGCTGAAGCTCGTCCTCTCGAAGTGGGCTTCCAGGTCGCTTCATTCTCGGGACGACTCAGATTCGCTGGTAGCCACCGGCCGATGTTGGGACCCCAATCCTCACCTACTCGCAGTCTGAAGAGCGCGTGCGAGTGATTCCTGAAACCGCCTCTGCTGTCCGCTTCCCGGGAAGGGGATCCGCTCGTCGACAACCGGCAGGCCAGCCCGCTTCATGGGCGAGTACACGGCGTCGTAGACCGTTGCCTTGACGAGGACGATAGCCCGGGGCGCGAGGGCGCGGCACCGCTCGATCAGCCCGGGCACGCTGTCTGCGAGCGGAGTTCCATCCACCGGCTCCGGCTTGAGGTCAACCAAGAAGACTCCCCGTTCTTTGAGCTGCGCCAGCAGCTCGGCCTTGTTCGCACGTGTCGGCTCGGCTCCGAGGACGCCGCGCGCGACATAGCGAAACAGCGAGTCCTGCTGCGTAACATCCTCGAAGTAGAAGTAGCGGTCCAAGGCGCCCGGGGGAGCCTCCGCCACAATCAGCAGGTCAACCGGCTCGGGCTTATACCGCTCCGCCGCCTCATGCCGGGCCTGCCTCGCCTCAGTCGTATGCACGCGCGCGACTCTAGCTGAGTACTCCGACATCAAGACGGCTCGGGTCAAGTCGGCCGATCGGAACATGAGGCAGCAGCGTAGGTACAACGTGGTCTCGGGGGATACCGCCAGCTGGGACGCGGTCGGGCTCCACATGACTTGGCAATGACGGACAACCGGCTGAATCCTGCAATCGCTGCCCTGTGAGAGGTCAGCTTCCTTTGTTGGGGGCGGACGTTGAGCGGCAGTTCTTGCTCCTGAGATCACCTTCAGGACACAGCTGTGGCCACTTCTCCTGAAGCCACCGATCGGTCGCCCACTTCTCAGCGCTCGGCACGAGTGGGCCGGAGTTGTGACGAAGTCCTCGAGCCTGTTCGCACAACGCTAGAACGGTCGTGACGCCACCTTCATTGATGGCCTCGCGCAATTGCGACATTACTCCGGCGATATGCGCCCACGGATGTCCTCCGTAGCCGGGCTGCCATGTCGAGAGTACGAACAGCTCAGGAAGCTCTTCGGGGGCGAGGCCTGACACGGACATGTACGGAGCGAGAACCTCAACCGTGGACTTCGCCCTTTCGGTGCTCCTCCACAGATCCAGGCTCTTGAGTCTCTTGCGGTTGCGAGAGCACAAAGCTGCCGCCTCCGAGAATCCACCCGTCACATGGCACTTGGCGTCGAAGTCACCCGGGGGCCCAATATGTCGCGCCTCCCGGTAGCTGGCCTGGACAAGGCAGCGGAAGTAGCACCAGGACGTCCCGTCGACCGGATGCATGCCGCCTACACAGCCCTCATGCCCGTCGCCGGATGCTGCACGCCGATACGCCAGGCGAAGAACATCCACGGTCCCCCCGATGCCCGCCAGATGAGCTCGACTGAGATCGGGATCCACGGGCCGGAGTACGACAGAAACCCGACTGCGGTGGTGGGCAGCTTCTCGACCTCCATGGTCCCGACAAGACACGGCTCGCCACCGGTCGAACTCGGCAACTGGCCCTTGTTGGCCAAGTGAGTGGCGCCCGCCCTGTCCGTCACCAATACGACCAATCGATCTGCCGCGTCGGCTGACGCGAGCTTTTGGCAGTCGGCCAGGAGCGCACCGTATTGCTGCGTCAATGGTCGGCTGTGCCCACTGCGGATCGGACGATGGAACTTAACCTCGATTGCCTGGCGCGATGGAGCAACCCAAAGGTCGATGCGAGAGGCGCCAAAGGGGTGCTCGTAGTGTATGGAGTCAGTTGGCTGTCCCAAGGCCGAACGCAAGGCGACGGCCAGATCCTCGCGGACGCCTTCTTCGGAGGGGTGCCAGTCTGGGTCTGCGGCGCGGGTCTCAAAGGCACGCTTGAAGCGGGCAAGCGTCTCGATCAGGTCGGCGTCACCTTGCACCACGCCGCAAGCCTTGCGCTTGCGCCTTGTGATGTCTAGGGCGATCGAGTGGAACCCGGCGCTAGGTCTTCGTGGGCCTGCAGGTCAGTGCCCTACTCCCGTCGTTGTTATGTCTCTCGTCCACACCGCCAAGGCCAGATACCGCGAGCCACGCGAGTGTTGCATACGCAGTGGGCGTACGAGGTTTGCAGCGCCGGCCATGCCTCTCGGCGGCTAACGCCAGTTGACCTCAACTCGCGCCGGATCAATCGGCCCGTGGCTCCGCGCTCGCTCGATGGGCACGCCCTTGAGCACCGCTTGGATAGTTCGACGGCGACCTTCGATAGACAGCTCCGGCCATCGTTCCGATAGATGCAATGCAGGCTCCCGCGGAAGATCGATGTCTTCGTGGGCCTCGGCTGCGCGCGCCGCCTCAAGCCGACGGAGGATGCCCTCACGCCGGCGAAGGTACGAATCGCGTGCCATCCCGCCGAGTTCATAGAAGTCGCGCTCGAGGAGCTCGAGCCGTGCCTCGAGCTCTGACGCGGTGCGGGTCTGCGCTGGTCGGCGCTTGCGCGCGAGGCGTCGCGCGAGCTTCCGCGTGTCGATCGCTGCGAGCACCTGCTCTGAGACGAAGGCGTCGAGCCAGGGCGCAGAGATGCTGACGTGTCCACGCTCGCGGCACGAGTAGGCGGCCCAGTCTTACGTCCGTTGCCGCCGCTCCTCGTTCCAACAATCGTCATGGCTCCCTCGCACTCACCGCATCGCGCGATCCCACCAAGTAGCGATCGGACGGCCCGACTACCCGTGCGCCCGCGATGAGCGAGCTCTTGCACGAGGCGTGCGCCGAGCTCCGGCGGCAAGGCCTCAACTACACGATCGGAGCGCAGCATCCGCGCCAGGTTCGGATGGTGGATACCGATATCGAGCGCGATCCGACGGAGGCTCTCGCCGGCGACGTGCCGGCTCGCCGCCTCCTCGATCTCACCAAACTGCTCCGGGTCTGGCTCGATTGTCTTGCCGGAGCGGCGGACCCCTCGCGGCACCTGCCCGACCCAATCTCCTCGCTCGTGCTTGTACGCGTGCATCTGGCGCGCCCGCTCTGAGGTGGTTCCCGCCTCGAGCTCGGCGAAGACCGCCGTCATCTGAACCATCGCGCGGCCGGCTGCGGAGCTCATATCTACCTGCCCGTCGGTCGTAGCGAGCTTGACGCCGGCCTCCTCGAGTCGATCGATGAGCTTCGAGAAGCCCGAGACGGAGCGCGCCAGTCGATCCAGCCGCCACGAGACGACCCACTTCACGTCGCCGAGGCGACCAAGCATCCGCTCGAGGCCGGGCCGGCGCCGGCCGTTGAACGCCGATAGGTCGAAGTCCTCGAACGTCTCTACGAGCTCAATCCCGCGCTCGGCACACCAACGCTCGATTGTCCGCCGCTGCCGCTGTGGCGAGGTCGTGCCCTCGTCCATCTTCGAGATGCGAACGTAGCCGAAGGCTCTGACGCGACGAAAACTAGCAGGTCTTCGGAATGGAGCGCAAGAAGCCCTCCCGCTCCACGAACACGTCGTCGGGTCCGTTCACCATCACCTTCGGTGACATTCGCTAAGGATCCTTCTCGCTACGAGCGAGTCGTTCATGGTCTCGGCGCGGGCGGCGTTGTGCGAGCCGCACGGCCGCGACTACACGTCCGAGCCAACGGTGTCACGAGCGACCACAGTGTCGTAAAGGCCATAGTGCGTGAGGCCAGGGTGCGAGTCGATGCCGGTGTAGGCGAGGCTGGAGTCCTCATAGCGCCGAAACGCGAACACCGCCTGGTTCATCTGCTCGGTGTTGAAGACCTTGAGGCGGACAAGTAGGTGGAAGTCCTCGACGGCGAGACCGGCGACGGCGTTGAACAGATCCGGCTCCAGCTTGGTAATCACGTCCTGGAGTGTGTTCTCGCGGAAGTCGGTGAGATACATGAACGCCGGAATGCGGGTCGCGAACTTGATCAGCTTCTCCTGGACGAGCTTTCGCTTCGACTTGTATTTCTTCTCCTCGTCCGTGAGCTCCTTCCTCTCAGTCGCCGTGAGGTCGCCGTCCTTGGCCTTGTTCTTGAGCTCCTTGAGCTTCTCGCTCTTGTTGATGATGGTCTCGATGATGTGGTCGCCCAGCGAACGCCAACCTTCGATCCGTTCGACGGCCGCCATGGCGTCTGGGTTGTTGAGGATGCGACGCAATGTGTCGTTGTCCACGTTCACGAGCAGTGCGCTCTCCCACTTGCGAGCGAGCAACGTCGCGGAGGTCCCAGCCATCGCGATGTCCAGGATTCCGCCTGCGTCGATCTGCATCATGTGCGACCCGTCGTAGGCGAGCACGGGCAGGAACGAGACGAGGTCCTCGACGGCCTTCTCGGGGCTGGGTTCATTCGGCGACAGTCCGATGCCGTACTCGGAGAGCTGGCGTAACGCGCGAGTCGGTGCGAAGTCGAACACGAAACAGACCGGCTTCAAGATCTCTTCCTCGTTCGGGTTGTCTCCGTTCGGGTTCTTGATCGACCACGGCGACTGAACGCGGAACGCAGCCTGGAAGTAGGTCTCGGGCGACTTTAGGTTGCGGAGCATCAGGATCGAGGACCACTGCGGGACGGTAACCCCCGTCGCGAGCTTCCCGCACGACAACGTGATCGTCTTCGTCTCGAACCCGCTCCCTATCGCCTTGCGGACCGGCGGCAGTGCATCGAGCCCAATCCCCGCAGATGGCCCGGCGACGGTGAGCACCGTGTAGGCGTGCCAGAAGGTGTTGTGCTTCTCCGCCAACAGATTCGCCATCGCGTGGCACGAAGCGACCTTCGGCAGGAACCAGAACGAATGTTGCAGATAGGGCAGCAGTCGATCGTCGGAGTAGGGCAACGGGGGGCGTTGACTCCCGAGCTTGAGATTAGCGACCTGTGCCGGCGTATAGGAACCCCGGATGATCTCGAGCCACTTCTGGACGTCGCCCTTGTGCTTGAACTCCGCGCTCGCCCCCGTCCCGGTTGCAGCGAAGAACTCGTTCAGGTCGAACTCGTCGAACTCGCCGCCGCTCGCGATCGCCAACAACTCGTCGGGCATCTGATAGGTGAGCAGTCGCATCTGTGGCAGCGCGTCGTAAGGGTTCCATGTGTCGGAGTGTTCCGCAGCGAACTCTTCCTTGGCGCGTTGTTCATCGGTGTAAGTCCAGTTGAAGATTTGCTCCTCGATGAACTCACCCGTCCCCAACGCCCGGAACGGCGTGCCGGACAGGTAGAGGTACGCCCTGGTGGTGATCGGGAGGAACTCGGTTTCCTGCTCGGAGAGTTCCGTCAGGTCCTCATTGACCGTCGCGAGTTCGGTCGCGTATTCAAGCTTTGTCTCCTTCTTGGCGACCGCGTCGTCCTCGCCCTCGAACAACTCCTTCGCGGTGTCACGCCAGGCGCCGAAGTGGTACTCGTCAAAGACAACGAGGTCCCAGTTCACCGTATGGAGCCACTCGTTCTTGGCCTTAATGTTCCCGTTCGTGTCACGACCAAGCAGGTCCTGGAACGAACCGAAGTAGACGACGGGCTTGTCCGAGTCGACTCGGGTCGGATCGCTGCCAGACGAACGCGACAGGTACTGCCATCCGTTGAAGTCAATATGGGACTCGAGGTCGGTCTGCCAGGCATCTTCCACAGCCGGCTTGAACGTGACGACAAGAACCCGCTTGGCGCCGAGCTTCTTCGCCAGTTGATACGCCGCGAAGGTCTTCCCGAAACGCATCTTGGCGTTCCACAGGAAGCGCGGAACAGCTTTGGCATCCTCCGCCCAGATCGAGCTGAAGTACCCGAGCGCCTTGTCGACCGCATCGGCCTGCTCGGGGCGCATCCGGAACTTCAAGTGATGTGTGCCCGTAAGCCGGAGGCCCTTCTGCAGTTCTGTCAACGCCGTGCTGACATCGTCGGGCGTGCAGCGCATCCATTCCCGCGACGCGCCAATCATGGGGTTCTCAAAGCCCTTGGTGATCAGACGCTGCCGCACATCGCTATCCCGGAAAATGCTTCCATCCTCACGTTCGGCCAGGACGTCGGCGTGAAGGGTGTAGGCCTGTTGCATCTGGCCCTGGGACTGCCTGACGCGGACGTTGACGTCTTCCTGAGTGGTCTGCCCCACCTTGATTAGACCAACGTACGAAGCCGGCGGGTCATTCGGCGACCATGCGTAGATACGAAGTCGCGCCTCCGGCTTCGGCGCGAGGATCTCCTCGACTGACTTGACGCTCACTCTGGAGCCACGCCGGTGAAGTCCATCGTCCGGATCATCTCGTCAATGAAGACTTGCTCGTCGCTGGCGATTTCGTAGCGCTCGTACAGCTCGGCGTCAGTCCATTTCTCCGCCATTGGGAGGTCCGGCACGAAAGCGAAATTCTCTGACTTGTTATGTTGAGCCGGCTTGCGAAGGGATACGAGGAAGCGGAAGAACTTGGTGCGCATGTATGTGACCACGTTCTTGGCCTCTTCCTCGCTCGTGGCGACATATGCGACGAGATATGACTCGGAGCATGCTTCGCCGGGGCCAGAGATGAACGGACCTCGTTGGTCCCAAATCGGCAACGGGTAGTTCTCGTTCCCGTCGGTTGCGGCTGTCAAGAGCACCTTCCACTTGTCGACCCAACCAACGTTCAGTCGCAGAGCGCTCTTATTCACCCAAGTCACTCGGCCAGAGCCGTAGAACTTGATCGGATTCGCTTGACTCTTCCCTTCAGAACCGTGAAACGGCGTTCGCATCCCGAACGGCTGCACCGTCGACACCCGGGGAGTGAAGACTGCTTCATTCCTCGCTCGAACCCTCCGAAGAATTGGAACGGCTTCATTCCAACGAACAAAAATGTCGAACTCGTCGAGGGGGCGGCGCACGGCTGGACTACGCGCCCCACTTGCAGTCACTGTCTCAACGTCGCAGTCGCCATCATGGTCCCGCTCCCACACGAAGTAACTAGCGCCGCCGTTTATGTTGACTCCCGGGAAGACGTCGGCAGCGTTTGGAAAGTCCACGAGCACCCGAAGACGGTGGCTCGCCAACATCTCATTTCGGAAATCATTGAGTCCGCGTCCCCCAGTAAACCAACGTGAAGGTGTGACCATTACGACGTACCTGGGATCCAGAGATTGTGCAGCCTGCACAAACTTCTGGTACACGGGCATGGCGAAACTGCCGACCGATTCACCTCCACTTTGGCCGAGTTGGTAAGGCGGATTCCCGACTACCACGTCAAACAACATATCCCCTCCAAACAGGTCGCCCATCCGAGCCTTGATGTCGTCAGTGTGGATGAACGCGTATGCGTGTGATTCGAGAGCTTCCCCGCGGTCATAGTCCCTCTGCTTTGCACCACAGAACATGCACTTGCCGTTCCTGGACTTCTTGATCTGGTTGCCGTTCTCGTCGGCAGTGAGCACCCACTCGGTGCCGCCGACCCAGCTGTGCTCCACCCGCTCGAACCAGATGTTGCCTTCTTCGGTCGCGAACGACTTGGCAATCGAGTGGGGGCCGTTTGCCCACTTCGAGCAGTAGACGCTCCGACGAGCGAGCAGGCTGGTGAGGTATGTGGTGGCGATGCCAAAGACCTGCTTCATCAGGATGTGATTGACCCGCTCTTGCAGATCGGGGATCTCATCCCCGAGCCCTTCAGTCAGGCGACTCGTTATCTCACGGAGGAACACGCCAGACTTGGTGAACGGGTCTAAAAAGCTCACGGTCGGATCTGCCCAGATGTGGGCCCCTTCATGATCAGCTGCCCACACTTCGGCGAGGGTGTCGAGCATCTTGTTGACGAACTCCGGCGGCGTAAAGACCTCGTCATTGGAGAGGTTCGCGATGCAAGTCAGGACGTCGGGGTTCCGCCCCCGCAGCGCAAAGCCCGCCTGCGCCTCACTCACCAAGCCAGATCCCTCACCGTCATGGGCGGGTAGGCCCTCGTCGGGAGGAAGATGTCGTGCTTGCCACGCTCGTCAAAGAGGGAGCCCTCCCGGCTGAACGCGGCGGACTGGGTGAGGACGTCGAGTCGGAAATCTCTACGCTGGAACTTGCCCTTGCCTAGGTATCCCCATTCGGCGAACGCGATCGGCTCACCGACATTGGTCCGCATGGTGAGTGCATCACCGTGGACGAGGTTCTGCGACAGCACATGGGAAGCCGCCCTGTAGAGGTCATCGGACTCTTCAAGGTTGAGGTACGCGGCGAAGATCTCCAGAAGGTTGTTGCGGCATTCGGCGATGTTGTCGTCCAACAGCTCGATGCCGTAGACGCACATCAGCCCGAGCAAGGCGTAGTGGCGCTTTTCGAAATCAGACGCGCCGAACCTCAGCTCGACCGATGCGAGCTTGCGCCGCAGCACCTCGACCAGGAAGTTGCCGCTCCCGCATGCGGGCTCTAGGAAGCGGGAGTCAATTCGTTCGGTCTCTTCCCTGACCAGATCAAGCATCGTCTCGACCACCCATGCGGGGGTGAACACCTCCCCGTGGTCTGCGACCCGCTGCTTAGACCGCACAAGGCACCATAATTCAGCCTAATGCCCCGCGGACCGGCAGGGCGGGTGCACACTTCAACCCGGAGACCCCCCGGATACGATGCACCCGTAAGGCCAGACTCGATGCACGCCTGACCAGCCCTATTGGAGGAAAGGGAGCACGATTTCGTTCCAGCCAGCGGTTCCAGTCGAGAAGGTCCTGAAGGAGATTCACAAGCGGGCATACGTGCTTCCCGCGATTCAGCGGGAGTTCATTTGGAACACGTCCCAGGTTCGGATGCTCTTCGACAGCCTCCTCCGTGGCTACCCGATCGGCTCCTTCTTGTTCTGGGCCGTTGATGCGAACCGGGCGTGTGATTTCACGTTCTACGACTTCATCTGCAACTACCACGAGAAGGACTCACCTTACGCACCGGTAGTCACGGTCCCGCCGGGACAGGGCGTCATGGCGATCCTCGATGGTCAGCAGAGGCTGACTGCGTTGAACATCGGGCTGCACGGGAGTCATGCGGAGCGTCAACCCAGGAAGTGGGCTAACAACCCGGACGCTTACCCGAAGCGGCGCTTGTACCTGGACCTGCTCGGAGACGGCCCTGACCAGGAGCTTGGGATGCGCTACGACTTCCGCTTCCTGACAGAGGCCGAGGGCAACGCGGAGACAGATGGCGCCCGCCGTTGGTTCCGTGTTGGCGATGTGCTCGATCTCAGAGACTCGGGCCACGCAATCATGGCGGAACTCGAAGGCCGCGGCCTCCAGGGGGCGCAGCCATTCCAGACCTTGTACGACCTCTACCGCGGAATCCGCGAAGTACCTGCGCTGAACTACTACCTTGAGGAGTCCCAGGATCCGGACAAGGTCCTTGACATCTTCGTGCGAGTGAACAGCCAGGGGACGACGCTGTCGTACTCGGACCTGCTTCTGTCGATGGCGACGAACCAATGGCAAGAACTGGACGCGCGCGAGGAGACGCGCTCACTCCTGTCCACGTTGAACAACGGTTCCACTCCGTTCAGCTTCAGCAAGGACGTGGTCCTCAAGAGCGGACTCACTCTGATCGACGCTCCTGACATCCGCTTCAACGTGTCGAACTTCACGCAACAGAACATGGCGCTACTCGAGAAGAAGTGGGGCGAGGTTCGGTCGGCCCTGATCGTCGCGCGAGACCTACTTGAGAGCTTCGGTCTCTCGGAGCGGACACTGTCGGCTGACAGCGTGATCGTGCCCCTCGCATACTACGCGTACTCACGAGGGCTGGGCTCGAGCTATGTCACCTCATCGGCGCAGGCGGCCGACCGACAGATGATGCGTTCGTGGGTGATGCGATCACAGATGAAGCGGGGTGTGTAGGGCTCCGGCCTTGACACGCTATTGGTCCGTCTCCGCGAAGTGCTCCGGGACCAAAGTGGCAACGGGTTCCCGAGAGATGGCTTGGAAACAGCCATGGCTGGCCTGGCCAAGAGCCTCCAGTTCAGCGATGCGGAGATCGAGGAGTTATGCGAGTTGTCGTACGGTCGTCCAAGGACATTCGCCACACTCGCGATGCTGTATCCGGGGCTCGACCTCACAAAGCAGTTCCACGAGGACCACATCTTCGCCCGGTCTCGCTTCACTCGCGCGCGTCTCGTCAAAGCTGGGATCCCAGCGGAGGCGATCGACGACTACCTCGAGCGAGTCAACCGCTTGCCTAACCTCCAGCTCCTTGCCGGGGTGCCAAACACTGAGAAGCAGGCTCGCCTCCCGGACGAGTGGCTCCACGGACCACACTTCACGTCCGACGAAGCGCGAGAGACGTATATGCGCGAGAACGACCTTGAGAGCGTACCCCTGGCACTCGACGAGTTCCTTACCTTCTACGACGGTCGGCGGAGCAAGATCGAGGCACGCCTCCGCGCCCAACTTGGACCTGAAGGATAGCGGCTGGCGGATAGGTCAGACCAAACAGACGAACCGCGGATCGGCTTTGGCTTCAGCAGCCTGACTTCGGCGCCGATGCCTACGCACCTCTTGCAGCGTAGCCGCCGTCAGGCTGTAGACGCGACCTACCGTAGTCCGCCAGCGCCCTCGTCAAGGTCTAATTTGACGACCTGGCTCTCGCTTACGTAACTGCGGCTGGCTTGGCGTCGCCGGCGAGGATCTCCTCGGCTCGGTGACAGGCGACGGTTCGTCCGGAGTCGAGGGAACGGAGTTCCGGCACCTCCGTTCGCGTCAGGTCGTTCGCATACGGGCATCGAGGATGAAACGGGCATCCGGGCGGCGGGTTCGCCGGGTCGGGCACCGAGCCGGGGAGGACGATCCTCGAGCGACGCGCCGCGAGGTCGATCTCGGGCACCGCGGAACGCAGCGCGAGCGTGTACGGATGCGCCGGGTTGGCGAGGATCTCTTCGGTCGGGCCGTGCTCGACGATGCGCCCGAGGTACAGCACCGCCGTCTCCTCGCATAGCTGCTCGACCACTGCGAGGTTGTGCGAGATCAGCACGTACGCGAGCCCGCGTTCCCGGCGGAGCGTGGCGATCAGCTCGAGGATGCGCGCCTGGACCGTGACGTCGAGCGCGCTCGTCGGCTCGTCCAGCACCAGCACCTTGGGCTCGACGGACAGCGCTCGTGCGATCGCGACACGCTGCCGCTGCCCGCCCGACAGCTGGTGCGGATACCGCTCGGCCATCTCGGATTCGAGGCCGACCTCCGTGAGGAGCTCGCCGACGCGGCGCCGAACCTCCGCGCGAGGGACGATCTCGTGCGCGAGGAGAGGCTCGGCGATCGCGGACCGGATCCGCGTGCGGGGGTCGAGCGTCGTCGTCGGGTCCTGGAACACGATCTGCACGGCGCGTCGGTACTGGCGGAGCGCGCGACCGCGGATGCCCAGGACGCCACTGCCATCGAGCCGGATCGCGCCGGACGTCGGGGCGACCAACCGCAGCAGCGCGCGAGCGATCGTGGTCTTTCCCGATCCGCTCTCGCCGACCAGGCCGAGACCGTAGGGCCCCGCCGGCAGGCGGAACGACACGCCGTCGACGGCGCGCACGCGGCCGAAGTCGACGACGAGGTCCTCGACCTCGAGCAGCGGCGTCACCGGGACGCGGTCGCGGCGCCGATCTTGGGGACGGCGGCGACGAGACGCTTCGTGTACCCGGCGGCGGGCTCGCCGAGGACGCGCGCCGTCGGCCCTTCCTCGACGATGCGCCCGAGCTGCATCACCGCCACGCGGTCGCACAGCTCCGCGATCACGGCCAGGTCGTGACTGATGAACAGGACGCTCATCCCGCGCTCGTCCCGCAGCCGGCGGAGGAGGTCGAGGATCTCCGCCTGAACGGTGACGTCGAGCGCGCTCGTCGGCTCGTCCGCGATGAGCACCTCGGAGCGCAGCGCGAGCGCCATCGCGATGGCGATGCGCTGCGCCTGTCCTCCGGAGAGTTCATGCGGATGTCGTGACAGGAGGTCGGGGGACAGGAATACCTCGCGGAGCGCAGCCGCAGCGCCGTCGCGCGCCTCGCGCGCGCTCGCCCCGTGCAGCCGCAGGGTCCGCTCGAACAGCTCGCCGACGCGAAGGAGTGGATCGAGCGACGACACCGGGCTCTGGAAGATCATCGCGATCCGGCGGCCCCGGATCTCGCGCAGTCGGCTCTCCGGAGCGCCGACGAGCTCCTGGTCGACCAGGCGGATACTCCCGTCGACGCGGGCGCCGAGCGTCGACGCGAGGCCCAGCACCGCGAGGGCGGTCATCGACTTGCCCGAACCGCTCTCGCCGGCGAGGCCGAGGATTTCGCCGGTGCCGAGGTCGAGACGCTCCAGATCGACGACGCGCCGATCGCCGAACGCGATGCGCAGGTCGCGCACCTCGAGCTTCGTCGTTCGCATCATCGCGTCAGCACTCGTCTGGGATCGAGCACGTCTCGCAGGCCGTCACCCAGCAGGTTGAACGCGGCCGCGGTGAGGAGGATCGCCGCGCCCGGAAACGTGACCAGCCACCACTGCGTGGTGAAGAACTGCTGGCCCTGACTGACCATCAGGCCCCAGTCGGGCGTGGGGTCCTGCGCGCCGAGACCGAGGAACGACAGCGCCGACGCGGTGAGGATCACGCCGCCGACGTCGAGGGAGACCTGCACGATGACGGGCGTGATGGAGTTCGGCAGGACGTGGCGGAGGAGGATCCGGCGATGGGAGATGCCCATGGCCCGGGCGCTCTCGACGAACGGTCGGCCGGCGACCGACGCGGCCTGACCGCGGACGATCCGCGTGTACCACGGCCACCACGTGACGGCGATGGCGATCACGGTGTTGGTGATCGAGGGCTGCATCACCGCGGCGAACGCCAGCGCGAGCAGCAACGCGGGGAACGCCAGGAACACGTCGGTGATGCGCATGATGACCTCGTCGATGGCGCCTCCGAAGTAGCCGGCGGCGATTCCCAGCGGGATGCCGATCGCGCAGGAGATGGCCAGGACGAGCAGCGCGATCACCGGCGAGATGCGGGCGCCGTACAGCACGCGCGAGAGCACGTCGCGCCCGACCTGGTCGGTGCCGAAGAGGTGTGCTGACGACGGCGCCTCGAGCGTCTCCAGCGGGTGGGTGGCGTCTCCGGCGTCGGCGGGGAACGGCGCGATGAGCGGCGCGAGCACCGCGGCCACGGCGATCGCCAGGCAGAGCACGGCCCCGGCCACGAGCAGCGGGTTCCGTCGAGCGGCGGCGCGCACGCCGCGTTCGCGACCGGGCGGAACGAGCCTGCTCTCGAGCGCCGCGGCCGCGGGAGGAGCGGGCAGCGACGCCATCTACGCCACCCGGATCCGCGGATCGATCGCGGCCTGAAGGACGTCGACGACGAGGTTGCCGATCACGTAGACGATGGCGACGAACAGCGTGACGCCGACGATGGCCGGCGTATCGAGCGCCGCGATCGCATCGGCCGCATAGCTGCCGAGTCCGGGCCGGTTGAAGATCGCCTCGACCAGGAACGTGTTCACGAGCGCGTACGCGAACACCAGCGCGAGGAGCGCGACCACGGGACTCCACGCGTGCCGGAGGGCGAACCGGGCGAACACGCTTCGCTCGGTGAAGCCAAGGGCGCGCACCATACGGACGTGGTCCTCGCCGATCGTGTCCAGGACTGACGCCCGAACCATCCTGGTGATGACGCCGGCGGGATAGGCCGCGATCACCACGGCGGGCAACACGACGTGGGTCAGCGCGCTCCCAAGAACGGGCCAGTTCCCCGTGAGGAGCGCGTCGACGATCGGCATGTTCGTGACGTTGCGAAGCGGACTCGTGTAGTCGAGATCGGGGTCGTAGCTCCCGGCCACCGGGAGCACGTTCAGCCACTGAAAGAAGATCAGCTGGAGCACGATGGCCAGCCAGAACGAGGGCATCGACACGCCGATCACCGCGGCGATTCGCGACAGCAGGTCGGGCGCCCGGCCCCTCCACCGCGCCGCGACGAGGCCGAGCGGGATCCCCACGGCGAGCGCGAGCACCATGGCCACGGTGACGAGCTCGATCGACGCCGGCGCGCGACGAGCGATGTCGTCGATCACCGGGCGCCGCGTTCTCAGCGAGAGTCCCCAATCGCCGGTTGCCACGCCGCCGAGGTAGCGGGCGATCTGAACCGGGACCGGGCGGTCGAGCCCGAGCTGTCTCCGCGCCGCCTCGATCTGTTCGGGACGTGCGCGCGGACCCGCCCATGTGACCGCCGGGTCACCCGGCACCACCCGCGCCACGACGAACGTGAGGATGACGACGCCCAGGACGACGAACGCGGCGAGCGCGAGCCGCCGGACGAGGAACCGGGTCACGCCTGGGGCGTCAGGTCATACGCGAAGACGACGTTCGGGTACGCCGGGTTGTCCTCGAAGCCCTCCACCTCGTCGAGCATTGCCCGCTGGTACGTCTGCGTGTACAGCGGGATGGCCGGCGCGTCCTCCACGACGATCTGCTGCATCTGCTCGTACATCTGCGCGGCCTCGTCGCGATCGGTCGCCGAGACGACCGACGCCTCGTCGATCATCGAGTCGAGGTCACGGTTCGAGTAGTACGCGAGGTTGAAGAATGGCTCCTCCTCCGTCCGGAACAGGCTGAAGAACCATGACACCGGGTCCGGATAGTCCGGCCACCAGTAGAAGACAAGGATGTCCTGTCGCGTCGTTTCGTTCCCCGACTTGGCCTTGTCCCACTGCGCCTGCCACTGCATCCCGCGGACCTGCAGGTCGACGTTCAGCTCCGCGAGGTTCGAGCGCATGATCGTGGAGACGAGCTCCTCGTCCGCGTCTCCCCTGAGGTAGGTGAGCTCGAGCGTGAGCGGGTCGCCGTTCGGGCCGTAGCCGGCCTCTTCCAGCAACGTTCGCGCCTGATCGAGGTCCTGCTGGAACTGCAGTCCTTCCGTATGTCCCCAAAGTCCCGGCGGGACGACGCCGGAGAGCGGCTGCGCAGCACCTTCGAGCGCGGCGATGATGCCCTCGTAGTCGATGGCCAGCGCGATGGCGTCGCGAACCCGCTCGTCGGCGAGCGGACCGTCGGCGGTGTTGAGCAGGGCGAGCAGCGTCTGCCACGAGGGCGCGCTGGTCGTCTCGAACCCATCCTGCCCCTCGAACGACTCCCACAGCTGCGGGCTCATCCGCTGGACCATCGTGACCTCGCCGGCGCGGAGCAGCTGGGCCGCGGTGTTCGCCTCGGGCGTCACGCGGAACACGTAGTTCTCGTAGCGATCGCCGTCCCAGCCGCCCCAGTAGTCCGGGTACGCCTCGAGACGGAGCTCGATCTCGTCGCCGGGGTTGTACTCCGAGACGGTGTACGGACCGGTGCCGGCGTCGTTGCCCTCGGCGAACCACTCCGCGAGGTCCTGACCGCCGGACGCTTCGGTGTCGTAGATGTAGGCCGAGTACGTGCCCGACGAGACCAGGTCGAGCGGCGAGGCGTACGACAGGTGGAAGACGAGCGTGCGGTCGTCCGGCGTCTCGATCTTCTTCACCGCGCCCCAGATGTACGCGGCCGCCTCACCGAGCTCCGTCGTGCGCTCGATGGCCGCCTTCGCTGCCTCCGCCGTGAGCTCTCGACCGGTGTGGAACGTCACGCCTTCGCGGAGCGTGAACGTCCACGTCAGCCCGTCCTCCGAGGACTCCCAGCTCTCGGCGAGGAGCGGCTCGACCTCCTGCGTCTCGTCGTTGTAGCGCGTAAGCGTCTCGTAGATGTTGTGCAGGGCGATGACCTCGTTCGAGTAGCCGCTCGCCGGGTCCCATCCGATCATCACCTCGGAGTTGACCGAGTACGTGAACGCGCTCGGGCCCTGCGTCGCGCCGTCGTCGGTGGCGCCGAGGCCGTCGTCATCCCCGGTACACGCCGCCGCGACGACGGCGAACGCCGCGGCGATCACCAACACGGGCAAGCGAAGAGATCTCATGGCGCCCTCCCTAGGGGTTCCTCGGTCGGTCAACTCCAGGCGAGTGGTCCGGCCGCCTTCACTCGTATACGTACCGCAGGATTGGTGAGGTACGCCAGGGGCACCTCGTCGATCTCGACAACCCTCACTCCTTCTTTGGAGGCGCCCGCCGCAACGGCGCGGTCGATGGCCTCGCGAGACGCCTCGGCCACCGCCGCGTCACGGCCCCCCGCGCCGAGGTGGAAGATCCGGTCGACCTCGCCGCTCACCGAAGCGATGGCGGCGCCGATCGCGTTCGCCACGTCGGAGTGCTCCGGGCGCAACACCTCGCTCGCGCCGGGGAGGTGCTCGGGCACGAGTGGAGCGCCGCCCCCCACGGCAACGACGGGGACGGGTTCGCGCGACGTCTTCACCCGGTCGATCGCGTCGGCCAGCATCTGGTCGGAACGGGCGATCGCCTGTGTAAGAAGCGGGCGGTGTACGGCGACCGCGGCGGCGTCGCCCAGCGCGTCGAACCTGTTTGCCGCAACGCCGGCGTCGGTCAGCGTCGGCGTCGAGCCGCCGAAGACGAGGGCCTCCTCGCCGATGCGGTAGCCGACGCTCGCGGGTCCGACGCTCTCTGCCGAGACGATCGTCCCGCCGCCCAGGGCGATCGTGACGAGGTCGGGCATCCGGAAGTTCGTTCGGATCCCTCCGATCTCGACACCGAGCGAGGACTCACGGGGGAAGCCATGAACGAGAACACCGACGTCCGTCGATGTTCCGCCGACGTCGACGACGATCGCGTCGGTTCGTCCGGTGAGATACGCGGCGCCGCGGATGCTGTTCGCCGGGCCGCTGCCGATCGTGAGGACGGGGAAGCGGATCGCGAAGTCGAGATCCATCAGCGTTCCGTCGTTTTGGGCGAAGAACGCCGTTGGTTTGAGTCCGTGCTTCCGGAGCGCCTCGCCGACCGCTTGAGTGACCGCGGTCGCGACGTCGACGAGGGCCGCGTTCAGGACGGTAGCGTTCTCGCGTTCGAGCAGGCCGACCGATCCGATCTCGGAACTGAGCGATACGGGGAGGTCACCGAGCTCCTTTTGAACGATCTCCTCCGCCGCGCGCTCGTGTTCGTCCGAGGCCGGCGCGAAGACGCTGGTGATGGCGATGGCCTCGGCGCGGCCGGCGACGTCCGCGGCGAACTGGGCGACAGCGTCACGGTCGAGCGGCGACAGCTCGCGCCCGTCGAACTCGATCCCGCCGTCGACGATCAGCTCACCGGCCGAGACCACGTCGCGAAGGTCCGCCGGCCAACCGAACAGCGGGCGGATCGCGCGGGTCGCCGGACCCGCGAGGCGGAGGACACCGACGCGACGCAGACCTCGTCGTTCGAGGACAGCGTTCGTCGCGTGCGTCGTTCCGAACATCGCGTGCGTGATCCGTTCTCTGTCGACACGCTGCGCCACCGCGGCGATCGCTGCCTCGATCCCCGACGTCACGTCTGGCGTGGTCGGCACCTTGGCCTTGGCCACGAGTTGGTCGTCGATGTCGAGTACGACGGCGTCGGTGTTGGTCCCGCCGACGTCGACGCCGAGGCGGAGGTCAGGCGACGGCATCGCTTGGCGCGCGGCAGGAGTCAGGCAACGGCATGGAGCTCCTCGACCGGCACGTAGTCGAGGTCGTAGCCGAAGTGGCGCGGACCGGCGAGCTCGAGTCCCCGCGCCGTGCGCCAGATCGGGTCGCACGGGAATGCGATGGCGGTGACGCGTTGCCCGTACCGAAGGCGCTCGGTCGAGATCGCCTCCGCGGACTCAGAGTCGAGCACGGAGATGATGTCGGGGACCATGGCGAGCGTACGTTCGCCTTCGAGGGCGACGAGGTTCTCGTTCTGGATCTCCAGACGGAGCGTTCGCCCGGCGTCCTCATCGAGTCCCTCGATCGTCGCCGATCCGCGGACGAACCCCGCCGTAGTGCGACGCTCGACGTCGACGACCTTTCCCGCGATGAGGCGGGCGGCGCGGATCTCGCGTGCGAGCGCGGCAACGGGATCGTGCTCCGCCTCGGCGACGACGGTGCCGAGCTGAATCGCGAGGGACACAGCGTGGTTCACAACGGCGCCGTCCTTGGCCTGTTCGACGGTGAGCTGATACTCGGACGACCACGCCATGCCGCCGAACTCCACCGCTGCGGCGCGTTCGATCCGCTCCATCCAATCGCCGTCGGTCGCGCGGAAGACGATGACGTTGCCCCGCTCGTCTGTCATCACTGCCGGGTTCGGCGAGATGCCCGCCACTTCCATCGTCACCTGCGGGATCTCCGGGAACGCGCGTCCCATGCCGTCGGCGTCGACGACGGGAAGCCCGAGATGCGCCGCCCATAGAGCCGGGATGATCCCGTTCGAGCCGCCGATCTCGCCAGCCATGAGCGCGACGACCGGACGGTCCCAGAGCGTTTCGACCATCTCTCGGAGGCGGCCGCCCTCATCGCCGCTCTCGATCTTCTCGATCGAGACCGTCGGCGCGCCGACGCCGCCGCACGGCATGATCAGACCGTCGTCGGGAAGGTCTTCCAGGTCGACGAGCGGGACCGGACCGTGGTCCTCGACTGCTTGCAGCGCTGCCAACAATCCGACCTGCGTGTCGCCGCCGCCACCAGCGCCGAGGATCGCGCACCCGCGCGCGAGTGCCGGCAGTGTCGAAGCGTCGAGCAGCATCGCGCCGGATGCTACGGGAACCGTCATGTGTCGATGCCCACGTTGGGAACCAGCCTCCTAACCTAGAGGGAGAGCACGCTCGCGCACGCGAGCGTGCACGCGATGTCGCGTTGCGGGACGGCGCGGACAAACAACACACCAGTCACCTTCGATCGGTCAGGCATTACCGTCATCAGCAATGAGCGGCACCCCGGAACCGTGGACGGGCCTAGGCCCTGGTCAACGGCCGTTTCGTGACGCAGCCTGGTTCTACGCCGAGTACCGCTATCGGCCGACGGAGGCGTTCCTGCGACTGCTCGCGACACACTTCGGCTGGTCGGCTTCTGATCGCGTTCTCGACTTGGGCGCGGGACCAGCACACGTTTCTCTGCGGCTCGCACCGTTCGTCGGTGAGGTCGTGGTCATGGACCCGGAAGTGGCAATGATCGACGAGGGGCGCCGACGGGCGGCCTCGGCTGCGGCCGACAACCTCTCGTTCGTCGTCGGCGGTTCGGATGACCTGCCGAGGCTGGCGGGCGATCTCGGACAGTTTGCTGCGGTCGTTATTTCGCAGGCGTTCCACTGGATGGCCGATCAGGACGCCGTCTTGCATGCCCTGGACCCGTTGCTCGATCGGGAGCGAGGCTCGGTGGCGCTCGTGGGTTACGTGAAGAGTCCCGACTACAATCGCGCCTGGCTGGACCGGCCGCCGTGGAACACGGTCGAGACGATCTTGCGTCGCCATCTTATTGATGCTCCCGAGGGGCCGAATCCGGCCGGTCTACACGACCCGTTCCCAGACATCCTTGCGAGGTCGGCGTTCTCGCGCGTCGAGCAACTCACCTATGAGTACGAGGCGGTGATTCACCCTTCCCTTGAGGCGGCTGTGGGATTCGAGTACTCACTAGGCAACCTGCTCGACCGGCTTGGCGACCGCCGGGCCGCGTTCGAGTCGGACGTGCGAGCCGCACTCGTCGACGCCGACACCTCACCCCTCACGATCCGCCTTACCGACAGCGCGCTGATTGGCCGGAGACCGGATAGTCCAGGCCAGCTACCGCTCGGGTGACATTCCTGAACGCTGGCGCCATGAGCTCTCGGGCAGGCAAGTCATCTGTCACCTGATCGCGCACTCCCTCTGGGCGAGAAGCCAAAGCGGCCTGCACCGCATCATCGACGCCAGTAACGTGCACCGAACAGGATGCGTGCGGCCGGAATCACAGCACTCGGCGAGCCCGTCGAGATCTTCGAGGTGGACGAGCCGGCGACGCCTGCCGCAGGCGAGGTCCTCATCGACGTCGTCGCCGCCGGCATCGGCAACTGGGACGACCTTGTCAGGATCGGCAGCTGGCAGATCGGCGGCCCGGCTCCGATGGCGCTCGGGACGGAGGCGGCCGGGACGGTCGCAGCGGCAGGCTCCGGCGTGGCGGAGCTGCGCGAGGGCAACGAGGTGATGACACATCCGCTGCCGCTTCGGCGTCACGGGACGTGGGCGGCGAGGGTGCTCGCGCCGGCGGCGACCGTCGCGGCCCGGCCGCCCGCGGCGTCATGGGAAGCCTGCGGAGCGTTTCCCATTCCGGCGCTCACTGCGGCTCAGGCACTCGACGAGGCTCTCGGGATCGAGAGCGGCGGCTGGGTCGTCGTCAACGGAGCCGGGGGAGTCACGGGTGGCCTGCTCGTCCAGCTCGCCGCGGCTCGGGGCGCCCGCGTGATCGCCACAGCGAGCGCGAAGAAGACCGAGCGCATCCGCGACTACGGCGCGTCGGACGTGCTCGACTACCACGGCGACTGGCCTGCGCTCGTTCGCGAGATCACCGGCGGCGGCGCACCCAAGGCCGTCAACGCTGCCCCCGGGCAGGCAGCCACCACGTTGAAGGCGGTTGCTGACGGCGGCCGCCTTGCCACGATCACGGGCGATCCGCCACGGGAGGAACGGGGCGTCGCCGTATCCGATGTCTACGTCCGGCCCGATGGTCGGCAGCTTTCGGCCCTCGCGGAGCTGCTGGCCCGCGGCACCCTCAGCGTGCCGATCGCGTCCGTCCGTCCGCTCGAACAGGCGGCACAAGCGCTGCGCGAGGTAGTCACGGGAGCGGACGGCGCGATCGTCCTGTCACTCCGAACCTAGCCTGGCCTCCTGATGGTCGCGCCCGAGTGCGCAGTCCAAAGCCTGCTAGTAGCTACCGCTTCAGATCCCGGACATTCTGGCCGAGGCCGACGTCGTGACTCCGGCGGGCGAGTCCGCACCCCCTCAAAGGAGATTCCCGAACCCTCGGGCATCACTGCGTCCTGACCCTACGGGTAGTGCTGTAGCTCGCTTGACCGAACGTCGCCTCCGTTGTTAGCGTTCGCGTTCCCAGCGGCGTTCAGAGGTGGGAGGGTGAGATATGTGGATAAGAGCGTTCGTTGCGACCGCCATTTGCGCGCTCGCCATCATTGGTGTGAGTGCAAGTGCTGCGTTCGCAGGTGAGGTAACCGGAACCGGCGAGGAGACCGCCGGGCCGGCGCACGCGAACTCGATCTGCGTCTTCTCCGGCCAGAATGACGACCCGGACGCCCCGCTAAGCCTCGACTTTGCCGTCGCACCGAATGGCCCCGGCGGCATTGCGCAGTCGTACGGGCAGAACGTGAAGCTAGGCGCCGACCCACACGTGTTCAATCCTGGAGACGCGTGCCGAGGGGGTAGCAACCCCCGTAACCCACCGGACTAGTAAGACAAGGTCGCGTGTTAGCCCCAAGCTGATTGGGGCACCTGGCGGGTTGGCCCGCACTCCGAGGGTCCCGGCTAAGGGACATTTGCGCACGCTGTGGCATGCCGACGTCCTCCTCCTGGCAACCAACGTGGTTTGTTCTCGACGCGGACTAGGAGCCCATTCCCCGGATACATCCACCAACACTGGCGCAGCTCGCCGTCCTCCTCCTCGACCGCGGTAGGTTGCTCAGAACGAACGCAACTCATCCACCACGGTTCATGCCGGCAGGATCGGGAAGGAGGAGACGATGCGCGGTGCAGTGATGCACGGACCCGGCGATGTTCGCGTCGAGGACCGTGCCGACCCCAACATCGTCGAGCCGACCGATGCGATCGTCCGGCTGGCCGCCAGTTGCATCTGCGGTTCGGACCTTTGGCCCTACAGAGGCATTGAAGTCTTTAAGTGGCCCGCGCCGATGGGTCACGAATACGCCGGGACCGTTCAACAGATCGGTCGAGACGTGAGAACGATCGAGCCGGGCCAATTCGTGATCGGCTCGTTCTTCGCCTCGGACAACACGTGCGAGATCTGCAAATCCGGCTACCAGAGCTCATGCCTCCACCGCGAGCCTGTCGGCGCCGAGGGTGCGCAGGCAGAGCTGCTCCGGGTCCCGCTCGCCGACGGAACCCTTGTGGCGACCCCCGATATTCCTGCCGAAGACCTCATCCCGAGCTTGCTCGCCGCCTCCGATGTCCTCGGCACGGGCTGGTTCGGTGCCGTTGCCGCCGACGCAGGACCCGGCCGGACCGTTGCTGTGGTCGGTGACGGTGCGGTCGGTCTGCTCGCCGTGCTGGCCGCTAAGCAGCTCGGTGCGGAGCCGATCATCATCATGAGCCGTCACGAGGACCGGCAGAAACTTGCGCTGGAGTTCGGTGCGACCGAGATCGTGGAGGAGCGCGGTGACGACGGCGTCGAGAGGGTCAAGGAGCTCACGAACGGCCTCGGCGCTCACTCGGTCGTCGAGGCGGTCGGCACGCAGGAGTCGATGATGCAGGCCATCCGCTCCACCCGGCCGGGAGGGCACGTCGGCTACGTCGGGGTTCTTCATGACGTCGACCTCCCCGGCGACGAGATGTTCTTCTCACACGTCCACCTGCACGGCGGTCCCGCGCCGGTGCGCCGCTTCCTGCCCCATCTGGTCGACCTCATCTGGAAGCGGGAGATCGATCCCGGCAAGGTCTTCGATCTCGAACTGCCGCTCGAGCAAGCAGCCGACGGTTACAAGGCCATGGGCGAACGCCGGGCCATCAAAGTGCTGCTGAGCGTCTAGGACATTCTCGAACGCTGGCGCAGGCGGCGATGCTGTTCCGGCGACTGGTCAACACCTTGACAGCAGAGCTGTCAGATCCGTCAAGGTGTTGACACGTCTGACCGACAGTGCGGCCGAGATTGAGGTCCGGATGGGCGCGTCACCAATGAGGCCCTATGAAGTGGTGAGGCCGACACGGGTGCGAACACCCCTTGCGTATGCAAGCTGACACACGTGACCCTGAATGTAGCGTGGACCTCCACACCATCGAGGAGGTCGCATGGAACGGAGCGATCCGTCATACAAGGGTCAGGCCGGGTACAGCCCCCTGCTCCTCGCAATCTACGACGTGTGGGTCCTCAAATTCATGGCCCGCGCTGTTTGGAAGACGCCGATTCCACCGGGGGTTGAGCGTTACCGCCGCCATATGGGCTCTCGGCACCTCGACGTGGGGCCTGGCACCGGATACTTCATCGAAAAGGCTGGGCCGCCCGCGGGGACCGAGATCACCCTCCTCGACCCGAATCCCCATGTCCTGAAGCACGCGTCGCGACGGCTCGCGTCAATGGCACCTGCCACCGTCGAGGCCGACGTGATGAAGCCTCTGCCGGTCGACGGCCCGTTCGACTCGGCGGCGCTCAGTTTCGTCCTGCACTGCCTGCGCGGCCCCATGACGAACAAGGCGACCGCGGTCCGCAACATCGCCGACGTCCTCACGCCCGACGGCGTGCTCTTCGGGGGGACGGTTCTCGGCCTCAAGGAGTCGCACACGCGTCCGGCCCGCGCCTTCCTGTGGGCAGTCAACAAGAAAGGCGACTTCGACAACCTCGAAGACACGGTCGACGGCCTTCGCGGGATTCTCGATGAATCGTTCCGAGACGTAGAGATCGAGGTCGCCGGCTCAGCCGCCTTGTTCTCCGCGACCGCCCCTCGGGCCTGAGGGGCCACCGTTCCGAAGCCCGCCTCATGCGCCGTAGCGCACGACCTTCGCCCTGATCCACGGCGCCGGCGACAGCGGCTGGTACTGGCATCTGGTCGAGTCGGCCCTGCGCGAGCGCGCGTACGACGTGGTGGCCCCGGATCTCCCGGCAGACGAGTCGGCGAACCTGCAGACCTACGCCGACACCGTGATCGAGGCGATCGGTTCGTCGAACGAGCGCCGTGGCGATTGCGTGTCGGACCTGACGGTTCGGTGAGTGACGAATCGGGCGAGCCGCCTACGATCGCGCCGTGACGACGGCGGTCCGTTCCGGGCAACGACCGACGTCCGTCGACGCAGTGTCCCGTGGAGTGGTGGGCTTTGAGGTTGGTCTTCGGTGTCTGCTCGCCGCTGTCGATCGCGGCGATGCCGCCAGTATCGCTGGTCGGTTTGAGATGGTCCTTTTGCGGACTCGCGGGCCGCTGGATTAGCGGTGCCGGCGGTACTGCAGGTCGATGATCCCGTTGCTGGAGGCGGTGCTGGAGACCAGGTCGAGTCGGTAGGACTTGGGGACGCCGTCGAACAGCCGGGTGCCCTCGCCCGCAACGTAGGGGAACAAGCTCAGCTGGAGCTCGTCGATCAGGTCGAGCCGCATGAGCGACCGCCAGAGGGTGACGCCGCCCCAGACCACGATGTGGCCGTCGCCGCCTCGCCTGAGCTTGTCGATCTCTTCTGCCGTGTCACCAGCGGCAATGGTGGTGTTAGCCCACTCGGCCGTCTTCAGGGTCCGGGAGAAGACGACCTTGCGCCCGGCGTTCAGGATGTCGGCGAACGGATGGTCGGTGGCCGTTATCGTCATGGACCTGCCGATGGCCTCGTAGGCGTTGCGGCCCATGATGTGCGCATACGCGCTCTGGAGAAAGTCGAGTTGCGCCGGGTCGTCGGGCTCACGGTTTTCGGGCAGGTCGAAGCAGAACTTCCAAAACTCGGTGCCCTCGTCGGCGAGAAGGCCGTCGAGCGAGTAGTTGAACACCGTCGCTATCAGCTTCCGCATTGATCAGAACTCCATGGTCTGGATCGGACCTCCGTCGGCCGCCCGCTGATCCGCGGCCGCTCGCGATGCTAGGTCGCGTCGGCCGCCCGCTGGAGCTCGGCGACATCGATCTTGCCCATCTTGAGCATCGCCTCCATGGCGCGGCGCGCACGCTCCGGATCGGGATCTCCGACCAGCTCGTTCAGCTGGCGCGGCACGATCTGCCACGACAGCCCGAATCGATCTTTGAGCCATCCGCACGGGCCCGGCTCGCCTCCATCCGCCGTCAGCGCATCCCACAGCCGGTCGACCTCGGCCTGGTCCTCGCACTCGATGACGAACGAAACCGCCTCGTTGAAGCTGAAATCCGGCCCGCCGTTGAGGCCCTGGAAGTGCTGGCCATTGAGCGTGAAGTCGACCGTCAGGACCATCCCGGCGGGCCCGCTGGGCGTGTCGGCGGGGGAGCGCCAGACCTTGTCGACGCCGCTGTCGGGCAGCAGGCTCGTGTAGAACTCGGCGGCCTCCTCGGCCTTACCGTCGAACCAGAGGCAGGGAAATGGGGTGCGCATCTTGTCCTCCGTGAGAGAGCCGTTCGGATTACCTCATCACAGGGTCAGACGGCAAACGGCCCTCACACTCATCGGTGACAGACAGCTCCTCGGATTGGCGGGGTCGCTACCCCCGGATCGGTGGCGGTCGAAGGCCAGGGATCGATACGGCTGGTCGGAGGTCGGCAAGCTGAGTCGACCGCTTCGACGCGAGACCTGGGGCGGGGCCCGTTGACACCTCAACTCGCGGCTCCAAGGGTCTAGTCCGTCGTGGCTTCGAACCTCGACAGGCTGAAAATGATCCGGGAAAAAGGTTGCTGAGATCCTTGCCCGTGTGTAGCTACCACCCGACGTGAATCGTGCTCGAGACCAGTGACGGTCGCGGAACCAGCCCAGCGCTCCTCGCAGGGCTGTCCTATCAATCCGCGGAAATCGAAGCTTGTTGTAGACGCGCCCGCCCAGTTCACCCCGGGGACTATGCCTAAGCTCGCGGCGACGCTGTCAGTCCATTGGGACAGCCTCGGCCCAGAAGAACGGCCCCGCGGTGTGGATCTCAGCGTCCCATCCCATGGCGGTGAGCGTGGACCAGAGCTGCTCCGGGTTCCAGTAGACCTTGACCACCCGAAACGCCCGGCCGTCGCTCACAGTCCGGTACACGACCGGCACCGACGGATCGCCGGCGAAGGTCTCGCGAAACGGATCCCCGTATTTCCAGGCATCCTCGAGCTCATCGACGAAGAAAACGCGTCCCGCCGGGGCGAGGGCCGCTCGCACCGTCGCCCAGAACCGGTCGAAGCCCCCCGGCGGGACGTGCGAGAGCCAGTCGGCGAAGAACACGACGTCGTAGCGTCCGTTGGGTTGCCACGAGAACACATCGGCCAGAACGTAGTGAACTCGAGGATCCCCGCCGGTCTTGATTCGTGATAGCTCGTGCATCTCGGATGAGGAGTCCAGGGCCGTGATGCTCGGGGCGTGACGGAGCAGGTGGATGGTCCAGAGTCCAGTTCCACTGGCGATCTCCAGGACGTTCCCCGTTGGCCGGAACCGATCGAGCGCCATCTCGATCCGTCTCGCATACGCGCCAAGCCGGTCGATCGGGGGCGCTGACGTCACGTCATACTCGGGTGCGCGGACTCGGTAGTACTCCATCTGTTCCCTTATGAGGGCGTCCTCGTCCATGTAGGCCATTGTTGACGCCTCCGCGGGAAGTGTCTCCAGCGGGCCGACAGTGTCTGGATAGCCCTTCATCATCACGATCCGCCCAAAACGCTCCTTGTGCATAGACCAGCGGATGACCGACGGACTCGCGCCGCGCGGGACATGGGCTGGATCGCCTGCTTCAATATTCGCCGTGGCCGCGCCGGCCTTCGTTCTTGGTTCAAGGGCGTCCTGAGGCAAAGGCCGGTATTGACAACCCACGTCGCGCTCGAGGCGACAGGACGGGGAGCCACATTCCATCTGTACAACGAGTCGGATCAATGGCTCTGGGAATGGTCGGTGGACGCCGACGTCTCACCACCAGATTCGCCTGTCCGGGACAGGCTCGAGGCCGAATGCCATTGGGCCGTGGCAGCGATGGAATCTCGGCTGACACTTCCTCGGACATTCCCTCACCTCGCTGAGATTCCAGACGGCATGAAGCGGCTGCCCGGGTGGCCGTGGGACGTCACGGCTCCCAACCCGGATCTCGCGGTGTGAGGCGCTTAGGACGGCCATCTCCATCCGCGTGGAAGAGGTTCCAGAAACGTAGACCCCCGCATACCGGCGATCTCACCAGAATGCAGCTTCAGCCAATACTTCCTCTATGAGGAAAACCGCCGCACGGTTCGAACGGGCGCTCGTTGGAGGGATCGCGGGTTTCATGATCGGGTCGTCGAGCGCATTCACTCTCGCTCTGCTTGTCGCAGCGGTGACCCACCTGTTCGGACGTGAGGTTTTCCTATTCGGTCGGGACGGAGTAGTGGCCGGAGCCATCATCGGCGCGATCGCAGGTACAGCGTTCCGATGGCGCGCTTCAACTGAGCAGTCGTAGTTGCCGAGGCACGCCGCTCGGTTCGGGGAACACCTCGGTACCTTCTCGATCCGCCGACAACGCTCCACGTAGACCTTTCGCATTCAACCCGGCGCCTTTCGCGCCTTAGCGCCCGTAGGCAACCGCCGCCTGGCTCCTGAAGACGGCCGGGCGTGGGTTCGTTCCGGATCCGTCGGCCACGGCGGTTAGGATGCGAGACCCGTTTCACCGTTTGCTCGTCGCGAGGGTTCTTACATGTCTACGACCCGATCGTCGTCGTCCAATCCGTAAACCTCTTTCGCTTCACGTGCGGTCACGATGTCGTCCTCGACGTCGGCGCGGATGAGGTCGGCTTCGCGTTGTCGCGGACTCCCGACGCCGCCGCCGGTGCCCGTGACGAGTCGTACGAGGTCGCCCTTGCGGAGAGGAAGGCGCGCGGCCTTGCCGAACCGCTCGCTCGTGCCGTCGGTGCGGACGACCTCGACGTAGTTGGGCGAGCCATCGTGTCCGCCGTCGACGCCCCACGGTGGATATCGATGGCGCCCGAAACCGACCGTGAGGCTGCCGTCCGACAACATCCGATACTCGCGCACGAGTCCACGCCCGCCCCGGCGGCGACCGGCTCCCGCTTCGACGACGTCGAGGCCGAACCGTTCGACGCGTATCCCGTAGCGCTGCTCGCACACCTCAGCCGCGATGACGTAGGTCTCACCGTCTCCGACGGAGACGAGCCCGCTCTGTCCGTCGGCGACGGCGCTCGCGCCCCAGCCGCCGGCCTGAGGCTCGACGAGAAGCGTGGGCTCGCCGGTGTCGGGGTGCGTGCACGAAATCGCCGTCGCGCACACCGAAACGAAGCTCCCCGCGGTGAGGCGTTCGGGCATGGCCGGCGCCAGTGCTTTCCACACCAGGTCGGTTGCGGCCTCCGTCGCCTCGAAGTACAGGGCAACGGGCGCCGGCCGCTCGGCGGTGAAGATCGTGCCGGGCGGGCAGATCACTTCGAACGGGCTGAACCACGCGTCCGAGCCCGGTTCGTCCGGATCGGTGATCGCTTTGAACACGGTTCGGATGCCCGAGACGAGACCGCTTCGCGTGCAGTTGACCGGGCCGGGCACCTGCGGGTGCGTCCCGGTGAAATCCGCGACGACGCGTTCGCCGTCGATCTCCACGCGGACGCGGATCGGAAACGGGCCGTTGCCGAGGCCGTCGTCGTCGATGAAGTCCTCCGCCTCGTAGATCCCGCGAGGCAGGCGCGCCACGGCCGCTCGGGCGAGCGCCTCGCTTCGCTCGTGCGCGGCACGCATTGCTGCAGTCACGACGTTCACGCTGTAGCGACGGCAGAGCTCGAGCATCCGCCGTTCGGCGACCTCGAGGCAAGCCGCGAACGCCGTCAGGTCGCCGAACGTCATGTCGGGGAGACGGCTGTTCGCTCGGATCACAGCAGCGAGGTCGGGATCGAGTTCACCACCACGCACGACGCGGACGAACGGTAACTGCAGTCCTTCCTGGAAGATTTCCACCGAGTCCGCGGTCCACGAGCCCGGATCCTTGCCACCGACCTCGGTCCAGTGACCCTTCGCCCCGGCGAACGCGACGAGCTCGCCGTCGACAAAGATCGGCCGCACCATCGCGACGTCGGAGAGGTGGCTGCCGCCGCCGGAGTACGGGTCGTTCGTGGCGACGACATCGCCGGGGGCAACGTCCGGGATCCGCTCGAGCGTGTCGCGGACGGCCTCGCCGAGAGGACCGAGGAACCCGGCGATGCCGTTGCCCTGCGACACGAGATCGCCTCGCGCGTCGGTCAGGCCGACGGCGAAGTCGAGCACCTCGTAGATGACGGGACTCTGCGACGTGCGCTGAAGGGAGACGAACATCTCGTCGGTCACAGCAAGGAACGCCTCGCGTAACACGTCCATCGTGAACCGGTCACGCGCCGCGTCGTCGGTTCTCGCGACATCCGTCCGGGTCACGACGTCTCCTCGATGACGAGGTTCGACAGGTCGTCCACCGAGACCACCTGCCCCGGCAGCACCAGCACCGTCGTGGCCGGTTCCTCGACGATGCACGGACCGGTGAGTCGTTCTCCGCGTGCGAGCGATCGTCGCTCCACGACGTTCGCGAGTTGCACGCCTCCGTGCTGGTCGAGGTCGACCTCACGCGGCCGGAGCTCCGGTAGGGAGGCGGCGGGGGTCGTCCACTCCAGACTCTCGTCGCGGGCGGCGGAGACGCTGACGCGCGCCTCCACGATCTCGACGGCGGTGGGAAGGCTGAACGCGTACGTCTCCGTGGACGCGGCGTCGAAATCCGAACGCAGCCGCGCCAACAGGTCGTCGTCGATCGGACCCTCGCCGAGCGGAACCTCGAGCGTGTGCTCTTGGCCGACGTAGCGAAGGCGGGCGAACCGATTGATGCGGCGTTCGCCCGCCTCTTCTTCGAGCTCGGCGGCGGCCTCGCGCTCGAGGGCGTCGAACAGTCGTCCAAGCGGTGCGTGGTCGAGCGGCCCGACGTGTGTTCGGACGGCGTCGGCGCGGAACTCGCCGAGGAGCATGCCGAGAGCGGAGAAGTGACCCGGCGCCGGCGGGATCACCGTGCGAGCTACGCCGAGCTCGCGCGCGAGCAGCGCCGCGTGCAGCGGACCGGCACCGCCGAACGCGACGAACGTGAAATCGCGGGGGTCGTGACCTCGCCGCAACGTCACCAGTCGCAGCGCATGCGCCATCTGCGCGACGACGTACCGGAGGACGCCACGCGCCGCGGACGGAGCATCGACGTTCAGTTGCTGCCCGAGCCGGGCAAGGCTCCGATGCGCCGCGCCGACGTCGAGCGGCATGGTTCCACCGAGGAAGTAGTTGGGGTCGAGGCGTCCGGCGACCAGGTTCGCATCCGTGACCGTCGCGTCGGCGCCACCGCGTCCGTAGCACGCCGGACCCGGATCGGCGGCCGCGCTCCGTGGGCCCACGTGCAGGCCGCCGGCGTCGTCGACCCACGCGATGGAACCGCCTCCGGCGCCGATCTCGACGATCTCGACGACCGGCACCTGGATCGGGTAGCCGGCCGTCTTCGGCGTCCGTTCGACGTGGTGCAGTGTCTCGATCCGAACCCGACCGTCGCGAACGGCCGAGGTCTTCGCGGTGGTCCCTCCGATGTCCAACGTGAGCACGTCCGCCGTGCCGAGCCGTCGTCCGAGCTCCGCGGCGGCGGTGACGCCGGCCACGGGTCCCGATTCGAGGAGGGTGATGGGTGCCGTGACGGCGCGTTCAAACGACGAGACGCCGCCGCTCGACCGCATCGCATAGAGCGGTGACGCGATTCCGGCGTCGCGCAATCCGGAACGGAGGTCGTACAGGTAGTCCGCGACCGTGGGCTTCACGTAGGCAGACAGCACGGCCGTGCTTGTCCGTTCGTACTCGCGCCACTGCGTGCTGACCTCGTGCGAGGCGACGATCTCGACGCCCTTCAGCAGCTTCGATAGGAGCTCGGCTGTTCGGCGCTCGTGGTCCGGGTTGATCCACGAGTGAAGGAAGCAGATCGCGACGGCGTCGATGTCCGCGCGAAGGTGGTCGGCAATTCGCTCGACGCCGACTTTGTCGAGCGGAACGAGGACCTCCCCGCGATGGGAGATCCGCTCGCGCACCTCGAATCGAAACCGCCGGGGCACGAACGGCTCCGGCTTTCGGTAGGAAAGGTTGTACAGGTCGGGGCGGTTCGCCCGTCCGATCTCGAGGACGTCGCGGAACCCCTCGGTTGTCACCACGGCCGTCCGGGCTCCTCGCCGTTCGGTGATGGCGTTGATCACGACCGTGCTGCCGTGGACAAAGGCGCCGACGTCGCGTGGTTCGAGGCCGGAGCGCTCGAGCGCCGAGAGCACGCCTTGCTGGAGGCGCGTCGGCGTCGAATCGGCCTTGGCGAGGAGAAGCTCGCCCGTCCGTGCGTCGACCGCCGCGAGATCGGTGAACGTGCCGCCGATGTCGATCGCCAGCGCTACGGGGCTCTGTTCGGCGCGCATATCGCCTTATACCGCCGCACGACGCTCAGACGTCCTGATCGATCACGTCTCGGGCGAGAGCCGAACGAGCGCGCCGTACGTCTCCGGCCGGCGGTCGCGGTAGAACTGGAACAAGGCGCGGGCCCGCCGGATGGCGCCGATGTCGCACTCGGCGACGAGAACGCCCTCGTCGTCAATCCCCGCCTGCACCAGTACGTTGCCCCATGGGTCGGCCACGAAGCTGCTCCCGAAGAAGCGCAGCACCTCCTCCTGGCCCGTGCGGTTCACCGCGGCTACGAAGACCTGGTTGAACAGGGCCTGTGCCCTGCACGCCGTGATCCACGACTCGCGAGACGAGAACTCCGGCTCGGTCGGCTCGTCACCGATCGCCGTCGGGAACGCGATGAGCTCGGCTCCGCTCAGCCCGAGGCTACGTCCGACCTCGGGGAACCACTGGTCCCAGCACACGGCGAGCCCTACCGCGATCTCCGGTTCGCCTGCAGGGACGACCCGGAAACCGAGATCGCCCGGCGCGAAATAGAACTTCTCCTCGTAGCCGGGGCCGTGCGGGATGTGCACCTTGCGATACTTGCCGAGGAGCGCGCCGTCGGCCGAGACGGCGATCGACGTGTTGAACATCAGGCCTTCGGCCGCGCGCTCAAACACACCTCCGACGACCGTGATCCCGTTCTCCCTCGCCATCTCGGCGATCGCAGTGGCAACCTCGCCGCCTGGGACCTGCTCCGCCAGCGCGTACAGCTCGACATCCATGCGCTGTCCGACGTACCGGTCGGCAAACAGCTCGGGAAGGACGACGACGCCCCCGCCGCTCGACGCGGCCTCAGCGACGAACTTGGACGCCTTGGCCAGGTTGTCTTCGCGCGAGGGCGACATCGCCATCTGCGCGATCGCGACACGGGCGACGCGCGGGCTCCTGCTCATGCCCGTTTCGTGGACCTGGGTATCGGGGTCGTGTAGCCGGGGTCGGGCGTGTAGACGGCGTGCAACTTGACCTCCTCGTCCGAGCGGAACAATCATCCATCAAACGGCCATAGGGAGGGATCGTGAGCGAGACGATCACGGAGCCCGAGGGTCGCAAGCTCTTCACGCGGCAATCATCGGGGCTCGTCCGCGAGGTCAGCGTCACCAACGCGCTGTTCTTCAATACCGCCGCGTTCGTCGGAACCGGGGTGGGCTGGTATCCGGTCTTCTACACGCTCGCGTTCATCCCCGTCGGGTCGGCGCTGTTCACGACGTATGGGTGGGCGGCGATCATCGTCGGCGCGTTCTGCATCCTGCTGGCGTTGATCTTCGCGTCGTTGTCGAGCGTCATGCCGCGCTCAGGCGGCGACTACGTGTTCACCAGCCGGCTGATCCCAGGTGTCGGCCCGTTCCTCGGTTGGGTCGAGTCGTTCACGCTCGTGATGGCGTCGATCGCCATCATCGCGTTCGAGGTGCCGATCGTTCTGCGGAACCTCCAGATCACGGGCCGGATCATCGGCATCGGTACGGGCAGCGACTTCTTCGAGCGGGCGAACGGGTGGTTCGCGCGCGACGGCGTCATCATCGGATGGCCCGGGTTCATCGGCGCGCTGCTTGTTCTAGCGCTCATCTTCTGGGTGGTGATCCAGTCCACACGCCGGTTCCACCGCATCGTCACGGGGCTCGCCGTCGTCTCGCTCGCATCGGCCGTCGCCATGTTCTTGTTCGGACTGATCTCCATCAGCAAAGGAGCGTTCGAGTCGAACCTTCCGCGGTTCGCCGACGGCGTGACCGTCGCCGACCTGCAGCAGGCGGCCATCGACAACGGCTTCAAGGGAGACAGCGTCGGGATCTTCCCCATCTCGGTCTTCGCCTTCATGGCGGCGATCCTTCTGCTCAATTTCATCGGCTTCCAATACAGCGCATACATCGCCGGTGAGGTCACCGGCAACGTGCGGCGTGGGATCCTCATCGCGTTGCTCGGCGCCCTCGGGATCGCCGTGGTAATGAGCAGCGTGTACACCGACTTCCTTTCGCACCGCATTGGGCTGGACACGCAGCTCGGATGGGGCGGGCTGTTCTGGCTGGGTGATCCGTCGCTCCCGCTCGGCCAGCCGAACTCGCTCCCGCTGCTCGCTTCGATCTCGCGTCCCGGGCTGTGGCCGATCTGGGCAGCCGTCTCCTTCGGCGGGGCGATCTTCCCGTTCCTACTGTGTCCTGTGTACCTGAACTTCATCGGCCGCCTTGGGCTCGCGTGGAGCCTGGACCGTCAGGTTCCCGAATGGTTCGGCAACGTGAGCGAGCGCCTGCGCGCGCCGATCAACGCCATCCTGACGGCGCTTGGGGTCGCGGTCGTGTTCGCCATTCTCCAGAACTTCGCACTTCTGCCGACGAGCGTCGCGCCGCCCGACGGTCACCTCAACCTCGTCGCCACGCTGTGGTTCAGCATCCTCATGGCCTTCCTCACGTGGTTCATGCCGGGGATCAACGCCCTCGTCGGGCCGTTCGCGCGCCGAGACCTGCTCCGGAACGCACCGTGGCGTTCGTGGCTCCCGGTGTTCGGGATCGTGTGGGTGGTGTTCGCCGGCGTTCTGTTCTGGTTCGCCGGATTCAAGCCGATCATCGACGCGCTCGGCGCGGGCGAGGAGTCGACCCTCGATTACCTGAACCGGACCGGCATCACGTTCACTCTGATCTTCTTCGGACTCGCGATCATCGTGTACGTGATCCAGGCCCTCCGCCGACGGGCTCAGGGTGTCGACGTCGCCATGATGTATCGAGAGATCCCGCCAGAATAGGTCTGGTGGGAAAGGACACCGTCCGCCTGTACGTCGTCTCCGACATCCACGCCTCGGAGAAGGCGTGGCGCAAGATGCTGAACGCAGCCCGCTCGGGCATGTACAAGGCCGACGCCGTCCTGTACGCGGGCGATCTGACCGGCAAGGCGATGGTCCCCGTCGTGAAGACCGGCGACGGCTTCGCTGCGGAGATCGCCGGCCGCAGGCGGATCGTTCGTTCCGAGGACGAGCTGGAGAGACTCGAGCAAGACATCGCGAACCTCGGCTACTACGCGTTCCGCACGACGGAGGACGAGATGGAATCGCTCCGCTCGGATCCGGGCGGGCTCGCGGAGCGGTTCCGAACGGAGATACAAGGTCGGGTCCGGGCGTGGATGCGCCTTGCAGCCGAGCGTATGGAGGGCTCCGGCGTGCCGATCTTCCTCATCCCCGGCAATGACGATCCCTACGAGATCGACGAAGCACTCGCGGAGAGCGAGTACTGCGCCAACGTCGACGGACGGGTGGTCGACATCCCCGGCGGCCTGCAGGTGATCGGCTCGGGCAAGTCGAACCGCACGCCTTGGAGCACGCCGCGCGAGGTCGCGGACGACGACTTCCGCGAGGAGCTGACGAAGTTGACCGATGAGGCGCGCGATCCGCAGCGCACGATCTTTCTGATCCATTGCCCTCCGTACGACTCCGGCCTTGATCGCGCGCCGCTGTTGGACGCCAACCTCCGGCCGAAGGCCTCGGCCGGCGACCTGCTGCGCGGCCCCGTGGGGTCGACCGGCGTCCGGCAGGCCATCGAGGAATACGCTCCGCTGCTCGGGTTGCACGGCCACATCCACGAGTCGGGCGGCGAGGCGAGGATCGGGGCGACACTCACCGTGAACCCGGGGAGCGAGGCGGCGTTCGGTGTTCTCCGCGGGTACCTGATCGACGTGGGCCCCGACGGCGTCGAGCGCGCGTTCCGGGTCGAAGGCTAGGTTTCGCTCCGATGGCGGAGCGCGAGACTCCCGACCTGCTTCCACGCGCGCTGGGGCTGATCGAGGCCGCGGCGGCGGAAGACATTCCGCTCCGGCTCGTCGGCGGTTTCGCTATCCGGGTCCTCTGTCCGATGTTCACGCCCCGGATACGCGATCGTCAGGACCTCGACCTGGCGTCGGTATCGGACGTGCGACGGCGGCTGACCGACTTCCTGGTCGAACTGGGCTACGAGCCGGACAAGCGGTTCAACGCGCTCTACGGGCACAAGCAGCTGTACTTCGTCGCGTCGGACGGCGTCACGGTCGACGTGCTGGTCGACCGGCTCGACATGTGCCACGTGCTTCCGTTCAAGGATCGCATCGCCCGCATGCCGACGACGCTCGACGTGACCGACGTGCTGTTGTCGAAGCTGCAGATCGTCGAGCTGAACGAGAAGGACGTGCAGGACGTTCTGTACCTGCTCTCGGCGTTCGAGATTTCGGACAGCGACGAGCCCGGCACGATCGGTCTCTCGCGGTTCGAAGAGATCCTGCGCGATGACTGGGGCTGGTGGCGAACAGTGACGGGCAACCTGGACCACATCCGGCAGCTCGCCACGGGCCCGTCGGCCGGGTTGATCCCTCCGAATGCCGAGCGCGATCCGGTCGAGCAGATCGACGCATTAGCTCGTGCGGCGAGAGACGTCCCCAAGACGCTCCGGTGGCGGGTGCGCTCAAAGGTCGGTGAGCGCAAGCGCTGGTACCAGCTTCCGGAAGAGGAAGGCCACGACTGAGCGGCCGTCACCTCAACGTTCCGATGCATCCTCGTCTTCGGTCGTCGACTTCGCTAATGGTTGCTACGGGTCTACGCCGGTTCGGTGAATGTCAGGAAGTACCCGTCAGGATCTTGCACGCCGAGTTCTCGGGTACCCCACTCGCGGACCTCGGGCCCCCATGCCGGGGTCGTGTGGCCCTTGATCTGTTCATACAGCGCACCCACGCTCTCGGGCCGGAAATAGAGCGTCCCTGTAAAGGACGGCGGTCCGGGCCACGGCGTGTCACCACCGAGGAACTGGAGGATCACTCCGTCCCGCGTTACTTCGCACCAGGTGGGCTCGCCCGATTCAGGGAAGACGCCGAGGATCTCGAAGCCCATCCGCCTGTACCACTCAATCGTGCGAGCAACGTCGTCGCTCTTGAGGATCGCTGAAACGGATCCCTCGGCCACGGTGGTGAGGATACGAGACTCGCTTACGAGATCCGCTCGAGGAACCCTTCGTACAGCGAGACGAAGCCGTCCTCGTCGAAGGTGATGTCGGCGGTGAACGTGCCCGAGGAGTACCGCACGACGCGATCGCCCAACGGCTCGTACCGCTGTTCCGACGCCACCAGCGCCAGCTCAGGCACCTGCACGAACGTCATTACGTAGTTGCGCGCCGGCCCGGCCTCCATCAACCCGTCGCGCATCACGGGCAACGAGTTGAAGAACGGCGACGCGAATACGTCGAAGAAGTCGCGCTCCTCGAGGGCGACGTGCATCCGACGCTCCCCATCGAGCTTGACGTCGAGGTCGGCGCCGTCGAGGGCCCATCGAAGCTCGTACGTCCGCCCGATCTGCACGCCGTTCGCCCGATCGAACGACTCGACGTGCGCCACTTCCATTCCCGGCTCGTCGAGACGCTGCCAGACGAGGGTCCTCATCGCGCGCGGAGCGCGGCTTCGACCTCGTCGAGGTGCTCGCCACGGTGGGACGCGCGCACGCAGTAAATCGGGCTGTCCGGGTCATTCGGCCACATTCGGTCCGGCGGCAGCGCGGCGACTCGCTCGTCGGTCTCCTGCGCGATCCGCAAAGACAACCGAACCAGATCGGCGGGAGGGACGGCGTGGATCAGCGGACGCGTCGCGTCGTTGATCCAGTCGACGTCCTCGGGCTCGGTGTCGGACTCGGCGAACGGTTCACCACGGTCGAGCTTGTCCGCCAGCGCGAGGATCCGGGCGTCCCAGAACGCGATGTGCCCGAACACGGCCGCTACCGTCCAGAACTCGTTGACCGGAAGTCGGAGGTTCTGTTCGCTCAGCCCGTCGGCGAGCGTTCGCATGCGCTCGAGCTCGCGCGCGTTCTCCTCGACATAGGCCCGTTCGTCCATGGCGCCCCATTCTCCCCGACGGAGGCCGCGGGCGTCGCGAACGCGAGGGGAGCCGCCGCCGGTTCCGTTCGCCGGAGAGGGCGAGCAGAATCAGCCGATGAGCGCGGGGATGCGCGAGGAGCGCAAGGTCGTCACGGCTCTCTTCGCAGACGTCGTGGGCTCCACTCGGCTCATGGAGGAGCTCGATCCAGAAGACGCTCGAGAGGTACTGGGGGCCGCCGTTCGCCGGATGGTCGAAGCGGTGGAGGCGTTCGGCGGAACCATCAAGGACCTTGCCGGCGATGGCGTCCTTGCTCTCTTCGGCGCCCCGGTCGCGCACGAAAACGACGCCGAACGTGCCATCCGCTCCGCGCTCCGGATCGTTCGCGATGTCGACGTCGACGAGTCATCTGTATCCGTTCGCGTCGGGATTGAGACCGGACTGGTCGTCCTCGGACCGGTGGGCGCCGGAGGCCGAGTGGAGTACGGGGCGACCGGCGACGCCGTCAACACCGCGGCTCGTCTGCAGGCGCACGCTCCGCCCGGCGGAATCCTGGTCGGCCGAATCACACGACGAGAGGTCGATGACCTCTTCGATTGGGGCGCGGAGCTCCTTCTCGAGCTCAAGGGAAAGTCGGAACCAGTATCAGCGTTCGAGGTCCTGGCCGAACGATTCGACGCGAAGACTGCCGCTGCATCCGTGCCAATGTTCGGGCGCGAAGTCGAACTCGAACACGCAACCCGCGTCGCGGATCGCGCCCTAAGCGGCGATGGGGGTCTCCTTCTCGTCGTCGGCGAACCGGGCATTGGCAAGAGTCGGCTGGTCGAGGATGTCCGCGACCATGTTTCGACCTCGGCGCTCACTTGGCTCGAGGGTCGGTGCGTCTCGTTCGGTGAATCCACGCCGTACCTGCCGCTGCGCGCCCTCGTGTTGGAAGCGCTCGGCGTCCCGTACGCCGAGTCGTTGATTGACCCCGAGGATCTGGGCACGCGCGTTCGGTCGCTCGATGCGGATCTCCATGACGCCGTGCCGTATCTCGGCGCGTTGGTCGGCGTCCCCTCCGACCGCGCGCACACGCTGTCTCCGGAGACGTTGCGACTTCGCACGATCGACGCGCTTCGGCGCCTGATCCTGGCGCTTGCCGAACGCGGTCCTCTCGTGGTCGCGATCGAGGACGTGCATTGGGCTGACCCCTCCACCGTGCGCTCGCTCGAACGCCTGATCCCCGCCACGGCGGGGACGCCCGTCCTGTTCGTCCTCACGACGCGATCGCGCGATGCGATCGTCGGTGTCGCGGCGAGCGCCGGCGCGAACGCCGACGTGATCGAGCTCGAGCCGCTCCCGCCCGATCGGCTCGACGAACTCGTCGCGGCGCTCCTCGAAGGCGGGGGTGTCCCCGCACATCTGGCGCGACGGGTCGTCGACACCGCCGACGGTAACCCCTTCTTCGCGACCGAGCTCGTTCGCTCGCTTGTCGCCTCAGGTGTCCTTTCGCGCGAGGGCCGGGCGTGGGTCGTGAGCGATCCGAACGTGAGCGTGGAGCTGCCGACGACGATCGAGAAAGTGGTCCTGGCACGACTCGACCTGCTCGAGCCGTCCACGCGCGACGTCGTCACCGCCGCATCGGTGCTGGGGCGCACCGTCACTCTGCCGCTGGTCGAGCGACTCGTCGGCGCGAACGTAGCTTCGGAGACGCACGAGCTCATCCGCGCTCGACTGTTCGCGATCAATGGGCATCCCGACGAGGTGTCGTTCGCGCACGCGCTGATCCAAGAGGTCGCGTACGGGTCGTTGCTGAAGCGACGGCGGCGCGAGCTGCACGCGGTTGCGGCGGCCGCGATCGAGGAGCTGTGGCCGGATCGAATCGAGGAGAACCTCGGTGTTCTGGCACACCACCATCGTGGCGCCGGCGACCTGGAGGCGGCGCGGCGGTGTCACCACCTCGCGGCCGAACGCGCCGAGCGTGTCCACGCGGGCGAGGAGGCGCTCGAACACCTGACGGCGTCGATCGACCTCGCAGCGGAGCTCGGAAAGACGGCGGCCGACCGTGACGTCGCCGAGCAGCTCCTAGCCCGTGCGCGCGTGCGCGCGAGAACGGGCGATGCCGACGGTGCACGCAGCGACCTCGAGTCGATCCTCGCCGAACCGGAACGACCGCCCGAGCTGGCCATGCGCGCGCACGACGAGCTCGGCTTCGTCCTCGCCGGGGCGGCCGACTACCGAGCTGCCGTGCCGCACCTCGAGACGGCGCTCGAGGCGGCGAGCTCGCTCGGAGATACGTGGGGCGAGGTGAGCGCGCTCAGCCGGCTATCGATCGTCCACGCGAACCGTTTGGACTTCGATGCCGCCATGACGCACGGTGAACGCGCGATCGGGGCGGCTTACGGCGAGGAAGGCGCCGAGGCGATCGCGATGGATGCGCTCAAGCAAGTCGCCCTCGAGACCGGTGACTTCGAGACGCTCGAGCGTCTCGCCGAACAGCTTGCCGAGATCCACCGACGGAATGACGATCTGTGGCTGCTGCAGTTCGCCGTGTTCGAGGTCGCATACGCCGACGTTGCAAGGATGCGAGTGGATCGCGCGTTCGCCGGTCTCGAAGAGGCACTTTCGATCAACCGGCGCATCGGCGACGTCGGTAACGAGCCGCTGTACGTGGCGATGCTCGGCCGGGCGCACCGGGCCCGCGGCGAATACGACCAGGCGGCCGCGTTGGGTCGGCGCGCGTTCGACCTCGCCCGCGAGCTCGGGCACGGTGAGTGGATCGCGTGGACGGCGGCGTGGCTCGGCTCGACGCTCCTCGAGCTCGGCGCGATCGGAGCGGCGACCGACGTGCTGTCGGTCGGCGTCGAGGCCGCTGACCGTTCCGGCGCCGACTTGCACCTCGTTCGGTGCGTTGCCTTGAACGCTTGGGCTTGGCAGCGGCTCGATGATCCGAGCCTCGCGCGGGAGTGCGCGGACCGGGCGACGTCGATCCTGGAACGGATCCGCGTCCGCCCTCCGAGGGCGTACGTCGCGGGACAGGACGCGTACGTCGCCGTAGCGCGCGTGCGTGTCGAGCACGGAGAGCCCGACGTTGCAGTGGAGCTCGTCGCGCCAGTCGTGGCGGCGTGTCGTGCTTGCGAATGGAGCGACGGCGTAGTCGACGGCTCGCTCGTGCTCGCACGAGCGGCACTGCAGCTCGGCGATGGCGCCTCGGCAGTCGCGGCCGCCGAGGCCGCCGTCGACGAGGCCACGCGCGTCGATCTTCCAACCTCGTGGCGCGCACACCGAGTGCTCGCCGACGCGTATCGCTCAGCGGGCGAGCCCGAGCGGGCGGCCGAACACGTCGCCGCAGCCGACGATGCGTTTGCGCGCATCGCCGAACGGATCGATGATCGGGACATTCGAGACGCCTTCGCGTCCGCAGCTACGAAAGAAGGAGTGGAACGATGAAGGTGACGAGCCTGCACCACGTCGCCATCCGGGTTCAGGACCCCGATCGCTCGCGCTCGTTCTACGAGAACGTCCTCGGCCTCTCGTTCATGGAGATCCCGGTGGGTGGGGACATGACGAACGCCTGGAAGGGCTCGCCGTCAGAGGGGTCGCTCCTCGCCACACAGGCCGGCGATACGTTCGTCATCCTAGAACCGCCGCTGGAGGGGACGGCGGCCGATGATCGGTTCAGTGAGCGCAGGATCGGCGTCGACCATCTGGCGTTCGGGGTGGAGGATCGGGCCACGCTCGACGAGCTAACCGAGCGTCTGCGCTCAGTCGGCGCCGAGACAGCCGGCGTGGAGCACGACCCTGTCCTCGATAAGGACTATGTCGCGTTCCGAGACCCCGACAACGTGCAGTGGGAGTTCTACATGCGGTGAGCCGCATTCGGGCTCAGACGTGCCGGATCGGCGCCGTCAGGATCGGGTCTGACGTCGGCTGGGTCGAGCACTCCGAGGGCTCCACCGTGACGGCCATCGCGTCGGTCGTTCCTACGTCGGCGTCGACGAAACGGAACACGGAACCGTCGGGTGCGGGTCGGAAACACGGACCGGGGACCACCGCGCTGCCGGAGATGATCCACAGCTCGTAGACGCGGTCTGAGGGCGGCGTTTCAAGGTCGGATCCGAGCACGTACGCCCCCGCAGTGCCGGGCGCGTACGCGACCGACAGGCTTCCGGGCACCTGCCCCTCGAACGTCACGACACGCGCGCCTTCGGCAATCAAGGGGTCGTCATCGAACAGGTCGCCCGCGGCCCAGCCGCCGACGAACAACGCGAGCGCGGCTGCCGCGGCGACGAGCGGCCGCAACCAGCCGGGACCAGCGGGCTTTCGCCGTGGCAGCACCGGCGGTGCAGTCTCCGCAGTTCCGGTTGCGTCACGCGTCGCCGTCGCCAGGACGCGATCCTCGAACCCCTCGGGCAGGGCGACCGGGTCGACCGCGAACGCGAGCCGACCCGCGACCTCGTCGGCGTCGGCCTCCAGGCGACGGCACTCGGCGCAGTCGGTGCCGTGCGACGCCATCTCGGCCTGGAGCGTGGCGGCCTCCTCTGGGTCGAGGCCGCCGAGAGCTCGTGCCGCGGTCAGCTCCTCGATCAGCGCGTGGTCTCTCATCGCGTCTCCAGGAGAGCCGCGCGCAGGCGCCGCATCCCGAGTAGCGTCCGCGACTTGACGGTACCGAGCGGCAGGCCGAGCCGACCCGCGATCGTCGACTGCGACATGCCGCCGAAGTACATCAGCTCGATCACGCGCCGCTGCTCCTCTGGCAGATCGTCGAGGGCCGCGCGTACCGCCTTCCTTTCCTCGGGCAACCCGAGCTCGTCGAGGACGTCGTCCGCGGGATCCGGGACGACGACCAGATCGGCGCCGCGTGCGTCCAGGGCGCGTCGGCGCTGCGATCCCTCGCGCCGAACGGCGTCGACGGCCCGGTGGTGGACGGTGCCCATGAGCCACGAGCGAACGGACCCGCGATCCGCGTCGTACCCGTCGGGATTGCGCCACACGGCGAGGAACGCCTCCTGGACGATCTCCTCTGCGAGGAACTGTTGGCCGACGACGCGTCGAGCGAGCGACAGCGCCGTCGGTGCGTAGCGGCCGAACAGCGCGCGGAAGGAGGCTTCGTCTCGGGCCCGCACCCCGTCGACGAGCTGACGGTCCTCGTCGTCAACCGGCATGGGGACATCCCAGGTCGTTCCCGGTCGTGCCACGTCGAGGATCAGCTCGCCCACCGTTCTTTCGCTCGCGCGCCTCTGGTTGTTCGCACCGGGACGCGCGTCGGATCGACGACGCCATGGGCCAGAGCCTAGCGACCTCGGTTCTGTCGATCTCGGGTGATCCGGTGGGGGTCGGTCCGCGAAGGAGGCGTTGACCGCGCCACTCCGGAGGTGGTGACGAAGGACGGCGCCGGACGGACCGGCTCTTTCGCGGACGCGGTCGCGACAGAACGCATCGACCGAAGGAGGGGAACGTTGCATACGAAGCGAATGCGAACGCGGGCGTTCGCCGCGGCGGCGGCGTGCATCGCGGTGGTGGCGGCCGGGCTCTTCGCGCTGGCGCCACTGACGGGCGGCGCGTCCAGCCACCGCGAGGCGCCGCTCGTGGCGGCCGATCCACAGATCGACACGACCGACGTGTGGGCGTTCGTCAGCGAGGACCGGCCCGACACGGTGACGTTGATCGCGTCGTGGATCCCGTTCGAGGAGCCGGCCGGCGGCCCGAACTTCTACGCCTGGGCCGAGGGAGCTCGCTACGACATCAACATCGACAACGACCACGACGCGAAGCCGGACGTGATCTACCGGTGGGTGTTCTCCGATCACTACCGCAACCCGAACACCTTCCTGTACAACACCGGCCAGGTCACGTCGCTAAACGATCGGGATCTGAACTTCTTCCAGACCTACGACCTGATCCGGGTCGACCGTGAAGCCGGACGGAGCCGGCTGCTCGTCGATGACGCGACGGCGGTGCCGAGCAACGTCGGCGCGGCCTCGATGCCGAGCTACAACTCCAACCTGTTCGACGCCGGAACGGTGGGGTTCGGCGGGCCGAGCAAGACGTGGGTGGGGCAATCCGACGACGCGTTCTTCCTGGATCTTCGCGTGTTCGACCTGCTCTACGGGGCGGACCTGTCCGAGGTCGGCGACGACACGCTCGCCGGGTTCAACGTGAACACGCTCGCCCTGCAGGTTCCGAAGGACGACCTCGCCGCCGGCGGTGACGCCGATGCGAAGCCGATCATCGGAATCTGGAGCACCACGTCCCGGAAGAGCCTTCGGGTCCAGGAGCCAGACGGCTCGACCGCGGCACGTGGCAGATTCGTCCAGGTCTCGCGACTGGGGATGCCGCTCGTGAACGAGGTCGTCATCCCGGTCGGGCTGAAGGACTACTTCAACGGATCGAAGCCGACGGCGGACGGTGCGGCGCTCCCGCTCGTGCAGGACCCGGAGCTGCCACATCTGCTGAAAGCCATCTACGGGACCGCGGTCCCGGACTCGGATCCCGACAAGGCCGGTGTCCAGCGGGCGGACCTGATCTCGGTGTTCCTCACCGGCGTGAAGGACCTCAACCAGCCCGCCGGCGTGACGCCGAGCGAGATGCTCCGGCTCAACATGTCGATCTCGCCGTGCTCGACGACGTGCTCGCCGTTCGGCGTGCTCGGCGGCGACACGGCCGGCTTCCCGAACGGGCGCCGTCTCGCGGACGACGTGATCGACATCTCGCTTCGGGTTGTGCTCGGTGTGCTGCTCGAGCAGAACAAGCCGCTGTCCGAGACGATCGGCGACGGTGTCAACGCGAACGACGTCGCTTTCAACGACGCGTTCCCGTACGTCGCGTACCCGCACGCGGGCTCGGACGCCGACCCGCACTGACGCTGATGGGGGGTCCGGCCGCCTTCGGCGCGGCGGCCGGACCCACCTCCCTTGGAGTAGCCATGAAAGCGGTCGGACGGATCGGGATCGTCGTCGCCATCGCCGCGACCTCCCTCGTCGTGGCCGGCATCGCCGTCGTACGGACGCCGGCCGGGCGCGACGACGGCGACGCCGCCGCGTTCTCTGCATCCGCGCTTCTGCGGCCGGGTGTCGGAGCCCTCGACGATCCGATCGATCGGCTTCAGCAACGCCTTCGAGAGCTGCCGGAGGATTGGCGCGGGTACGCGTCGCTCGGCCTCGCCTACGTCGCGAAGGCCCGCGTGACGGCGGATCCCACGTACTACCCGAAGGCGGAGGGCGCGTTGCAGCGCTCGCTCCACTTGAACGAACGCGACAACGTGAACGCCGTCCTCGGACTGGGTGCGCTCGCCCTGGCGCGCCACGATTTCGCGGCGGCGCTCCAGCACGGCCGCCGGGCGCGGGCGATGGCGCCGTACTCGATGGACGCCTACGGCGTGATCGGCGATTCCCTCGTGGAGCTCGGGCGGTATCGGGCTGCGTTCCACGCGATCCAGCGGATGGTCGACACGAAGCCCGCGCTCGCGTCCTACGCGCGCGTCTCGTACGCGCGCGAGCTGACGGGAGACGTGGACGCCGCGGTGCGCGCGATGCGGCTCGCCTTCGACGCCGCCGGAACACCGACCGACGCGGCGTGGGCCGCCCACCGCCTCGGCGAGCTCGCGTGGGGAAGCGGCGACGTGCGAACCGCCGCGGGGTGGTTCCGCCGCGCGCGAGATCTCGATCCGAACGGCGTCAACGCCCTCGCGGGTTTGGCCAAAGTCGCCTGGGCGCGTGGGCGGCCGGCGATCGCCATCGAGCGATACACGGAGGTCGTGGAGCGCTTCCCATCGCCGGAGCACCTGATCGCGCTCGGCGATCTGTACGCGACGACCGGACGACCCGAGCTCGCCGAACAGCAGTACGCCGTGGTCAGGGCAACCGCCGAGCTCGCCGCGGCGAACGGGGTCAACGTCGACCTCGAGCTCGCGCTGTTCCTGGCCGACCACGGCGAGCCCGAGGCGGCGCTCACGGCCGCGGAAGCGGAGTGGGAGCGGCGGCGAAGCGTTCACGTCGCCGACACGTACGCGTGGGCGCTGTTTCGGAACGGCCGGTTCGACGAGGCGGCCGGCGCTTCGAATCGCGCGCTCTCGCTCGGAACGCACGATGCGTTGTTCCTGTTCCATGCCGCGACGATCCGCCACGGCCTCGGCGACGACGATGCCGCTCTGGCGCTGATCGCCGAGGCACTTCAGAGGAACCCGAACTTCTCGATCCTTCACCGGCGGGCTGCGGAAGATCTCCTCACCGAGCTGAAGGCGTCGCGATGACGGCGCGCCTCTCGCACCGGAGCCGGCGAGCTCTCTTCCGAGCGGTCGTTGTGCTCGGCGTCGTCGCAGGCGTGGTGTGGTTGCCCGCCACAGCGTTTGCGCATCCCCTGGGGAACTTCTCAGTGAACGTGTCCGCGGAGATCAGGATCTCGGCCGGCGACGTGCAGATCGAGCATGTCGTCGATCTGGCCGAGATCCCCACCGTCCAAATCACGCCGGAGATCGACGTCGACGAGGACGGGACGCTCTCCGAGGGGGAGCTCTCCGCGTGGGCGTGGTCGACGGCGCGCGAGCTCGTTCCCGATCTCACGCTCACCGTCGACGACGATCCGGTGACGCTCTCGGTCGTCTCGTCAGCTGCGGGTCTGCGCCCGGGCCAAGGCGGCCTGTCGATCCTGCGGCTCGAATCGAGATACGGCGGTTCGATCCCGGCGCGAGGTGAGCTGTCCTTCCACGACGAAACGTTCGCCGATCGCGTTGGGTGGCGAGAGATCACCGCCGTCGCGGACGACGGAGCGGCGCTCGTCCGCTCGAGCGTTCCCGACCGGAGCCTCACCGGCGGCCTTCGCCTCTACCCGCGCGATCTGCTCACGAGTCCTCTCGACGTTCGCGCCGCCGTTGTCGACTTCGAAGCCGGGACGACGACACCGGAAAGCGAACGCGCCGAGGTCCCCGCGGCGCCCGATGGGCCGGCCGGCGTTGCCGCTGCACCGCTAGTCGACTTGGTCACCGGCCATGGCCCGTTCATGCTCCTCGGTCTGCTGTTGGCGTTCGCCATCGGCGCGCTGCACGCGATCGGTCCCGGTCACGGCAAGACGATGATGGCGGCCTACATCGTCGGGAGCGGCGGACGCCTTCGCCATGCGGTCGCGATCGGCGGGACGGTCGCCGTGTTGCACACCGTTTCCGTGCTCGGCCTCGGCGCGGTCGTCCTCGTCGCCAGCGAGGTGTTCCCCCCCGAGCGGATCTATCCATGGCTGACGCTCGGATCCGGGGTGATCGCGTGCTGCCTGGGGGCGGGTCTGCTCGCGCGGCGAATAAGTGCGAGGCAGGCAGCCCGTCGGCACGAGAACGACCAGCCGCACGAGCACCACCACCCGACTGCCTCGACGGGACGAGTCCTGTCGTGGCGAGGGATCGCGGCGATCTCGGTCGCCGGGGGAATCCTTCCATCGCCGACGGCACTCGTCGCCCTGCTCGGTTCGATCGCACTGGACCGCGTGCCCTACGGGCTCGCCCTCGTCGCCGCGTTCAGCTTTGGACTCGCTACGGCACTTGTCGTGGTGGGTGTCGTTGCGCTGCGCGCGGGTGCAATCGTCTCGCGCCGTTGGTCGCGGCGATCGACCGCGCTGGTACCGGTGCTGTCGGCGTCGGCGATAGCTATGACCGGGGTCGCGCTTGCCGTGCGCGGCCTCGCTCAGCTCTGACGAGCTGACCTACGCCGCGAGCAGGCGAGCGAAGAACGAACGGTAGCGCTGCATCGCCACCCGCAGGTCCTCCGTCGAGGCGTCCTTGCCTTCACTCCACTGCGACTCGAGCGATGATCGCTCGTCGGTGAACGTCTGGGTGAGCCGCTCCATGACGTCGTTCACGAGCGCGTCGGCATCCTTCACCGTGCCCCGTGGATCGTCGACGAATCTGGCCTGCACGTCGTCCCAGCGACGTCGGTACCCGCCGAGCTCGTTGTCATCGAACAGCGGTCGCCGCGCGTCGATCTCGTGCGAAGTATCGTCCGCCGAGTCCTCGCCGTGTTCGTGCGGCTCGATCGTCATCGGGTTTCCTCCTTGACGTCGCTCGTCTCGCCTTCTTCCAACAGCTCGGAGAAGAGGGCGCGATAGTGGACGAGGGCCTGTCGCATGTCCTCGGTCGTCGCGTCGTTCGACCCAACACGCTCGGAGATCCCGTGCGCGGCTCGGTAGTCCTCGACGACCTTCGGATGGTCGACGGACACGTCGGCGGCCCGCTGATCGAATTCGTTCATCGGATAGCCGCGCTCGCTCATGACTTCGGTCACCAGCTCGTCGGCCTCTCCAAGGGCCGACTTGGGGTCGTCCACGAACCTCGCCTGAACGGCGATCCACCGACTGGCGAACCGGGTGCGCTCCGCCGGGTCCAGCGGTCGGATTTCGAACCCCTCAACCCGCTTCTGTCGCTCCAACAGCTCCGATTCGGCGGTCTTTCGGTCCTCACTCTCCTCCACGGTTCGGTCGTACTCGGGACCGAACACCTCGCGGAGCTGTCCCGACCGCTGCTTGTTGATCGCGAACCATACGAGCACCCCGATCACGACCAGCGCAACGATCGCGATCACCACCCAGATCGCGGCATCCATCTTTCTTCCTCCCTCGCAGGCGAACCACCGGTTCGCATCGAGGGCCTACCCATCGCGGGTCGTGAACATACGCATTCACGTGGATTCGCCTGATGCCGCGATGGGTATGGCGGGAGGCGAAGGCCTACGACGAAAGCACGAGGGAGGTAGAGATGTATATCGGAGTGTCTCTCGTCGGATTGCTGGTGCTCATACTTCTTCTGGTCTGGCTGTTCTGAGGCACCGAACCCATGACACCAGCTAGGGATGCTGCGGCTCGGCGTGACGCCGAAGACGTCACGCCGACCGCGGCTGTTCGGCCGCGCCTTACGCTCGTCGATCCGCCAAAGCCAGGGCCCAAGCCGCGAACGAGCGACCGGCTCAGAAGGGCGGCTCGCACGGCCGCGGCGTTCTTCGCGGTCGGACCGTCACCCGTATAGACCGTTTAGACCCAGCGCGCTGTCCCGCGTCGCCGGGCGAACCAGCTCGAATTCGCCTAGGCTGTCGGTAGGAGGCGCGCAACATGGTTGACCTGCCGGCACCATCGATAGCCGAACGCACCGTGTTCTTCGAACCACCCCACTACACGCCCGACGAGATCGAGGCCGTGCTGTCCGACGGAACGCACATCAAGGCGGAGTATCAGCTCGACGGCACACGACTCGGATTCGCTCGCCCGCTGCCTGTCGGAACACGCATCCTGTTGGGCGGAATCCTCGGCTGGGTCGTCGGATCGAGCCCGAACGAACAGCGGAACGAGGAACCGAAGTCGTAACCGCTCGATAGGTGGCCGAGACTCTCCTTTCGCTCGCCACCGGGCTGGGCCTCTCCACCGCCGCGGGCTTCAACGCCTACGTTCCACTCCTGATCACCGGCGTTCTGGCGCGAACGACCGACCTGATCACGCTCTACGCTCCGTTCGATCGACTCGAGGAACCCGTCGTGCTCGGCGTGATCGCGGCGATCGGACTGATCGACTTCATCGGCGACAAGGTGCCTACGGTCGATCACGTGTTGCACGCGATCGGCTTTGTCGTCGCGCCGATCGTCGGGGCTTCTCTCGCACTGGGGGTGACGTCGGACACCGGCGCAGCGCCGATCGTGGCGCTGGTCCTCGGCGCGGTGGCGGCCGAGGCGACCCAGGGCGCTCGGTCCGTCGCTCGACCGGTCTCCACCGTCACGACAGCAGGCGTGGGGAACCCGGTGTTGAGTCTCGGTGAGGACGCCCTGTCCGCGACGCTCTCGTTCGCGGCGATCCTCGCGCCGCTCCTGGCGGTCGTCCTCGTCGCGGGAGTCGTCGCGCTCGTGGTCGTGGCGATCCGCCGGCGCCCCCGGCGCCGACCGATCGCCTAGCGGTCTCCGCTACTCGGCGTCGGGAACACGCACGACGCCGGTCACGCCGTTCCGTCGAAAGGCGCCGAGCGCCGCGCGAAGGTCCACGACCTCAGAGCTGATATCGGTGAAGCCTCGAGATCGTTCGAGCCCGGCGGCGACCTTTTCCAGCTCGGAGACGCGGGATTCGAGCAGTCGAAGGTTCACGATCGTCTTCGTGTCCGTTTCGTCGAGCGTCGTCGTCTCCAGGGCCACCGCTCGCATCCCGAGCGTCGTCAGAAGTACGACCACGCAGGTCAGGAGGGCGAGCCCGGCAAGTACGACCTGCAGCCACTCCACCGTAGAGATACCCATCCACAAGCCCTCCCTCCAGTCGACGGGGAGAGAGTGCGCCATGACGCGGGTCGAGCACATCGGACTATCGGCCATTCGTGGGGCGTCAACGGGCCCGCGGCCGATCGACGCGGGACCCCGAGGTCTAGGCCTTCGGCTGAGCGTGGCAGACGGGTGCGACTCTCTCGGCCGCGTGGGTCCGCCAGAGTGGGTTTGCTAACTGGTCAACTCGGATGTTGCCGGAGCCCTTCGGATCGCCATAGGTTGGCTTCACCGTTCTGTCACTCAGGCGGTTTCTGTCCACTCAGGTGGGAGTCCACATGAGCCTTCCGAGGCGCCTCCTCACGTTCGCGCCCGTCATCGTAGTCGTGACCGGGGTCGTCGCCGTGCCCGCCTCGGCGGCCGTTCCGCGGTGCTTTGGAAAGGCCGCCACGATCGTCGGGACGTCGCGCGACGATCGCCTCAAAGGAACGCAGGGCCGCGACGTCATTCACGGCCGCGGCGGCGACGATTTCATCAGAGGACTCGCCGGCAACGATCTGCTCTGCGGCGGCCGTGGCAGCGACCTCCTCATCGGTCGCGACGGCCGCGACCGCTTGGACGGTGGCGGCAGCGACGACGGTCTCCAGCCCGGGGCGGGCAAGGATGTCGTTCGAGGCGGCGGCGGTCGGCTCGACGACGTGCGGTATCCGGACGCTACGCGTTCGATCACGGCCAGCCTGGCTGATGATCAGGTGACCGGCATGGGTACCGACACGCTCGACGGCGGCGTCGAGCTGATCGTGGGCGGCCCCTTCGATGACGAGATCGAGGGAAACAAGGGGCTCAACGTCCTGATCGGCCTGGAGGGCAACGACACGATCACCGGACTCGGCGGCGGTGATGGCGTGGTAGGCGGCGCGGGGGACGACGTGCTCGACGGGGGCAACGGCGTCGACTTCGCCGAGAACTACTTCGTCGACGCGTACTTCCGCCCGAACAGCATCCTCGCGGGGCCCGTGAACGTGAACCTTCTGACCGGCGTCTCGACCGGCAACGGGAACGACACCCTCGTCGGGATCGAAGGGGCGTCCGGAAGCCGTGGCAATGACATCATGACCGGCGATGCGGGGAACAACACCTTCGTCGTCCTCAACGAGGGCGCTGACACGGTCGACGGGGGCGATGGAGACGACCTCATCGACGGTGGCGACGGCGTCGACAGCCTGAACGGAGGTCTCGGAATCGACGTCTTGGGGAACCTCGACTCGACGGCGGGGATGACGATCGACCTCAACACGCAGACAGACTCACACGGTGACACGCTGGCGGGTTTCGAGAACGTGTTGGGGACCGTGTTCGACGACACGATCACCGGAAACGACGCTTCGAACACGATCGAAGGCAGCATCGGAGCCGACAACCTGTTCGGACTCGGCGGCGACGACGTGATCCTCGGTGGCTTCATCGGGTTCGCCGATCAGGACGCCGACACCGCCGACGGCGGTCTCGGGTCGGACGCGTGCGATGCCGAGACGGAGACCAACTGCGAGACGAACCCCGCGCGGGCGTCCGTACGACACGCGATCGCGGCGAGGATCGCGTACTCGCTGACCTGGAAGTAGCGCGTCAGCGCCGGGCGACAGGGCCCGACCTCAACGCTCAATGGCGAGCTCGGCACCCTCAGTGGCGATGACGACGCGCGAGGGTTCGACGCTCCAGCGTTCGAGGACGCGCTCGCGAATCGCGTCGAGCTCGTCATCCGAGTGAAACGGGTCGTGGTGGAACAGCGCGAGCCGGCGGGCGCCGACCTTGGCCGCGAACGCCGCGGCGTCGGCAGCGCTCGTGTGGCCGAACCCGACCCGAGCTTCGTACTCCTCGTCGGTGTACTGGCAGTCGTGGATCAGCAGGTCGGCCTTCCACGCCAGGGCGGCTCCGGAGATCCACTCGGGCATGGCCGTCTCGATGTCGGCGCCGAGAGCGGGCTCGTGATCGGTGAGATACGTGACCGCTGCGCCGTCTGCCTCGACGCGGTACCCGACGGTGATGCCCTGATGCTGGATCGCTGTGGAGTGAACCGTCGCGCCACCGATCGTCCACGAGCCCTCGGGTGCATCGTGGAACGTGACGTGCGCCGGGACTTCGGACAGGTGCAGCGGGAACAGCGGCGGCGAGAAGTATTTGGCCAACCGTTGGTCATGCGAGTCAACAGGCGAGGGCGGCCCCCACACGTGCAGTTCGGTCTCGGTGCGCCAGATCGGCTCGAAGAAGCCCAGCCCCTCGATGTGGTCCACGTGCAGGTGTGTGATCAACAGGTCGATCCGCGACGGGGATTCCTTGATTCGCGCTTGGCCGAGGGCGCGGAGTCCCGTCCCGGCGTCGAGGATCAGGAGTGTCCCGTCATCCAGACGGACCTCGACGCACGACGTGTTGCCGCCGTAGCGCGCGGTGTCGGCGCCTGGAGAGGCGATGGTGCCCCGGCACCCCCAGAACACGACGCGCACGGGTCAGCCCTCGGCGCTCTTCGGGACGCCCTCCCAGAAGAATGCGATGGCGCCCACGAGCTCACCCGCGTGCGCCATGAGCGGGAACGCGGTCGCCTCGATGCGACGAGCTACGCCGTCCCCGGCGGTAATCGTCACCGGCATATGCGCGGGTTCTCGGCGCATCACAGCGATGCCGAGCGGCGTGTCGGGCACCGCGACCCGCTCGCCATGCTCGTCGGCCACTCGGAAGCGTTCCAGATACTCCTTGCGCGACATCCCGTGGCCCTCGCCGAACCCCGTACCGAGCAGCTTCTCGGCTGCCTCGTTGAAGTAGATGACCCGTCCATCGGGGTCGACCAGGAACGCCGCAGTCGCCAAGCGGGAGGCGAAATTCCGAGCGAGGATCAGGATCAGGTGCCGCTGCGGCGGCAGGTCGCCCATGGCGGGGGGAAGACTATCCCGGCGTGCGGTCTTCGATCTCCCACGCGTGGTCGAGGACGTGCCACGCCGACCGTCGAACGAAGTAACGAGGCGTCCACCGTTTGCCGCCGCGGGGTCCTTCGGGAACGCCGTCGCGAGCGACCCGTTCGAGCGTGTCGAGGATCGCTGCGCGGAGTCGCGCGGCGCGTTCCCGGGGTGGGGACTTCGGGGCCCTGGCGCCGAGACGCGACAGGTAGCTCTCGTCGGAGCCGAGAATGTGGTCGACGATCTTGTCGAGGTCTCGGCCGCCTCCGCGCGGACCCTTCGTCAGCTCCTTGTCCTCGGCGGCGTCGGCGGCGCGATCGAGCGCCCGCCAGCTCGCCTTCAGGATCGTTTGGAACCGTTCGAGGTCCTTCGTCGCGATCGGCTTCGTGTCGGACGACGTCGGGATGTCCGGCGCGCCGAACTCGGTCGTGGCGTTTCCGGAGAGCCGTTCGACGACCGGGAGCGTTGACGGTCGCCACGGCGGATCGAACTTCAGCCCTGTTCCACGGAGGACCTTCGCGTATCGCGGCGCGTACGCGAGGAGCGTCTCGATCGCGGCGTCCTCGTCCCGCCCGCTGCGCGTCCAACCGGGCCAGTCGACCGAGCCGGCGAACACGCGTTTGCGTCCGATCTCCACGTACACGGGCGTCCTCGCCACATCGGTATCGAACCAGATGGCTCTGTCGGCGCCGCTCGGTAGCGTCCGGTCGTGACGGTTAGGCTCGATTCGGATACCATTCGGAGTGTGACAAAGCTCCAGATTCGATCCGTTCGGGCTCCGCTCGACGACCCGGATACGGCCGAGGCCGCCGTCGACGTGCTCAAGGCGATGGAGGCGATGGGCCTGTTGGTCGACGATGTGGACGAGCTGACCCTGGACGTCGTCCGTTCGGTAGCGACGCGAGCGGCGGAGGTAGGCGTCGGCGAGTCGGCCGCCGCGTCACTTCGATCGACGGCGTCTCGCTCGCCCGACCGCGCGGCAGCCGCGTTGCGGGAGCTCCAACGTGCGCTGGAGGGATCGCCGCTCCCGGCGTTCGAGTGGCCGGCGATGATCGAGCTGTTCGGCGTCGAGCGCCTGGCCGAGCTGGTGGGAGTCTCGGTCGCCAGCCTCCGACGCTATGCGGCGGATCAGCGGCCGACGCCGGACGTCGTGGCGGCACGCCTCCACCTGGTCGCGCGGATCGTCGCGGAACTTCGCGGCGCGTACTCGGAGGTGGGTGTGCGCAGATGGTTCGAGCGGACGCGCTCGCTCCTCGGCGGTACGACGCCCGATTCGGTGCTCTCCGGCGAGTGGGATCCGGACGGCGTCGACGCCGAACGTGCGTTGGCGCTGGCGCGTTCGCTCACGGCTTCGCCAACGACGTGATCGTTTTCCGTCACACCGATCCGCGCTTCCCGTTTCTCTGGGAGACCGCTGGGCAGCCGGCGAGCCGATGGAACGGGGATGGCGGCGGACCGGTGAACACGTTCGCCGACACGCCCGAAGGGGCGTGGGCCGAGCTGCTCCGACACGAGGAGATCACCGACCCGGGCGATGTCCTGGAGGTTCGGCGTTCGTTGTGGGCGGTCGAGATCGGCGAGCTCCCGACGGCCAGGCCCCGATTGCCGCGGACCACGATGACGGGCGGCGTGCGCTCGTACCCGGCATGCCGGCGCGAGGCCTCACGCCTGCGCGAGCGTGGGGGCTCCGGGTTCGTCGCTCCTTCCGCCGCGCTCGTCGCCGGAGGCGCGCACGGATGGCTCGTCTCCGGTGGGTTGCGTCGGGGGCCGAGGCGCGACGGGCGGGTGATCGTCCTGTTCGGAGCTCGGCCGAATCTCCTCGGATGGGAAGCCGTGTATCAGGGCCGCCCCTCCGACCTGCTGCTCAGGCGGGTTCGTCACCTCGGGCGCGCTCGAGCGCGATGACGGGGATCCTTCGGGACGTGCGCTTCGGGTACTCGCCGAAATCCGGTCGCCGTTCGACCTGCCGCGCGTAGAGCTCGGCGCGTTCGTTCTCCTCCTGGATCTCTGTGGCACGCACGGGGATCGTCTCGGTCCCCACCTCGATCTCGACGTCCCGGTTCGCCATCAGGTTGAGGTACCAGTGCGGGTTGGTCGGTGCACCGCTCTTCGTGGCGAAGACGACGAACCGGTCGCCGTCGGGCAGGTAGACGAGCGGGTTCACTCGCGGGAGACCCGTCTTCCTGCCCGCCGTGTGAAGGAGCAACATCGTGGCGCCCTCGAAGTAGCCCCCGACGCGTCCTTCGTTCGCCCGGAACTGCTCGATGATCCCGGCGTTGTGATCGGCCATCGTCCTCACCGCTTCCCGGCGCTTTGCGCGCTGAGCAGGATCTGCGTGACGACGTACTGGGTCAAGCCGAGCTTCCTCGCGATCTCGTCCGGCTTCATCCCCATCGCACGGTAGGTCAGCGCGAGCTCTACCTGGGCCTCGCTCCATCGCGGCCGGGACGGGCGGACGCTCGAACGGGGGACCAGCACGCGCGGCTCGTGTCGTGCATCTCCATCATGCGCTCGTATCGATCGGCGCCGAACGGAGCCGCGAGCATCCGGTTCCTTCTTGAACCGGCCGCTCGCCATCTCCTCCTGCGTCTCGTCGTCGAGGACCACGAACTGGTCGGCGGCCTTGTTCACGCCGACGGTTGCGATCACGCGTGGCCTGGCATTGCGCTCTCGGCACGCTGGCTTGGTGCAGTAGTCGTACTTCTGGGCTCGTTCCGGATGCAGCTCGTCGCCGCAGGTAACGCAGGTGGCCACGTTCCTCCTCGAGATGAAAAAGAAAGCCGGGCGTCGCACGGGCACATTTCTCAACCCGCGCGACGCGCCGGCTATTCCGTGCGTCGTGCAGCCGCGCTACCTGGCTTGTTGCAGCCGCCCGTCCTCGGGCTCCTCGAGCAGCTCCGCGAACAGCGCTCGATAGTGAACGAACGCCCGTCGGAGCTCCTCGGTGCTTTCCTCGGTCGAACCGGTCGTACCGGTCCGCTCGAAGACGCCGTGGGCCGAGCGGTAGTTCTCGACGACCTGCGGGTGATCGACCGAGATATCGGCGGCTCGCTGCTCGAAGTCGTCCATCGGGTAGCCGCGGTCGCGCATCACCGTCGTGACGAGCTCATCGGCCTCTCGAACGGCCGCACCGGGCTCGTCGACGAATCGCGCCTGTACGTCCTTCCACTGCGATGAGTAGCGCTGCCGCGTGGCGGGATCGAGCGGGCGGATCTCGAGCTGCTCACGGCGCGCGCGCCGCTCCTCGAGCTCGGACTCGACGATCCTTCGGTCCTCCCGTTCGTCGAGCATGCGGTCGTACTCGGGTCCGAACTGCTCCTTGAGCCGTTCGGTTCGCCGGTTCGCCCACACGAAGTAGGCGGCGACGCCGATCACGACCAACGCGACGACGGCGATGACGATCCACACTTCGGGTCCCATGAAGTTCCCCCTTCCTGGTTCGGCGGCGGCAATCGACGCTGCCCGGGGGTTCGTACCCGGAGCCCTCCAGAGCTACGCGGAGCGTTCGCGGTGCGTGTTGTCCCTGCCTTGGGTCAGGCAGCCGTGAGCTCGGCGGGATGGATCGTGATCGTTCGAAGCTCGCCGTCGCGCCACACCCGCGCCTTCATCGACCGGCCGATCACGTCGCCGACCATCAGCCGCTGGAGATCGCGCGCGTCGGCGACCGGCACTCCGTCCAGCTCGACGATCAGGTCGCCGGAGCGGATGCCCGCCCGAGCCGCGGGGCTCCCCGCCACCACCTGCATGACCTCCACGCCGTCGTCTCGCCCCACAGCGGCCGCGACCCGCGGCGGCAGCGGGCGCCCGCCGCCGGCGATGCCGATGTAGGCGCGTTGGAACCTCCCCGCCGTCATCAGCGCGTGCATGATCCGGCGCGTCGAGTCGTCGATGGGGACGGCCAGGCCGAGCCCCACACCGGCAACGGCGGTGTTGATGCCCACGACCCGGCCCTGCCCGTCGGCGAGCGCGCCGCCGGAGTTCCCGGGGTTCAGGGCGGCGTCCGTCTGGATCACGTTCTCCACGACGCGGCCCGCGCTCACGGGGAGCGCACGACCCAGGGCGCTCACCACGCCCGCGGTCACCGTTCCGCCGAAGCCCATGGGGTTCCCGATGGCCACGACGAGCTGGCCCACGCGGAGGTTCGAGGCGTCGCCGAGCTCCGCAGCCTCGAAGCCGGCGCCCTGCAGACGGAGGACGGCCAGGTCCGAGAGCTCGTCGCGCCCGATCACGTCGAAGGGGACCTCCCGTCCATCGACGAACGAGGCCGACCCGCGATCGGTACCCCCGACGACGTGCGCCGACGTCAGCGCGAACCCGTCCGGCGCGATGACGACGGCCGACCCCGCGCCGTCCACCTGCGTCCCGCGGACGCGGCCTCGAACCCGGAGGCTGGCCACCGAGGGGATCAGCCTGGCAGCGACCGAGGTGACCACGCGCGAATAGGCGTCAAGGGCCTCGTCGGAGGTCGAGCCGTTCAGGTCCTGGCTGCTCGGGGTCACCGCTTGTTCAACGCGATCAGGCCCCGTCCGATTCCGACGGCCCCAAAGGCCGAGAGCAAGGAGTACGGCCCCGTTTCCGGGGGTACGTCCGTGTCCGAGGCGGACCCAACAGGTCCGCGGGGGGAGGAAGCACGATGCTGGCTGCCGACATCAAGATCACGGTCGTCGACGTCATCGTCTACGCCGTGGCCGGTCTCGTCATCGGCGCGATCGCGCGTCTGTTGATGCCCGGGCGACAGGACTTGAGCATCGTGGCGACGATCATCCTCGGGGCGGTCGCTGCCATCATCGGGGGCCTCCTGTGGGAGGCGATCTTCCCGGACAACGACGGGATCGCCTGGATCGGCTCGATCATCGTCGCCGTCCTGCTGCTCTGGCTGTACGCCGCGTTCTTCGGCTCGCGCGGGCGGCGGACCACCGCCTTATAGACCGGCGCCAACCCAGTCGCCCGGGGGCGCTATCCTGCTTTCGGTGGCGACGTACGAGTACGTGTGCATGGCGTGTGAGCGCCGGTTCGAGGAGCGCCGGTCGATGAGCGCCTCCGTCGAGACGGCGCTCGCCTGCCCGTCGTGCGGGAGCGACCGGGTCCGCCGGCAGTTCTCGTTCATCGCGGGAACGAGCTCCGCCGGCTCCACGCCCGCCGCCGGCGGGTGTGCGTGCGGCGGCGCCTGCGCCTGTCGAGGCTGAGCGTCACCGCGTAAAGCTCAATCGAGGCGGGACAGCTCGAGCGGCCGTCCTTCGACACCGCGCAACCACTGCCGGGCGTTCTCGCCGAGGTGCGGAACGTAGTAGCCGCCCTCTTGCAGGATGACGAGGCGCCTTCCGAGCGTCGCCATCCGCCGGCCGACCTCGTGGTACGCCGCGCTCGTCAGCGCGAGGTCGCAGATCGGATCCCGCGCATAGGTGTCGAATCCCAGGGAAACGACGATGACCGATCCACCGTGCCCGGCGACGCGGTCCAGCGCGCGGTCGATCGCCTCCAGATATGCGGCGTCCTCGCACCCTTCCGGCAATGGGATGTTGAGGTTCGCTCCCTTCCCGTCGCCAGCGCCGGTCTCGTCGGCGAAGCCGGCGAAGTACGGGTAGGCCCGATCGGGGTCGCCGTGCAGCGACGCGTACAGCACGTCGCCGCGTGAGTAGAAGATCTGCTGGGTCCCGTTGCCGTGGTGGTAGTCGACGTCGAGGATCGCCACCGGCTCGTGCGTCCTGCGTGTGAGCTCCTCGGCGGCGATTGCCGCGTTGTTGAAGTAGCAGTACCCGCCGAACGCCGCGCGCGGTGCGTGATGGCCGGGCGGACGGCACAGCCCGTACGCGACGCTCTCGCCTCCGAGAACGAGGTCGACCGTCGTGAGCGCGGTGTCCACCGCCCACCTGGCCGCCTCGTACGTCCCGGCGACGATCGGCGTCATCGTCTCCCACGTCCAGTAGCCGAGTCGCGCGAGCGTGGATCGCGGCTCGCCGAGAGATCCCATCCCCTCGCGCAGCGCGGGATGCAGGATCGTGTCGGGGATCATCTCCGGCGCGCCGTTCTCGCCGAGCCACTCCGTCCACGCCGTCTCGAGGAACCGAACCATGTCCGGATCGTGGACCGCGTGGATCGGTTCGACGCCGTGCTCGACCGGGTCGACGAGCTCGAACCCGCCGTCCGCGTCGAGTGCTGCCCGTATGTTCTCGATCCGCGCCGGCACTTCGTATAGCGGGCCCGGGACGCCGAAGTGAACCTCGGTATCCGCGTCATGTTGCCTGTGCCGTGACGTGTAGACGGCGCGCATCGCGAGGACGATCGCGACCTGAGGCGACGGCGTCAAGCCGCTCGAACGGTAGCTACGCGCGGACGTTGCCAAGCCAGCTGCGGTAGAGCCCGGCGTACGTTCCCCCGGCGTCGACGAGCTCCGCGTGTCTGCCGCGTTCGACCACCCGGCCGGCGTCGAACACGAAGATCTCGTCGGCGCCCTCTGCGGTCGACAGGCGGTGCGCGATCGTGATCGTCGTTCGCCCGGCCGACACCCGGCGCAACGCCTCGGAGATGCGGCGCTCGGTGGCCGGATCGACGGCGCTCGTCGCCTCGTCGAGGATCAGCAGTCCGGGGTTCCCGATCTGCGCCCGCACGAGCGAAACGAGCTGGCGTTCGCCGACCGAGAGCGCCTCGCCCCGTTCGCCCACGCGCGTCTCGAGCCCGTGGGACAGCGACTCCACCCAGTCACGCAGGCCGAGCTCGTCGAACGCCGACTCGACGTCGCGGTCGCTCGCGCCTTCACGGCCCGCGCGAACGTTCTCCCGAACGGTGAGGTCGAACAGGAACCCGTCCTGCGGCACCATCCGGATCGCGTTCTGGCGCGATGCGCGAGCGACCTCGCCCAGTTCGACGCCACCGACCTCGATGCGTCCGCTCACCGGATCGGCGAGGCGCGCGAGGAGCTTGCAGAACGTGGTCTTCCCCGAACCGGTCTCGCCGACCACCGCGACGTGTGCCCCGGGTTGGACCTCCACGGATACGTCGCGCAGAACGAGCGGCCCGTCTCCATAGCGGTACGAGACGTCCTCGGCCTTCACGTCGAGCGCGCCGCCGCGGAGCGCCACGCCGGGCGACGGCTCCTGCACGTCCACGGGCATCTCGAGGAGCGCGAGGATCTTGCGCCAGCCGGCAATCGCGGTCTGCGTCTGCGCGTAGATCTCGGGAAGGTCGGTGAACGGGTGCAGGAACATGTCGGCGAGGAAAAGGAACGCCGACACGGTTCCGAAGGTCAGCCCCCACTCCGGACCGAACATCGCGCCGACCACGATGACGACGGCGTACGCGAGGCCCCAGAACACCGTCCCCATCGGCCACATCGTGGCGGTGCGAAGGTGCGCGAGCACGTGCGCGCGATACCGCTCGTGGATCGAGCGCTTGACGCGCATGTCGACGCGCTCCTCGAGTCCGTAGGCGCGGACGACGTCGGCGCCCATCACGCTCTCGGAGACCTCCGACAGCATCTCCCCGACGCGGACCCGGACGGCGTCGTACGCCGCCGACATCGACGCTTGCAGCTTGCCCATCACCAGCAGCAGCGGCAGGACGAGAAGTACGACGGGGATCGTGAGCTGCCACGAGAACAGGAGCATGATCACGAACACCACGACGATCTGGACGATCGCCCAGATCCACGAGATCGCCCCTTCCTCGGTGAACTCGGCGAGCGTGTCCACGTCGGCAGTGACGCGGGCTACGAGCACGCCGCGGCGTTCGCGCGATTGCGTGGCGATCGACAGTCGATGGATGTGCTCGAAGCCCCGCACGCGCAGGCCCATCAGCGCTTCCTCCGAGGAGCGAACCAGCCGGCGAGCCGCTGCTCGCGCCGCGAGGAACGCCAGCGTGACGATGCCGAACGCGACGGCGCACAGACCGAACACGAACGTTGCGCGGAACCCGCCGCGGAAGCCGTGATCGAAGATCTGCTGGATCAGGATCGGCGTCGCCAGGTTGCCGATGACTGCGCCGAGCGAGATGGCGATGGTGAACCCGAGGCCCTTCCGGAGCTCGGGACTGAGACGCAGGCCCTCGAACAGGACGCTCCACGCGCTCCGGAGGTGCGCCGGGATGGGGAGGTCGTCTTCGCGGGCGTCGACCTGCGTGGGGTCGATCGTCGTCGCACTCATCTTCGTGCCGCCTCACGGTCGGCGCCTTGCTCGGTTGCCGCCCGACGCTCCCGGCGCTCGTACGCGCGGATCATGGCGGCGTAGCCGGGCTCGGCCATGAGCTCGTCGTGCGAACCGGTCGCCCGGATGCGTCCGTCGTCCAGGTACAGGACCCGGTCGGCCAGGCGGATCGTGGAGAGTCGGTAAGCGACGACGATCAGCGTCGTCTGCAGGTTCGTTCGAAGGGCCGCCAGGATCTCCGCTTCGATCGTCGGGTCGACCGCGCTCGTCGCGTCGTCGAGGATCAGGACGCGAGGGCTCCGCACGAGCGCGCGGGCGAGCGCGACCCGCTGGCGCTCACCGCCCGAGAGCGTGTGCCCGCGTTCGCCGAGGACCGTGTCGTAGCCGTTCGGGAGGTCGCGGATGAAGCGATCGGCGCGCGCGATGGTGGCGGCGCGTTCGATGTCCTGTCGCGTCGCGTCCGAATCCAGCCCGATGTTCTCGGCGACGGTGTTCGCGAACAGGAAGCTCTCCTGGAACACGATCGATGCCGCGCGACGAAGTGACCTGGGCTCGACGTGGCGGACGTTGACTCCGCCGAGGAGGATCTCGCCGGAATCGGGGTCGTCGAGCCGAACGATCAGTTGCGCGAGCGTCGACTTGCCGACGCCGGTCGCGCCGACGATCGCGACAGACTCGTTCTCTTCGATGTGGAACGCCACTTCGTCGAGCACCCGGAAGCCGTCGAACCCGTACGTCAGGGCCTCGGCGCGAACGTCGAGCGGGCCGTCGGGGAGCGGGGTCGGGTCGGCGGGGAGGTCGATCGTGACCGGCTGCTCGAGCACCTCGGTGACGCGACCGTGCCCGACGACGGCGCGCGGGATCTCGGCGAGGATCCAGCCGACGAACCGCATCGGCCACGACAGCAGACCGAACAGCGTGACGACCTGGACGAGCGTTCCGAGCGTCACGTCGCCGGTCGACAGGCGCCACGACCCGATCGCGAGCAGAACGATCACCGCGAGATTGGGGAGCGCCTCGAGCCCTTCCTCGAATGTCGCTCGGACGTAGCCGGCTCGCACACGTTGGTCGCGCAGCTCCTGTGCCTTTGTGCGGAGCCTGTTCACCTCGGCGTTCTCCCGGCCGAGCGTCTTGACGACCAGCGCGCCGTCGATCGACTCGTGCGCGATCGCCGAGACCTCGCCGATCCGCTCCTGCGCGCGCTCGACCGGCGCCTGCATCCGTCGAGCGAACGCGCGGTTCATCAATCCGAGCGTTGGGATGACGACGAGGCCGACCAGCGTGAGAAACGGGTCGGTCACGACGAGCGAGATCAGAGCAAAGACGACGAGGAGGATCACCCCCACCGAGAAGGGGACGGGGTAGATGACTTCGATCGACGCCTCGACGTCGGCCTCCATGTGCGCGAGCAGCTCGCCCGTGGGTCGTCCGCGGTGGTACGAGAGCGACAGATCGCGGTAGCGGTCGGAGACTCGGTCGCGCAGCGACGCGGCGACCGATGAACCCATCACACCGCTGAAGTACCGGCGGATGCCGATGCCGGCGGCTCGGATGCAGGCCAGACCCACCACCGCGGCGACCCCGAGCCAGATCGTGGACGCCGAGACCCCCTCGGGGGTGAACGCCGGCCGCAGGACTCGATCCGTGACGCGCCCGAGGGCGATGGTGACGGCGACCGATCCGACGGCGAACAGGAGGGCACCGGCCACGGCGAGCGCGAACGGCTTGGGGTGCATCCGGACGTAGGACAGGATCAGGCGGATGCCGCGCCCGAACACGTCGCGAGCGACGCGCTGGGGCGCCTCGAGCTCGGGTTCGTCGGTCCGCATCGCTCCCTATGATGCGCGACGATGACCACCCGCTCCGAGTGGGCCGAGTACTACGACGAGCACGAGGGTCGCGAGCCGCGCGAGATGCTCCTCGAGGTCCTCGACGCGTTCGGTGCGAGCGAAGAGCGTTCGGCCGTCGATCTAGGGTGCGGATCGGGAATCGACACACTGGCCATGCTCCGGCGGGGATGGCGAGTGTTCGCCATCGATGCCGAGGAGGAGGCGATCGAGCGCGTTCGCCGTCGAGTCCCGGGGACTGTGTCCAGCCGCCTGACGACGGTCGTGTCGAGGATGGAGGACGTGGATCTTCCTACCGGCGTCGATCTGGTCTGGGCGAGCTTCACCCTGTTCTTCTGCCGGCCCGACGCGTTCGGCGACGTGTGGAGCCGGATCGGCGACGCGATCGCGCCTGGAGGCCGGTTCGCGGGCGAGCTGCTCGGCGACCGCGATACCTGGGCGCCCGAGGACGACGTCTCGGCGTTCACGCACGACGAGGCGGTGGCGCTCTTCGACGGATTCGAGGTCGAGCGGTTCGACGAGGAAGAGGAAGACGGCCGCGCCACGTCCGAGGACAAGCACTGGCATCTCTTCCACGCGGTCGCGAGAAAGCCGCCGGACGCGTCAGGACCCTGACGCCGTGGCGTTTCGGCGTATCCCCCCTCGGGTAGGCGGACGCTTGTTCGAGCGACATGGCCCAGCGCGAGGAGGAGTCCGCCATCCAACTGGGAACGCGGTGCCGACACGCCGGCTGTCAGTGCGACGTCGCAGACGGTGAGAACGTCTGCAGCGATCACTGCCGCAGGCACGCGGAACAGGGCTCGCACCTCGATCACGTCTGCGAATGCGGTCATCCCGCGTGCGGACCGGTCGGCCAGTGAGGTTGAGCTGACGCAGGCAGAACGGAGCGATTCCGACGCTGCCCTCGCGGAGATCCATAAGGTCAGGGAGACGGCCGAGCGCCTCGCGAACGGCGACTACCCCGCGGACGCGGACGACGTTCGAGTGCTCGCCGGGATGATCCACCAGCTCGCGGAGCAGGTGGAACGGCTCGCGTCGGCGAGCAGAACGTAGCTCTAGCGGCGGGATTCAGGTCGTCGTCGTGTCGGTAATCGCTTCGTCCTGCGTGCCGACCGTCGCGACGATGCGTGCCGCCCTGCGCAACGGCGACACGAGCGAGTACAGGAACGGAATGGCGTACGCCACAGCGGCGATCGCGACGGCCGGGCGCAGGCCGACGGTATCGCCGAGGAGACCGCCGAGGAGCGCGCCGATCACCGACATCACCGCGCCGAGCACGCTCGCGCTCGCCCAGACGCGCCCCAACACGCGCTCGGGCGTAATCGATTGTCGGAGCGCCGTCAGGCCGATGTACTGGATCACGCCGCCGGTTCCGCCGATGAAGCCCGGAAAGGCGAAGAGCAGGACGTTCACCGTGTCTGGCAGCGAGTCGTTCGCGACGACCATCGTGTACGGGCTCGCCGCAACGAGGAACAGGCCGAGCACGATCATGCCGCCGATATCCAATCGACGCTCCACGCGAGGCGCGATCAGCGAACCGGCCACGAACCCGACGGAGCTCAGCGCGAAAGCGAGCCCCATGAGCTGAGGGCTCAGTCCGACCTCGCGAAGGATGTAGAGAACGATCACGGTGAGCGAGATGGCGTCGATCAGGTCGAGGATGGCGCGAGGGACCGTGATGGCGCGCTGCATGGGGTCGACGAACGTCACACGGAGCCCCTCGACGATCCGCCGGAACACGGACGCCGCCTCCTCGGCCTCGTCGGCACGGCGCTCCGGCACGCGGATGCCAGCGAGAAACGCGATCGTCGCGACGAAGGAGACCGCGTCGATCACCATAAGGAACGGCGCCTTCATCAATCCGATCAAAATGCCGCCGACCCCCGGCCCTGTGATACCCGTCGACGAGAAGATGAGCATCAGCTTGCTGTTCGCCTCGACGAGGTGCTCGCGCTCGACGACCGAGGGGAGGAACGCGGCCCATGCGGAGTACCAGAACGGCCAGGCGATGCCGAAGGCAAGTGACAGCACGTAGAGGTGCCCGACTGTGAGAGAGCCGAGGACGAACGCCACGGGAATCGATGCGACGAGGACGGCCGCGGCAGCGTTTATCCAGATGAGGAGTTTCCGGCGTGAGACGCGGTCGACCCAGACCCCCGCCAAGAGCCCGATCGCGACGTTCGGGACGTTGCCGAGCGCGCGGATCAACCCCATCTGTCCGGGCGTCACGCGAAGCGTCACGGCTGCCACGATCGGGAGCGCGAAGTGAGTGAGGCTGTCGCCGAGGCCCGAGACGGCCTCGCCGAACCAGTAGTTGCGGAAGTCGCGGTTCTGCCAGATCGGCGACAAACGCGGGCGGAGCGAGATGATCGGCATCGCGCCTAGCATGACGCACGTGGCTTCGCGGGGGACGCCGATCCGAGCAGCGATCGTCGGGACCGGGTTCGCCGGGTCGGCGCACGTCGACTCGTTGTCGCGCCTTCGCGACGTCGAGCTGGTCGGGGTGCTGGCGAGCACGCCGGAGCGATCTCAGACAGCGGCCGAACGGCTTCGCCTCTCACGCGCCTATGCGTCGTTGGCGGACGTGCTCGACGACGACGTCGACGTCATCCACAACTGCACGCCGAACGTGTTCCACGCCGAGGTGACCGCCGCGGCACTTGTGGCCGGCAAGCACGTCCTGTCCGAGAAGCCGCTAGCGATGGACTCGGCCGAGACGTCCGCGCTCGTCTCGGCGGCGTCGTCGGCGAACGTCGTGACCGGCGTGTGTTTCAACTACCGGCACTTCCCGCTCGTCCAGCAGATCCGCGCCGAGCTCGCGTCCGGCGCGCACGGCGCGGCGCATCTTGTTCGTGGCGCGTATCTCCAGGACTGGCTGCTGTTCGCCGAGGACTGGAACTGGCGGTTGGAGGCCGCCCGAGCCGGTAGTACCCGCGCGGTCGGCGACATCGGGTCGCACTGGCTGGACCTCGCGCAGCACGTCACGGGCGACGTGGTTGTCGCGGTGATGGCGCAGCTCGGGCGGGTGCACGATGAGCGGGTTCGTCCGACAGCGGAGGCCGAGACGTTTCGGCGCGGGGAGGGACCGACCGAACGCGTTCCCGTCGACACCGACGACTTCGCGAACGTGCTGCTGCAATTTAGGAGTGGCGCGCGCGGAGTCCTCACGGTGTCGCAGGTGACTGCGGGGGCGAAGAACCGGCTGACGATCGGCGTGGACGCGGCGACGGCGTCGTTCGAGTGGAACCAGGAGGAGCCGAACACGCTTCGCGTGGGTCGGCGCGACGGCGCGAGCCTCGAGGTCCCCCGCGACCCCGGCGCGCTCGCGCCGCCTGCGGCGGCGCTCGCCCACCTCCCCGGCGGCCACACAGAAGGCTGGGCCGATGCGCTGCGGAACCTGTTCGAGGACTTCTATGCCGCCGTCGCCGCGCATCGCGACGGGCGAACGCGCAACGGAACGTTCGCGACGTTCGAGGACGCGCATCGGGTGACACGACTGGTGGAGGCGATCGCCGAGAGCGATCGGGAGCAACGCTGGATCGAAGTACGAATGGAACGACAGGGGGCATCGACGTGAAGCTCGGCGTGTTCACGGTGCTGTACCGGGAACTGGCATTCGAGCAGATGCTCGACAAGGTCAAAGCGCTCGGCTTGGACGCGGTCGAGCTCGGGACGGGCAACTATCCCGGTAACCATCACTGCGACCCCGACGAGCTCCTCGCCGATCCGACCAAGGCAACCGCGTTTCGCCGCGCCGTCGAGTCGCGCGGCCTGGTGATCAGCGCGCTCAGCCAGCACGGGAACCCCGTTCATCCCGACGCCGAGTTCGCCAAGCGCGATCGGGAGGTGTTCGACAAGACGATCCGGTTGGCCGAGGTGCTCGAGGTCCCGGTCGTGAACGCATTTTCCGGCTGTCCCGGCGACCACGCCGGCGCGAAGTACCCGAACTGGGTCACCTGCCCGTGGCCGGACGACTTTCTGAAAGTGCTCGAGTGGCAGTGGGACGAGGTCGTGATCCCGTACTGGACGGACGCGGCCGAGCTCGCTCGGGCGCATGGCGTCACCAAGATCGCCCTCGAAATGCACCCCGGGTTCGTCGTCTACAACCCGGAGACGCTGTTGAAGCTCCGGGCCGCCGTCGGCGAGTCCATCGGCGCGAACCTCGACCCCAGCCACCTGTTCTGGCAGGGGATCGACGTCGTCGAGGCGATCAAGGTCCTCGGCGCCGACAACGCGATCTTCCACGTGCATGCCAAGGACACGTTCGTCGACCGTCGGAACGTCGCCGTGAACGGGAACCTCGACACCAAGCACTACGACAGGGTGCTGGAGCGGGCGTGGACGTTCCGAACCGTCGGCTACGGACAGGGCGAACGCACCTGGCGCGACTTCGTCTCCGCGCTCCGAGCGGTCGACTACGACTACGTGTTGAGCATCGAGCACGAGGACCAGCTCATGTCGATGGACGAGGGGCTCCGCAAGGCGATCGAGCTGCTGCAGGCCGTGGTGATCCGCGAGGAGAAGCCGAAGATGTGGTGGGCGTAGCCGACCGATGGGCGAGGTCGAGCTCGACGACGTCACCAAGGTCTACCGCGGCGGTATCGAGGCGGTGTCGTCGCTCGATCTCGACGTGCCCGACGGCAGCTTCTTCGTGCTCGTCGGTCCCTCGGGATGCGGCAAGACCACGGTGCTTCGGATGGTCGCGGGTCTCGAGGAGGTGACCAACGGCACGATCCGCATCGGCGGGCGCGACGTCACCGACGAATCACCTCGCGATCGCGACGTCGCCATGGTGTTCCAGAACTATGCGCTGTACCCGCACATGACGGCGTACGAGAACATCGCGTTCGGCCTTCGCACCCGCCGCGCCAAGAAGGACGACGTCGACCGGATGGTTCGTCAGGTCGCCCGCATCCTCGAGATCGACAAGGTCCTGGACAAGCGGCCTCGCTCGCTATCAGGCGGCCAGCGCCAGCGCGTCGCGCTTGGACGGGCCATCGTTCGGCAGCCGCAGGTGTTCCTGATGGACGAGCCCTTGTCGAACATCGACGCGAAGCTCCGTGCGGGCATGCGCGGCGAGCTGATCCGGATCCAGCGTGCAGTGGGCGTGACCACGCTGTACGTGACCCACGACCAGGTCGAGGCGATGACACTTGGCGACCACGTCGCGGTGATGCGCGACGGCGTGCTGCAGCAGGTGGGCCGACCGAGCGAGCTGTACGACGAGCCGGCGAACCTGTTCGTCGCCGGGTTCATCGGGACGCCGCCGATGAACCTGGTCGAGGCAACGCTGACCCGTGACGACGGCGTCCCCACGCTCGCGTTCGGAACGCATCGGCTCGGGATTGACGACCGGGTGTTCGAACGTCATCCGCGGCTCCGCGTGTACGAGGGCCTGCCGGTCGTCGTGGGTATCCGCCCGGACGACCTGGAGCACGCGGCGCTCGCGCCGACCGCGCCGGCCGACGCGCGCATGGTGGCGAACGTCGAACGCGTCGACACGATCGGGCGGGATCTGCACGTGCACTTCGACATCGGTGCGCCGGTCGTGGATGTGCCCGACGCCGGCGACGGCGACTTCGGAGTACACGACGACGGGCCGGCGTTCGCGCTCGGGAGTGCCAATCAGTTCGTGGCGCGAATCGACGAACGGACGCCCGTTCGCGTGGGCGATCGGTTGGAGCTCGTCGTGAACACAGCCCGACTGCACGCATTCGACCCCGTAAGCGGCGAGGCGGTCGGCTGAAGCCGGCGGTAGCCGAGCGGCGCGAGGCGGTCGTGCACTCTCCGTGTTCGAAGCTGACTTGGAATCTTGGACGATCGCCCTGGCGTGCCGGTATTTCCCTCACTGGGGCTTGGGAATGATTCTCCGGGCCTTGAGGCGGTCCACCAACGTGCCGATGTTCTGCCCATGGAGAGTTGGGACGCGTGGGAGGCGGAGATCCAGGAGCGCCTCGCCGAGCTGACGGACGAGCAGTCATCGCGCAGGCCGGTTCGAAAGCCCACATGGGCAAGGCTCGTTCTAGCTGTGGTTCGGGCCGCTGCCGGCGTCACCGTTTCCGCGCCTCGCTGATCGACACGAAACACCTCTGGCCGTCCTCCTTCTACGCTGACGTCTAGCGGTGCCCCCGTTTGCGGAGGTGGCTCGTTGCCGCCGCCGGCCCGCGATTCGATCTGGCCCGATGAACGCGTGTCGAAGGACCGATCGCCCAGCTATCCGAGGAAGATCGCGTCGATCTCGCGCTTCGTTTCGTCGTCGAGCCGGAACTCGCCGGCCGACGTGTTGTCACGCACGTGCCGCTCGTCGCGCGACCCAACGATCACGCCGCTCACGCCGGTGATCTCGAGCACGGCCCGGAGCGCGAGCGTGCCAGTCGGTACACCCAGCCCTGCGGCGATCGGGCGGAGTCTTTCGACCTTGTCGAGGTGCGGACCGATCACGCCGGGCGCGAAGTACTCATCGTAGTAGCCGACGTCGCCCTGGCCGCTCCGCCAGTCGTCGGGTTCGAACGTCGTCTCACGCGTGATCGAGCCGGTCAGCAGCCCGAACGCTAGCGGCGAGTAGCCGAGGTAACCGATGCCCCGCGCGGCGAGCCACGGTATGAGTCTGTCGCGATCGCGCTGCGCGAGGAGCGACAGCCGGTTCTGGACCGAGTCCACTTGTCGGATCGCAAGGCACCGTTCGACGAGCGTCCGATCGAAGTTCGACACGCCGATGTGGCGGGCGAGTCCTTCGTCGGCAACCTCGGCCATCGTCGACCACGCTTCCTCGATGGGCACGATGTGCTCCGCCGGCCAGTGGATCTGGTACAGGTCGACCCGATCCGTTCCCAGACGCTTCAGCGAACCGCGGATCGCGCGGCGGATGTCGTCGGGGCGGAGGCCGGACGCGAAGTGCGCCACCTTCGTGAACACCAGCACCTCGTCCCGGCGGTCGCGGAGCACCTCGCCGATGAGCTCCTCGGAGCGCCCGCCGCCGTACGACTCCGCCGTATCGATCCAGTTCATCCCGGCATCGATCGCGGCGTGCATGGCGTGGATCGCGTCGTCGTCGGAGCGTTTGTCCCACTCGTCGCCGCCCGCCTCCCACGTGCCGAGGCCGATCACCGAGATCTTGGCGCCTGTCGCTCCGAGCCTTCGCATCTCCATGGCGGGGAGACCTACCCGCGACCGACGATCTCGACTCGATTCTCGAGCACCCCGAGGCGGTCGATCTCGATCCGGACGACGTCGCCCTCGTGGAGCGTCACGGTTGTGTCAGGCACGATACCGGTACCGGTGAGCAGGATCGCGCCGTGCGGAAGCGTGAGCGCGCGGCCGAGGTGCGCGGCGAGCTCTTCGAACGACCGGCGCATCTTCGCGGTACTCGTCTCGCCCGAGAACACGCTGACGCCCTCGCGCACGATGTCGACGCGGATGTCGAACGGCGGCTCGACGCGGTCGGCCGCGACGAGCGCCGGTCCGAACGCGCACGCCCCGTCGTAGACCTTGGCCTGCGGCAGGTAGAGCGGGTTCTCGCCCTCGATCGTCCGAGACGAGACGTCGTTGCCGATCGTGTAGCCGATGACGTTCATCTCCGTGTCGAGCACGAGGGCGAGCTCCGGTTCGGGAACGTCCCATCCCGAGTCGGCGCGGATGGCGATCGGTTCGTTCGGCCCTCGAACGCGCCAGCCGGGCGCCTTGAAGAAGAGCTCGGGGCGTTCGGCAACGTACACGAGGTCGTACGGCGTCGCGTCGGCCGCTTCTTCGCTACGCGCCTCGAGTGACCGCTCGTACGTGACCCCGGCGGCCCACACCTCTTGCGTTGGCGCGACCGGTGGGAGGACGCGCGAGCCGGGAGGTATGTCGCCGTCACCGGGACCGTCCAGCGCTCGGCGAAGAGCTCCCGCGTCGATGCCGGAAAGCTCGGTGAGCTCGACGAGCTCGACCGGGCCGGACTCGACATCGCCACGCGCGACGCGGACGTTGCCATCGGGCGTCTCGATGCGGAACAGAGCGTTCGCCATCGGTGCGAGACCCTAACGAGTTGACACCGCTGCGGCGGAGGCGTCAGCGTCGAGCAGATGCTCCTTTCGGATGACGCGGCAAGCGTCTTCTACGACGGCACGTTGACGGATCCGCAGCTCGACCATCCCGAAGGCGTCGCGGTGCATCCCGACGGCAGCGTGTGGTGCGGTGGCGAGCGCGGACAGATCTACCGGCTCGATCCGGACGGCCGGTCGCTCACGGAGGTCGCGTCGACGGGCGGGTTCTGCCTGGGGATGGCGTTCGACGACTCGGCGAAATACTTATACGTGTGCGACCTCAAGCACGCGGCCGTGTTCCGGATGGAAGTCGCATCCGGACGCGTCGAGCCATTCTCCGCGGACGGGTTCCGCATCCCGAACTACCCGGCGTTCGGACCCGACGGCGATCTGTACGTTTCGGACAGTCACGCGTTCCGCCATCCCGGACCGGGCGTGTGGCGTGTCGATCCCGAGGGGAAGGCGACGCTCTGGTACGAGCGCTCGGTGAACTTCGCCAACGGGCTGGCGTTCGACGAGAGCGGCTCGAACCTGTATGTCGCCGAGACGTTCGGGAATCGGGTGTCGCGGATCGCGCTGCGCGAGGACGGCTCCGCGGGCGAGCTCGAACGCGTCGTTGAGACGCCGAACGCGTGGCCCGACGGGCTCGCGTTCGACATCGAGGGGAACATGTACGTCGGGTGCTACGAGCCGAGCCAGGTGCTGCGGGTCGATCGCGAGGGCCGGATCGACGTCCTCTACCGCGAGATGTCGGCGCACACGGTGGCGCACCCGACCAACATCGCGTTCCGCGGCACGACGATGTTCACGGCGAACCTCGGACGCTGGCACATCACGCGGATCGAGGTCGGCGTCGAGGGACTTCGGCTCCCCGTTGCGCGATGATCCATCTTCGCGGAATCTCGTGGGATCACGTCCGAGGGCTCGGCGGCGTTCGCGCGACCGCCGACGCGTTCGCGGCGTCGCATGCCGGCGTGCGGATCGAGTGGACCGCGAGGTCGCTCCAGGCGTTCGCGGACGAGCCGGTCGACCGGCTGGCGGAGCGGTTCGACCTCATCGTGCTCGACCATCCGGCGACCGGGTTCGCCGTCGCGCGCGGATGTTTCGTTCCGCTCGGCGAGCATCTCGACCAGGCGTTCCTGGACGAGCTGCGGAGCTGGACCGTGGGACGGAGCTTCGAGAGCTACGAGTGCGAGGGTCACGTGTGGGCGCTCCCGATCGACGCCGCGGCGCAGGTGGCCTCGTACCGGCCGGACCTGCTGAATCGCATCGGCGCCGAGGTGCCGAGGACCTGGGATGACGTCGTCGACCTGGCCGAGCGGGCGCGCTCGGCCGGCGCGTGGGTCGGATTCCCCTCGATCCCCGTCGACGCGGTGCTCGCGTTCCTCGCCCTGTGCGGCGCGCTCGGCGAGGAGCCGTGCGGACACGACGACGTCGTCGTCTCGCGCGACACCGGTATTCGGGCGCTCGAAACGCTCCGGAGCGTCGTCGCCGCGTCCCATCCCGAGAGCACCTCGTGGAACCCGCCGTCGATGCTCGAGCGAATGTGCACGACCGACGAGGTCCCGTACTGCCCGCTCGCGTTCGGCTATTCGAACTACGCGCGTCCGGGCTTCCGTCCGAACATCGTGCGCTTCGCACCGGCGCCCCAGGGCGTCGACGGCGTTCCGCAGGGAACGCTCGGCGGAGCGGGTCTCGCCGTCTCTGTGCATTCGCGCAACGTCGACGCCGCGATCGAGTACGCGAGGTTCGTCGCGGACGCGGAGACCCAGCGCACCGTGTACTTCGAGGGCGGCGGTCAGCCGGGTCACCGAGCCGCATGGACGAATCCGGGCGTGAACGCGTCGTCGTCCGGCTTCTTCGCGGATACGCTCCCCGCCCTGGACGCGGCGTGGCTGCGTCCGCGGTACGACGGCGTGCTCGAGTTCCAGGAGCGAGGTGGCGAGCTGATCAACTCGTGGCTGCGCGACGGCGGTGATGCCGGCGCGGTCCTGAATGCACTCGACACGTGGTACGCGGAGAGCATGCGCACGGGCGACCGGAGAGGCGTGTCCAGGTGACGCGCGCGCTCGAGGGCGTTCGAGTTCTCGACTTCACGCAGATGATGTTGGGCCCGTGGGCCACGCAGTTCCTCGGAGACATGGGCGCCGACGTCGTGAAGATCGAACGGCCCGGCCCGGGCGAATGGGAACGCGGTCTCCGCGCGATGGGAGAGCTGCTCGACGGGCAGAGCCCGTTCTTCTTGGCGATGAACCGCAACAAGCGGAGCGTCGCCATCGACCTGAAGCATCCGCGCGCTCGCGACGTCGTCCTGCGACTCGCGGAGCGATGTGAGCTCATCGTCGAGAACTTCCGGCCGGGTGTGATGGACCGGCTGGGGATCGGCTACGACGACCTTCGGACGGTGAATCCGTCGATCGTGTTCGTATCGGGAACCGGCTTCGGGCCGGACGGACCGTACGTCGGCCGGCCCGGGCAGGACCTGTTGATCCAGTCGATGACGGGGCTCGCCGCGTACGGGGGCCGGCGCGATGACCCGCCGACGCCGTCGGGGAGCTCGATCGTCGATGCGAGCACGGCGCTGCTCCTGGCGTTCTCCGCGATGGTCGGGTTGTTCCACCGCGAGCGCACCGGCGAGGGGCAGCGGATCGACGTGAGTCTGTTCAACACGGCGATCGCGCTCCAGTGTCAGGAGATCGCCGCGTTCCTGAACATGGGCAAGCCTTTCGAGCGAAGCGAAGCGGGGATCGGCGGCGCGTGGCTCTCGGCGCCGTTCGGCATCTATCGAACAGCGGATCGGCCGATCGCCATCGCCATGGCGTCCCTCGCAGTCGTCGGTGAGTTGATCGACGCTCCTGAGCTCGCCCAGTACGACGAGGGGAATCGGGCATACGACGATCGAGACGATGTCTACCGGATCGTTCAGGAGCGGCTCATCGAACGATCCGCCAAAGACTGGCTCGACATCCTGGCGACGAAAGATGTGTGGGCCGCGCCGGTGCAGACGTTCGATGACCTCGTCGACGACCCGCAGGTCGAGCACAACCGGCTGCTCGAGACCGTTCGTCACCCCTCGGGCGGCGACCTTCGCGTCGTCGGCGTTCCGATGCGGTTCTCAGAGACGCCCGGCGAGATCCGTTCCGGTCCGCCCGCCGTCGGCGCGCACACCGACGAGGTCCTGAGCGAATCCGGCTTCTCGGATGCCGAGATCCGCGCGCTGCGAGACGACGGGCTGATGGGCTCGTGACGCTCGTTCTGTCCGAGCGGCGAGGTCCTGCGGTCGTTCTGACGTTCAATCGGCCGGACAAGTTGAACGCGCTCAGCACGTCCATGCTGAACGAGCTCAAACGGGGTCTCGACGAGGCCGAGGGCGATGTCGACGTGCGGGTCGTGATCCTGACCGGAGCCGGCGAGAAGGCGTTCGTGGCCGGCGCCGACATCGGCGAGTACGCCGAGCAGGACGAGGAGGCGTTCGGCGAGTACCAGCGATACACCCGGGGGCTGTTCACGCGGATCGACCGGTTCCCCAAGCCTGTGGTGGGCGCGGTGAACGGCTACGCGCTCGGCGGTGGCTTCGAGATCGCATTGTGCTGCGACGTGTTGATCGCCAGCTCGAACGCCTGGTTCGGACTCCCCGAAGGCTTGCTGGGTCTCTCGCCGGGCGGCGGCGGAACGCAGCGATTGACGCGTGCCGCCGGGCCGTTCGTGGCGGCCGACGTGATGCTGTCGGCCCGGCGGCTGAGCGCGGAGGACGCGTTCCGCCTCGGCCTCGTCGCGGAGATCGTCGACTCGGAGCGGCTGATGGAGACGGCGCTGGCGAAGGCCGAGGCGATGGCGAAGATCGCGCCGCTCGCGACGACGGAGATGCTTCGGTTGATCGAGGTGGCGGGGGATGCGGAGCTGGAGGAAGGGCTGACGGTGGAGCAGTCGGCGCTCGCGCGCTTGCGCGCGACCGCCGACGCAGCTGAGGGGGTCGACGCGTTCGTCAACAAACGCGAGCCGAAGTTCAGGGGCGCGTAGGGGAGGCGAGATGGGTCGGCTCGACGGGAAGGTCGCGGTCGTGACCGGCGGCGCGAACGGCATCGGCAGAGCATCGGCGAAAGCTCTCGCTGCGGAAGGCGCCCGCGTCGTGATCGGCGACGTCGCGGAGGAGCGCGGCGAGAACGTGGCGCACGAGATCCGGGAGTCGAACGGCGAAGCGATGTTCGTTCGAGCGGACGTCACGAGGATGTCGGACGTCGAGGCCCTCGTTCGTGAGGCCGTCGATCGCTGGCGCCGCCTCGACGTGATGTTCAACAACGTCGGCGTGGCGATCCCGGGGACGGCCGACGAGATGAGCGAGGACGATTTCCGCCGCGTGCTGGACGTCAACCTCATCGGGGTGTGGCGCGGCATGCGTGCCGCGATCCCCGAGATGCTGCGGACCGGTGGCGGATCGATCATCAACACCGGCTCGGTACAGGGTCATGTCGCGTTCCTCGGATGGGCCGGATACGCGGCAAGCAAAGGTGGCGTGGATGCGCTGACTCGACAGGCAGCGGTGGAGTATGCGCCGAAAGGGATCCGGATCAACTCGATCGTGCCCGGAACGATCCTCACGGAGATGAACGAGAAAATCCTGAGCGAGGCCGAGGATCCTGACGCGCAGATGGCGATGTGGACGTCGATGCACCCGATCGGCAGGGTAGGTCAACCGGACGAGGTCGCTGCGGCGGTCGTGTTCCTCGCGTCGGACGAGTCGTCGTTCATCACGGGCGAGTCGCTGCGGATCGACGGCGGCTTGATCGTGAGAGCGTGACCGACCCGACGGTCCTCCTGCTCGGTGGCGCGAGCGGCGTCGGCAAGTCGCAGATCGCTTCGGACGTCGCAGCGCGGTTCGGCGCGAGCGTCGTGGCCGTGGACGATTTCCACGTCGTGCTAGAGCGGATGACATCGCCCGAGCGGTATCCGGAGCTCCATCGGTGGCGACTCCATCCCGAGGAGGTGCTGGCGCTCGATGACGCCGGGATGCTCGCGCACACGAGGGCGTACGCCGAGGTGATGGCCGAGGCGCTCGAAGCGGTGATCGGCAACCATCTCGATTCCGGACCTCCGATCGCGCTCGAGGGCGACTTCATCCTCCCCTCGCTCGCGATGCAGAGGACGTACGACGGCGTGGCGGCGGACGGTCACGTCCGCGCGGTGTTCATAGTCGAGGAGGACGAGGACCAGCTTGCTCGCAACTTCCTCACTCGCGAGGGCGAGGAGCAACCTCGCCGCGCGCGAGCGAGCTGGTGCTACAGCGAGTGGCTCCGTGAAGAGTGCGAGCGAATCCGCGTCCCCGCGATCGCCTCGCGGCCGTGGGCGACGACGCTCGAACGCGCGCTGGCTGCTCTTCGATAGTCGCCGCCGGCGGGCTTCAATCAGGACGAGCGGCTGACCTCTCACGTCGTAACCCGCGTCGGGCTCCCTCTGTGAGGAGCTCGTCGAGGCGTGCTGCCCCGTCGAACGCCGTCGGCGCGCGGACGGATAGGCCGGCATAGAGCGCCGCCCACGCGACGCGCCCCTCGACATCGAGTCCGTTCAGATCCGCCCAGATGTAGGCCGGGACGAAGAGATCACCCGCGCCGGTCGTGTCGACGGCCACGACTCCAGGTGCCTCGACTCGCACCTCTCGGCCGTTCTCGACCGCGAGCGCGCCGCGCGGGCCGAGGGTTACGACCACGCACTCGACGTCGCGCGCGAGCGTCGTCGCGGCCGCCGCAGAGTCGGTCGCGCCGGTCAGCCTGTTCGCCTCGCGTTCGTTGAGGATCAGCGCCCGAACGCCGTCGAGCGATCGAGCATCGACGCTGAGGCCTGCTTCGAGTTCGATGCCGCCCGTCGTCGCGTAGACGGCACCATTCGGTGGCCGAAGAGGGAGCCGGCCGAGGGACAGCACGAACGCGCTCGCGCCGACGGCGACGACGTCCCCTGCGGTCGGTTCGGTCTTGTCGAACGCCGTCGCCATCGCCGAACCGTCGGGCGTCGAAAGGATGGTCGTGGTCGCCGTCGATCCGGTACGACGCCCGATCCACTCGACACCCTCCGCCGAGAGCATCGTTCGCAGAACCTCGCCGGCAGGGTCGTCGCCGATCGGCGAGACGAGGGCGGCGGAAAGACCGAGTCGCGCCGCGCCGATCGCCTGCATCCCCGTGCCGCCCGGAGCGATGTGGAGCTCCCGCGCGATGATCTCTTCACCCGGACCGGGCACGCGGGGGAGGCCGGCGAACGTCAGGTCGAGGAAGGGAGCGCCGACGACCGCGATGTCGAACGTGCTCACGTGTACCTCTCCCGCATCCACGTGTGTCGTTCGAAGTAGCCGTCCACGATGCGTTCCGCCAGCTCGCGCGATTGAACGACGGGGTGGCAAGCGATCGCTTCCAACACAGCGCCGCGCGACGGCGAATCGATGGCCGCGAGCGTCGCGCGTTCGGCCTCCCTCACGCGTTCCATGAGCCGACGCTCATCGGCGCCGAGACCGTCGACATGGTCGGCTTCTGGACCTGCATCGCCTACGACGCATGGAACCTCGACCGTCGCGTCGTCGTCGAGCCAGCCGACCGTCTCGCCGTTTCGAACGCCAAGGATGAGCCGGTCGCGCGTGTCGTTCGCGACCGCGCGAACGAAAGCAGCGGCGACCCCGCCGTATCCTTCTTCGTCCGCCGACGTCACCTCGTCGTCCGGCGTTACCACAGAAGTCGACACTGCGGTGGTGACGTCCCCGACGCCGTCCGTCTCGGCCATGTACGTCGAGTGACGAGCGTCCTTCGCCCGGCGCCACGCGGCCACCGCCTCTTCTGGGGACGAGGCCTCCGTGCCGTAAAACGCCGCCTGTTGTCGGGCGAGGATCTCCGCACGCGCGCCGTCGCGTCGGAACGCGGAGATCACGTCAGTCGTCGCTCGGTAGTACGCGAGGTATTCGTTCGGGATCATGCCCCGTTCGCGAACATCGCTCACGCCGGCCAGCTGCACCTCGTGCACCTGCGCGACGCGATCGTCGCCAAGAAACGCGGGCATGACATCGTGGTCTTCGTCCCACAAAGCGCCTAGCCAGCCGAGGTGATTGAGCCCGACGTAGCCGGGCCGCAGCGACGACATCGGCCGTCCGAGCGCCGCGGCCGCATGCCGCCAGAGCGCGGTCGGCGAGTCGCAGATCCCGATCACGCGATCGCCGAGCACCGTGCGCAGCGCCTCGGTGACCAAACCGGCGGGATTGGTGAAGTTGACGAACCCCGTGTCTGGCGCACGATCGCGCACCACCGTCGCGATCCGCTGCATCTCGGGGACGGTTCGGAGCGCGAACGCCACGCCTGCCGGACCGACGGTCTCCTGACCGAGCACGCCGAGCTCGAGCGGGACGCGTTCGTCCACGATCCGGGCGGCGAGGCCGCCGACGCGAACGGCGGCGAACACGGCTCCCGCGCCGTCGCTGGCTTCCTCGAGCGACGTCGTGGTCCGCACCGGGACGACGGTGCCTCCGCGCTCGCGATCGAGACCCGTTATCACCGCTGCCATTCGTTCCAGCCGAGCGGCATCGACGTCGTACAGCGCGAGCTCGGCGACGTCGACGTCGGAGGCGACGCCGACCAGCGCCTCGGCCACCATCGGCGTGCGAAACCCTCCGCCGCCGATGAGCGCGATCTTCACGACGAACGCCGCGCCGAGGCGGCGCACACGGCCTCGAGCCATTTCCGTTCGAACCGCTCGGCGTCGACGGCGACCGCCGTGCGGAGTGGCACTCCGCCCTCGCGCCGTTCCATCCGCAGCAGCCCGTCGTCCTCGCGTTCGAACGAGCACGGCACCCGCTCGACGGTGACCCCGTCCCATCCGAGAGCCACGGCGCACGCGAGCGGGTCGTACTGGAAGTTCAGCAGATCGCTGGGCAGCCCGGGGAACGATGCCGGTAGCCGGTCGCGCCGCTGGTCGCGCGCGTGTCTTTCCGCCTGAGCGGCGATCAGCGCCCCGAGCGCACCGGCATCGCGCAGCGCGTGGAGCTGCCTGCCTCGGACGCAGACCTCGAGCGACACCGCGAGCGGCACGACGATCGGATCGCACCGCCGGAACACGATCGATGCCGCGACGGCGTCTTGCTGCACGTTGAAGTCGTCACGCATCCCCCAGGGCGGCAGACCGTCGCGCGGCGTCGTGTGGTGACCGCCCATGACCGCGACGCCGGCCGATGCGAGCAGTCCCGGCCGCGCAGCCTCGAGCATTGCCAGGTTCGTGTACGGACCGACCGCGACGATCACCGCGCCCGCGCGTGCGTTCGACTCCAGCAGCTCCAACGCGGCGCCTGCGGACCATGGCCGAGGTGCGATCGGCTTGGGCCAATAGTCGGGGAAGGCGAGCGGCTCGAACAATCCGCCGATCGACCCCTCGGCTCCGGCCGCGAACGGAACGTCGCTTCGTCCGGCGAGCTCGAGCGCGTAGGCGACCAGTCCCGCGCGGCGGCCGCCCGGATCGGTTGACGTCGTGACGCCGACGAGCTCGGCGTCCGGCCATCCCAGGACCATCGCGAGCGCGCAGAGATCGTCGGTATCCGAGCCGAGATCCGTGTCGAGATGGATCCGCGTCACGTCGACGCGCGAACCACGAGGCGGCACGGCAGGGTCACCGCACGCTGGGGTCCAGCATAGGCGCCGGTCATTCGCTCCATGAGCAGGGCGGCCGCCGCGTGGCCGGTGTCGAACGCGGGGTTCACGACCGACGTGAGCGGTGGCGAGACGAGCGCGGCCGCCTCGATGTCATCGAAGCCGACGATCGCCACGTCGTCGGGAACGCCGAGCATGTGTGTGCGCAGCACGTCCAGCGCACCGATCGCCATCAGGTCGTTCGCGCAGAACACCCCGTCGGGCGATTGCGTGTTCTCGAGCAACGCGCGCATCGCGCCGGCGCCTCCCTCTCGAGTCCATCTGCCGTGACGGATCATCGACCGATCCGTTATCAGCCCCGCCGCGGCGAGAGCGCGCCGGTATCCCTGGTTGCGTGGTTCGCCCGAGCCGGGGATGCCCTCGATCATCGCGATGCGCGTTCGGTGGCGTTCCACGAGATGCATCGTCGCGTCGTAGGCGCCCTGCTCGTCATCGGGACGGACGATGTCGATGCCGGGATGATCGGACGCCTCGGCACCGATCCACACGACGGGGATGTCGCTCCCCGTCACGTCTCGGAGCTGGTCCACACCGACAGCGAACGAGTCGAGCACGAGTCCGTCCACGCGCCTGTCGCACATCTCCTCGACGAACTCGAGCTCCTCGGTGGGACGCGAGTCCGTGTTGCAGACAACGACGTGATAGCCCGCGCCGATCCCTGCCTCGAGCCCACGGGCGAGCGTCGGATAGAACGGGTTCGTGATGTCGGGGATCAGCAGCGCGACGAGATGTGATCGCCTCGTTCGAAGGCTCCGGGCCAGACCGTCCGGGCGGTAGCCCAGCTTTTGGATCGAGATCTGCACGCGCTCGCGTGTCGGCACTGCGACGGGCCGACGACCGGAGAGCACGTGCGACACGGTCGTCTTGCTGACGCCCGCGTGGAGGGCGACGTCCGCGATGGTCACTCGCCGGTCTGCAAACCGATTCACACGCACAGGACACCGCCACGCCCCGCCCGTGTCAAGGCCCGGTGATCGTTGCCTTGACAGAGGCGAGAGCAGGTGGGCATGCTCGCCGGGCTGGTGTTCCAAATCGGTTTGGACCGTGTCCGTGTGGGGTGCCCGGACGCGTGAGGGCCCGAAGGGGGGACTGCCAGGTGAGATCAGCCCGGACGGTGCTCGTTCGACGCTCGGCGTACGCGATCGCGTCGCTTGCGCTCATCGCGGCCGCGTGCGTGGGCGGTGGCGGCACCGAGCCGTCGCCTGATGCCGGCGCACAGGTCGAGCCGATCGTGGCTCAAGAACCATCCGAACCGGTCACCATTCGATATGCCGTCTTCTCCTCCGTGGCCGAATCGCCCCAGATGAAGGGGTTCAAGCGCGCGTTCGAGCAGGAGCACCCGAACATCACCGTCGAGTTCGAGCCGGTCCCTTCGGGGCGCAGCCGCGAGAAGATGCTGACGCAGATCGCGGGGGGGAACGCGCCGGACACGGCGTTCATCGACGCGGGGTTCGTGCAGGAGCTCGCGTCGCGCGGCGCGCTGATGAACCTCGACGGCTACATCGCCGGAAGTGACGTCGTGGCGAGAGAGGACTACGTCGAGGGTTTCCGCAACACGGCCCTCTTCCAAGACAGCATGTACGGACTCCCATTCGACGGCGAGACCACCGGCCTGTTCTACCGGACGGACCTGTTCGAGGAGGCGGGGATCGAAGGGCCCCCACAGACATGGGAGGAGTTCGAGCAGGCCGCGCAGGCGCTGACCGAGCCCGACGAGCAACAGTACGGCGTCGCGATGTTCTCCACGGAGGCGGCGTACTACTGGTACCCGTGGCTGTGGCAGGCCGGCGGCGACACCCTGAGCGAGGACGGCCAGGACATCGCGTTCGACAGTGCCGAGGGCGTCGAAGCCGCGCAGTTCTACGTCAACCTCGCCCGGAACTACGCTCCGCCGGACTACCTGGCGTCTGACTCATGGAACGGGCGCGTCGCGTTCGCGACGGGCAAGGTCGGGATGTATATCGCCGGCAACTGGTTTGCTGGGCAGCTCCTGTCGGAGTTCCCCGACATCGAGGGAGAGTGGGCGAGCGCTCCGCTTCCGCAGGGCGACGCCGGCTGCGCCACCACGCTCGCCGGTGACAGCCTGGCCATCCTGGGGACTTCGGAGAACGCGGACGCCGCCTGGCTGTGGATTGAGTTCCTGTCCACTCCGGAGAACATGACGACCTGGACGATCGGCGAGGAGACGACGACGCTGCTGCCGCCGCGCGAGTCGCTGCTGAGCTCGCCGCAGCTCGCGGAGAACAAGCCGTTCCTCCAGGGCTTCGCCGACGACATGGAGTGCGCGTTCGTCAGCACCGTCGAGCAGCCTCGGTTCCCAGAGGTCGAGGCCGTCCTGAACGAGAAGCTCGGCGAGGCCATGTTCGGAGACATCACGCCGGAAGAAGCGGTCCAGCAGGCCGCCGCGGAGGGCGAGGAGATCATCGACGAGGGCTAGGCCGGGTCGAGGTCTCGTGGGACCGGACTTGATGCGCGGCGCGCGCTCCTGACGGAGCGCGCCGCCCAACCAACTGGAGCACGTCACTGGCGGAGGCCACGATCGCGCGGGTACCTCGGAAGCGACGCCGAGGCGTGCGCGGCGTGCTCCACGACATGCGTCGCGAATGGACCGCGTACCTGTTCCACGCGCCCGGCCTGATCCTGTTCGCGATCTTCGTCGTCTACGCGCTGTTCACGTCGTTCATCCTGTCGTTCCAGGATTGGGACCTGATCGGCGCGCGCACGTGGGTCGGTCTGGACAACTACCGTGAGCTCCTCCTCGAGGACAGCGACTTCCACGAAGCGCTCGGGCACACGGCGTACTTCGTTGTCGGGACCGTGCTCCCCTCGACGGCGTTGGGCCTTGGCCTCGCGCTGCTGCTGAACTCGCAGATCCGGGGGCTCGGCCTGTTCCGGACGGCGTACTACCTGCCGTCGATCACGCCGCTCGTCATCGCTTCGCTGCTGTGGTTGTGGGTGTACCACTCGGACTACGGGCTGGCGAACTTCTACCTGCAGAAGCTCGGCATCCTCGATCAACCCGTGGTATGGCTGGGCAACCGGGCGACCGCCATGCCGGCGCTGATCGTGATGAGCATCTGGCAGACGGCCGGCTTCGGCATGCTCGTGTACCTCGCCGGTCTTCAGGCGATCCCACAGGAGTACTACGAGGCCGCCGACGTCGACGGCGCCGGCGTGTGGACGAGGTTCTGGCGGATCACGCTTCCTCTGCTCGCGCCCACAACGTTTTTCGTCCTGGTGATCAACACGGTGGGTGCGGCAAGGAACTTCACACCGTTCTTCGTGATGACGAACGGCGGTCCGCCCGGCCCCGGCGGGGCGACCACGACGGTGGGGTTCTGGATCTACCAGAACGCGTTCCGATTCCTGCGCTTCGGCTACGCCTCCGCGCTCGCGTACGCCATGTTCGCGTTGCTGTTCGGACTGTCGTACCTCCAGTTCCGTTGGTACCGAAAGCGGGTGGAGGACTGATGGGCACCGTCATGGGAGGGGAGCGGCACGAGCTCGGCCAACCCGTGCCCGGCGACTTCGAGCGCGTGCGGCAACCTCCGCGTCGACGTCGCCGGTTCAAACCGACGCGCCCGATCCGCTATCTGATCCTGATCGGGCTCTCCGTGATCTTCTTCGCGCCGATGGCGTACATGGTGAGCGCGTCGTTCCAGCCGCTCGAGCAGATGTTCCGGCTTCCGCCGAGCTGGATCCCGCCGGACCCCACGATCGACAACTACGTCGAATTCTTCACGTCCGGCCGGAACATCCCGCGGTGGGTGTTCAACAGCATCTACGTCACCACCATCATCACCGCGGCCGTCGTCTTCACCAGCTCGCTGATCGCCTACACGTTCGCCAAGCGGACGTTCCCCGGTCGCGATTTCCTGTTCCTGCTCACCCTGGCCACGCTGATGCTGCCCTCCGAGGTGCTGGGCATCCCCAACTACCTGATCATGAAGTCGTTCCCGCTCTTCGGCGGGAACGACCTGTACGGCGTCGGCGGCCACGGGCTGCTGAACTCGTATTGGGGGCTGATCGTCCCCAACATCGGAAGCGCGTTCTCGATCTTCCTCCTTCGTCAGTACATGAAGTCCGCTGTTCCCGACGAGCTGATCGACGCGGCCAGGATCGACGGGGCCGGACACTTCCGCATCTATTGGAGGGTCGTGATGCCGCTGTGCCGGCCGGCCCTCGCCGCCGTGGCCATCTTCACCTTCCAATTCTGGTGGCAGGAGCTGTACGGCCCGCTGATCATCATCGACAGCGAGTCCCTGTTCACGATGCCGCTGGGGCTCACCACGTTCGCGCAGGGGAACCGAACGCTATGGCACCTCATCATGGCCGGTTCGGTGCTGATGGTCCTGCCGATCGTGATCATCTTCTTCGTGTTCCAGAAGCTATTCGTCCGGGGCATCTCGCTGTCGGGGCTCAAGGGCTGACGATCCGTGGTCCGTTCGGCTTCGGTTCGTCGATCCCTGGCCGGCGCCGTCGTGCTCACGGTCGTGACGGCCGGATGTACGGGCGCGGATGAGGGTGACGACGACGTGTCGCCAGCACCGCAGGATAGGGCGACCGTCCGTCTCGTCTCGACGGGGGGAGACGTGTTTGGTTGGGAAGAGCGCGTTCGGGGAGCCGGTAGGTGCTCCGACGTCGTCGCGCTCGTGGACGGCGCCGAGGTGGACGCCGAGGTCGAGGTCGACGGCGAAGGCTTCTCGTTCCGCGTTCCGATCCGAACGGGACCGAACAACGTCACCGCGCGATGCATCCTCGATGAGGGCAGCACCATCGAGACCGACCCCATCACCTTCACGGGGATGCTCGCGTCGCGGCCGACCGCGCGCATCGACGTGTCGGTCAACGGCTCGACCGTTGTCTTCGACGGCGCACCGAGCGAGCCGACCGAGCCGGACGGAACGCCCATCGAGACGTACGAGTGGACGCCGTACCGTCAGGTCGGCGCGCCTGAGCCGCATCTGCAGCTGGCCGGCGGTGGCGCGTTCCGCCGCGAGACCGGACGCCGGCTCGAGATCGAGGCGCCGGCGCGCGACGGCGAGTATTTCGTCACGCTGACGGCGACGGACGCGGAGGGCACGACCGACTCGAGCACGACGTACTTCGTCGTCGAGGACGGACAGCCGCGAACCGTCGACCTGATGCATGAGCACCCCGCGTGGATCGATCGGGCGATCGTCTACGCGCCGGTCCACCAGCTATGGGGCGGCGGGGCCGCGAGCGTCGAGGAACGGCTGCCGTACCTTCGCGATCTCGGGGTCGACGCGCTGTGGCTCTGGCCGCCCGTCACGAGGCGCGCGCCGGGCGAGGAGTACGCGATCGCGGACTACTTCTCCATCGACGAGGAGTGGGGATCGCCCGAGGAGATGCGGAGCCTCGTCGATCGAGCGCACGAACTGGGGCTGCGCGTGCTCCTCGACTTCGTGCCGAACCACAGCTCGATCGAGCATCGCTATTACCAAACCGCGCAGCAGGAGGGCCCCGGCTCGCACTACTGGGACTTCTACGACCGAAAGCCGAACGGCGAGTTCACGCACTACTTCGACTGGACGCACCTTCCCAACCTCAACTACGACAACCCGCAGGTCCGAACGATGATGACCGAGGCGTTCTCGTACTGGATCCGCGACTTCGACGTCGACGGGTTCCGCGTGGACGCGGCGTGGGGGATCAAGCGCCGGCGCCCCGACTACTGGGCCCCGTGGCGCGAGGAGCTGAAGCGGATCAAGCCGGACCTGCTGCTCCTGGCCGAGGCGACGGCACGCGATCGCTACTACTTCGAGAACGGGTTCGACGTTGGCTACGACTGGACGGACCATCCCGGCCAGTGGCCGTGGGCATCGGCGTGGGAGTTCCCTCAGGAGATCCAGGCCCTGCTCGTGCCGTCGCTGACGAACCAGGACCGTGGCTATCCCAGGGGCGCCATCGTGCTTCGGTTCCTCAACAACAACGACACGGGCGTCCGGTTCGCGGAACGCTACGGGGCGGACATGACCCGGGTCGCGTCGGCGCTCCAGTTCACCGTGCCGGGTATCCCGCTGATGTTCGGAGGGGACGAGATCGGCGCGAGGTACCAGCCGTACACGGCGTACGACCGGATCCCGTGGAAGGACCGGTACGGTCTGCGCCCCTGGTACGACGGGCTGATCGAGCTCCGCGAACGACTACCGGCGCTGCTGTCACGTGAGCTGTCTGTGCTGACGACGAACTGGGGCAGCGTGATCGCGTACGTCCGTCCGAGGTTTCGGGGCGGCGATCCCGTGCTGGTCGTGCTGAACTTCGCCGGGCGTGCAAACCCGACCATCGAGTCGTCGCCGGCGCTCGATGAGGTGCTATCGACGGGCGCGGTCGAGGATGCGTTGACGGGCGAACGGATCGACGTTCGAGCCGGCGACGACCTGACACTGCGGATGCCGCAGCAGTCCGTGCATGTTCTGGTGCCGTCATCGGGGGGCGCGTCGTGAGGCTCGCGGTCATGGAACGGCCGGGGCGGTTCGAGCTTCGCGAGGAGCCGGTCCCGTCGATCGGGCGGGACGACGTGCTGCTGCGCGTCGCGGCGTGCGGCGTGTGCACGTCCGAGCTCGACATGTGGCGGGGGCTGGCCGGTCACGCGGCATACCCCTGGTATCCGGGGCACGAGGTGAGCGGGACCGTCGAGGCCGCCGGCGAGGACGTGACCACGCTCGTCCCGGGGGAACCCGTCGCGGCGTGGGTGACGACGCGTGGGTACGCCGATTACGTCGCGGTCCCCGCCGAGTACTGCTTCCGCGCGCTCGACGTTCCGCTCCGGCTCGCTCTCGGCGAACCGGTCGCGTGCGCCGTCAACGTCGTCGAGCTTGCCGAGGTGGGGCTCGCCGACGACGTCGTCGTGATCGGCGCGGGATTCATGGGGCTACTCGCGCTGGAGCTCGTTCAGCTTCGCGGTTCCCGCAACGTCATCGTCGCCGACACCCGCGCCGACGCGCTCGAGCGCGCGAGGAAGATCGGCGCCACGCACGTCGTCGACGTGAGCCGTGAGTCGCTCAAGGACGCTGTGTCGGGCCTGACAGACGGTGCCGGGGCCGACGTGACGTTCGAGATGACCGGCGTGCAGGACGCCTTGACGGCTGCCGGAGACGTCACCCGGATGAGCGGGACCGTGGTGATCGGCGGGTACCACCAGGGCGATCCGCGGACGATCCCCCTCGCGGAGTGGAACTGGATGGCGTTCAAGATCGCCAACGCGCACTTTCGCGACGTGTCGACGATCATCCGCGGGATGCGGCGCGGCATGCGGCTCCTGACGTCGGGCCGTATCTCGATGGAGGGCTTGGTGACGCACCCGTTCGACCTGGACCACATCGACGACGCGTTCCGCACGGCGGTAGAGCGGCCGGACGGATTCGTCAAGGCGACGGTGACGCCGTGAGCGAACGCGCGATGCGGGGCGAACGACGTCCAACCACCATCGAGACGTTCCGCGAGCCCTCGCGGGAGTTCGGGATCCTGCCGTTCTGGTTCCTGAACGGCGAGCTCGACCCGGACGAGATGCGGTTCCAGCTCGGGGAGCTGCGAGACAAGGGCATGCAGGGGGTGATCCTGCACGGGCGCTACGGGCTGGAGATCCCGTACGTGAGCGACGAGTACCTCGACCGGATCCGGCTGGCCGTTGACGAGGCCAACCGGCTCGGCCTGGCGGCGTGGATCTACGACGAGATGAACTGGCCGAGCGGGACGGCCGACAAGCGCGTCCTGAAGGAGCGGCCGGATCTCGCGCAGCGCTACATCGAATGCGTGAGTTTCGAGATCAGGGGCCCGTGGTTCATGTGCCTGACCGGGGAGGACAGCCGATACCTGGACTTCGAACGCTCGACGCCCATCGCCGCGTTCGCGATCGGCGAAGACGACCGGGTGATCGATCTCACGCGGAACCTGTCGTTCGAGAAGGTCGTGCCGTGGGAGGTTCCGCCCGGTCTCTGGCGCCTTTGCTACATCGTGGAGAAGCGCGCCGACTACTACATCGACGCGCTCGATCCTGAGTCGACAGCGACGTTCCTCCGCCTGGGGTACGACCCATACGCGCAGGCGATCGGCAATCCGCTTCCGGGCCGGCTGGTCGGGTTCTACTCCGACGAACCCGCCATGCACTACTTCCTGAGTGCCTCCGACCAGCCCATCGTGCCGTGGACCAAGGAGATGTTCGGGCGGTTCCGTGAGCGGAACGGGTACGACCTTCGCCCCCGGCTCGTCGACTTGTTCTTCGACATGCGGCCCGACGCCGCCAGGACGCGTCACGACTTCTACGACACGCTCACCGACTTCTACAGCTCCGCGTACTACGCACAGATCCGCGACTGGTGCCAGGAGCACGGCGTGGTGTTCACGGCGCACCTGCTGTACGAGGAGTGGCTCCGCCGGATGATCCGCGTCGAGGGCAACCTGTTTCGCCACTACCGGAACATGGACGTCGTCGCGGTCGACCACCTGTATCCGGTGATCGGAACGCGCGAGGCTCCCGATCAGCACGTGGCGATGAAGGTGGCCAGCTCCGCCGCTCACCAGGTGGGCAGCGAACGGCTGATCTGCGAGTCGTTCGGGGGGATCTTCATGGACGCCACGATGCAGCGGATGAAGTGGATCGCCGACTGGGAGTACGTGCTCGGCGTGAACGTGCTCAACCCTCACGGCTTCCACTACACGCTCGAGGGCGCTCGCAAGCGCGACTGGCCGCCGTCGATGTTCTACCAATATCCGTGGTGGAGGTATTACGAGCACTTCTCGACGTACATGAGCCGTCTCTCCGAGATGCTCACCGGCGGGCGTCACGTCGCCAAGGTGGCCGTCGTGTGGCCGATCGAGTCGATGTTCGCGACGTACGTCCCGCAGACGCGTACTCACGACAACGACATGACCGAGGCCGGCCTCAACCGGCTGACGGACCTGCTCTTGCGGCTGCACCACGACTTCGACTACGTCGACGAGGAGGCGCTCGCCGATGCGGCAGTGGACGGCGGCAGGTTGCGCGTGGGCGAGGAGGAGTTCGAGCTCGTCCTGGTGCCGCCGATGACGCACGTTCGACTTTCGACCGTGGAGGCGCTCGAGCGGTTCGCGTCGGCCGGCGGCCGCGTCCTTGGCATTCTGTCGACGCCGCGGACGGCGTTCGGAGACGACGGCACGCTCGTCGACGTCGGCGCGCGGTTCGACTCGCTGCTGGCGACGGACGGCGAGGTGAAAAAACACGATGGCGGTGGTCTCGGCGCGTTCGTCCGGGGCGACGCGGGGGCCGTATTGGACGGCGCCGCGGCCGCCGCTCCGCTCGCCGAGGACCTGCGCTCGGCGATCGCGTCGCTCATCGAACCGGACGTCGAGATTTCCAACGAGGAGCTCTTCTGCGTGCACCGCGTCCGCGAAGGCCGCGACCTGTACTTCGTGGTGAACCCGACGACGGAAGAGCAGCGTGCCCGGATGTCGATCTCCGGCGCCGCGTCGCCGGTCGTGTGGGACCCCTCGACCGGCGAGGAGCGCCCCGCGACCGCGGTCGATCGCGACGGCTCCCGAACCTCGTTCGACCTGAACCTGCCACCCGTCGGCTCGATGTTCGTCCTCACGGCCGAGCCCGTCGTCGGCGGAGACGGCCGAGGCGCGATGACGCCCCGCGAGGCGTCGCCACGTCGAGACAACGAGGCCGTCGTCGTCGACGGGCCCTGGACGTTCGAGGCGGAGGACGACAACGCGCTCGTCATCGCGACCTGGCGCGCGGCGGACGAACGCGACGGCGCACCGGCGGCGTCGTACGCGTCGGGCCCGACCGACGGCGACCGGTGGCTTCCGGTCGTCGCCGGGGCGTGGTCGTTCCAGCTGCCGACCGAACCCGACCGTCCCTTCCCCCTCCCCGTCTGGTTCCGCGCGTCGTTCGACGTGGCTGACGTTCCGGATCGGCTGGCGCTGATCCTCGACGGCATGGACGGCTCGGAGGTGCGCGTTCACCTCAACGGCACGACGGTCGACGCACAGCCGAAGCGGTCTCGGTTCGACGCGCAGATGCGTGAGCTCGACCTAACGGTCCACGCGAGGACGGGGTCGAACGACCTCGCGATCCGTCTCGTCGTCGAAAGCAGCACGGGCGGCATCGTCGACCACCTGAAGCTCGTGGGGACGTTCGGGCTCGACGGCGACGCCGAGAAGGGGTACCGGATCGTTGCCCCGCGTTCCGGCGCGCGGGCCGCGCCGTGGACCGAGCAGGGGTATCCATTCTATTCGGGGACCGGCGTGTACCGGGCGCGCTTCGACGCGCCACCGGCGGGCGACGGCGAGCGCGTCGTGCTCGAGGTGCCGATGGGCGACGACGTCATCGAGGCCGAGGTGAACGGCCGCTCCGCCGGCGTTCGGCTATGGGACCCGTATGCGTTCGACGTCACCGACCTGCTGATGCCCGGCGAGAACGAGATCACGCTGCGGGTAGCCAACACGATCGCCAACCTATTGAACGGCGTCGACCGGCCGTCGGGGATCGCCGGCGTTCCAAGGCTGGTGGCGGTCTCCTCGAAGGCTCGTGTCGGCGCCCGTCAGCGAGAAGCCTGATGCACATCGACGCCCAGCCCCTCACGCCGGACACCTTCGCTCCATACGGGCGGGTGATCGCGCGTCCCGAACGCGAGCGCGACGCGGCCGGACCGGGATGGCGGTGGTGGGCCGAGACGGTTCTCCTGGCCGGCGATGGTCGGCCGTTCGGAGTCGGGTACCTCGACCTACAGCCGGGCGACCGGCAGTTCGACTGGGCCGAGCGCCACATGCGTACGCAGGAGGCGATCATCGCGACGTCGTCCGAACTCCTCGTGTACGTCGCGCCGGCCGACCATCCCGAGGACCCGGGCCGCCTGCCCGAGATGGAGCGGTTCACCGCATTCCGACTGCCCCCTGGCGAGGGCATCGTGATGGACCGCGCCGTGTGGCACGGCGCGCCGCTCGCGGTCGGGCAGCCCTCGTCCGCGATCGTCCTGATCCTCGAGGGCACGGGCCGAACGGACGTGGCGTGGGCGCGGTTCGACCCGGTCGAGATCCGATCGTGAAGAGGTGATCCGTGGCTGAGGTCGTGTTCGAGGGCGTGACGAAGGTCTTCGACGACGGAACTGTGGCCGTCGACTCGCTCGATCTCGCCGTCGAGGACGGCTCGCTGATGGTGCTCGTCGGGCCATCCGGCTGCGGGAAGACCACATCGCTTCGGATGGTCGCCGGTCTCGAGGAAATCACCGAGGGAACGGTTCGGATCGGCGATCGCGTCGTAAACGACATCGCCGCGAAGGACCGCGACATCGCCATGGTGTTTCAGAACTACGCGCTGTACCCGCACATGTCGGTGTTCGAGAACATGGCGTTCGGCCTTCGCCTGCGCAAGATGAAGAAGCCGGAGGTCCGCGAACGTGTGGACACCGCCGCGCGGACGCTCGAGCTCTTCGACCTGCTGACTCGGAAGCCCGGGCAGCTCTCCGGCGGTCAGCGCCAGCGTGTTGCCATGGGCCGGGCGATCGTTCGCGAGCCCAAGGCGTTCCTGATGGACGAGCCGCTGTCGAACCTGGACGCGAAGCTCCGCGTACAGATGCGCGCGGAGATCTCTCGGCTGCAGCGCGACGTCGACGTCACCACGCTGTACGTCACGCACGACCAGATCGAGGCGATGACGATGGGCGACCTCGTCGCGGTTCTCAAGAAGGGCGTCCTCCAGCAGGTGGATCGCCCCCAGAACCTGTACCGGCGGCCGGCGAACCTGTTCGTCGCGGGGTTCATCGGCTCGCCGGCAATGAACATGGTCGAGGCGAAGATCGGGCGCGAGGACGGCAGCTTGATCGCTAACTTCGCGGAACATCGGCTGCGGTTGGACGACTCGCTCGTCGGCGAGCGCCCGGCGCTCGATGGGTTCGCCGGCCGGCCCGTCGTGCTCGGCATCCGGCCGGAGGACATGGAGGACGCGGCGCTCTCTGGCGTTCCCGAGGACCGGAGGATCCGGACGTCCGTCGACCTCCTCGAGGACATGGGGCACGAGGCACTCGTCTACTTCAGCGTCGGCTCGCCGCCCGTGCTCACAGAGGACACGAGGGAGCTCGCGGCCGACGCCGGCGCCGACGTCTCTGAGCTGGAGCGCGGCGCGAGAGAGACGACGTTCATCGCGCGGTTCGACGCGCACACGAAGGCTCGCGAGGGCGACAACGTCGAGGTTGCCGTCGACACGGCGAACGTCCACTTCTTCGACCCGGAGACCGGCCGGGCGATCTGGTCGTGAGGTCGTGACGTCGCCACCGGCGCGGCGGCGATTGGAGCGCGGCGTCTACTTCGACGCGTGGTACCCGGGCCAGCACAACTACCACCCGAGCCTGCCGCCCAGACGACTGAAGATGATCGACCACCTCGAGGACTACCGAGCGACGATGCTCGTCTGGTCGGCCCTCGGGGGCGGGAACCTCTCGCTGCCGTACCTGGAGGAGGAGGCGTTCGGCGAGATCCCCGCGCGGTTCCGCGTCTACGGGTACGTAAACGACTCCGAATTCATCGCGGCGTGCGGCGAACGAGGCATCAAGGTCTTCGGCGTCGTGTTCGAGCACGCGTGGGAGTACCCGGTCGAGCTCGACGACGCCGAGACCATGGTGCTCGCCTTCAACGAGACGCGTGACGCCGGCAAGCGCGACTGGCTCGGCATGCGCGAGTTCTGGCAGAACCGGTACCCGGCGATCTGGGCGCCGCGCGAGAAGTATTTCTCCGAACCGGTCCTCGACGCCGACGGTCGCGAGGTCCTCGACATCCTCGAGGAGTGCGCGCAGCGGGACATCCACGGCCAGGCGTGTCATGCACTGTGGATCGAGTGCCCCGACCGGGAGCACTGGAACATCATGATGGATCGGAACAACCCGGTCTGGCGCGAGTACCTCAAGGCGATCGTTCGTCTGCAGATCGACGCCGGCGTCCACGGCGTGCACTTCGACGAGGCCGAGGTCCCGCTCACCTCGCTTCAGTACGGCGGGTGCTTCTGTGATACGTGCATGCGCGGATTCGGCGAATACCTTCGCGAGCTACCCGAACGCCCGCCCGAGCTCGACGGCGTCGATCTCGACTCGTTCCACTACGGCTCGTTCTTGCTCGAACGGGGCTACGACTTCAGCGGCGACTACATGAACACGCCGCTGTTCTTCCACTACACCACGTTTCAGCGACGGAACATCCGCCGGTACTTCGCCGAGCTCGCCGACTACGCTCGTGAATACGCCGCCAGCAAGGGACGCGACGTGCTGATCTCCGGGAACTTCTTCAACCTGTTCGAGCACTATTACCCACTCGAGCCGTACGTGGACGTCGTCGTGACGGAGATGCGGAACACACTCTGGCGACAGCCGGAGTGGTACCGCTATGCGGCCGCGTTCGCGCGCGGCAAGCCGCTCGTCGTCGTCGAGAACCCGTACGGCGGGGTGGTCATGCAGATGGTCGAGGCGCTCAAGCGCGGCAAGATGTACGACCGGTTCCGCCAGTCGCTCTACGAGGCGGCAGCGCTCGGCGTGAACATGTCCGTTCCGTACGGGTCGTGGATGGGGAGCGTCGTCGAGGACGCGTTCTACCCGCCGCACGAGCTCGGGGCCGAGATCCAGGCGTTCCTCGCCGACCACGAGCACCTGTTCGCCGGCGATCCGACGTGGGCCGAGGTCGCGGTCGTGTACGGGATCGAGAGCAACGCGGTCGCCCGCACGGCGATCGAACTACCCAAGGACAACCGCGAGAACGTGATGTTCGAGGGCGACATGCTGGCGTTCGATCAGGTGTCCCGCGTCCTCTGTGAGGCTGCGCAGCCGTACGACGTCCTTGTGTTCCCCGAGGGCGAGCTCCGGCCCGACACGTTCGGCGACGACGATCTGGCGATGTACGGGACCATCGTCCTGCCCGCTGTCGACGTTCTCACCGCACGGCAGGCACAGCTCCTCGAGACCTTCGTCGAGCGGGGTGGGAGGCTAATCGTCCTCGGCGAGCTCGGCGCGAACCTGGGGAAGAGAACGAAGGCGCTGCTCGAACACGAACGGGTTCGTCGCGGGCAGCCGTTCGAGTTCTCCCTGGATCTCGTTGCGGCGAGACCGCAGGTACGCATCGTGGAGGGCCGAACGGACGTTGCGTTCAACGTCCAGCGCGTGAGCGACGGGGCCGCCCTGCACCTGATCCGGTACGAGTACGACGAGACCGCGGATCGCGTGCCGCCGCTCGACCGGCTCGTCCTCGACATCCGGCTGCCGTTCGAAACAGCTGCGGTGCACGCGTTCAGCCCCGGCGGCGATCTGACCGCCGGGGCGGAGGTAGGTGCGGACGGCACCATCCGGTTGGTGCTTCGGAACGTGCCGCTCTACGGCATCGTGTCGATCCCGTCCAAGTGACGCCGCGGCTCGCCGCCGTCTTCGCCCATCCCGACGATGACGCGTACACCCTCAGCGGGAGCATCCTCCGGCGTGAGGGGGACCTCGACATCACGATCATCCTGCTCACGAGCGGCGGCAACGGTCCGATCTGGGAGCCGGTCGCGACGCGGGAAACGCTGGCGGGCGTTCGTGAACGAGAGGAAGCCTCGTGGGCCGCGTCGGTCGGCGTGCCAAGCGCGCGGATCGAGTTCCTCCGGTACACCGACTGGCACGTGCCCGATGCTCCGTTCGAGAACGCGGTCGAGCGAGTCCGCGCCATCCTCGAGGACGCTGCGCCTCATGCTGTCGTGACGTTCGGTCCGGATGGGATGACGCATCACCACGATCACGTCCGTGCGGGAGAGATCGGGGACGAGGCGTTCGCGCGGGCTCGGTCGTCCGCTTGGCCGGGCGCCTTTCAGCGGCTGTATCACGTGGCGCTGCGCCGCTCGACGATGGACGCGTACTACCGGGAAGTCGCCGAGCGCGGCCTGCCGTTCGGCGACCAGGACACGTTCCTGAATCCGGTTGGCGTTCCGGACGAGACGATCGCAGTCGACGTCGACGTCACCGACCTGTACGAGCGCAAGGTCGCCGCGATCTCACAGCATCGATCCCAGATCGGCGAGCTCGAACGACTACCCCGGGACCTCCGCCCGTTGCATCTCGCCCACGAGTGTTTCGTCCAGTCGTGGCCCGAGCGCGAAGCCGGTGCGGTCGTTCGAGGCAACCTCTTCGAAGATCTCGAACTCGCGGCCGCCGCCGCTAGCGGTCGGGAGCGTCGAGGGCGAAGCCGGCGTCTCGGAGCAAAGCGATGAGCGGATCGAGCAGCCGAGGGTTCGCACCGATCACGCCGATCCCGGGAAAGCCATCGACGGTCGACCGAAGCACCGTCGCGCCGGCCTCCTCGGCGATGACGGCTCCACCCGCGACGTCCCAAGGCGAGAGCCCACCTTCGTAGTACGCGTCCACGGCCCCGGTGGCCAACGAAAGGAGGTCGATCGACGCCGAGCCGCTCCGCCGGATGTCGCGAACACGCGCCAGGATCTTCGTCAGCGTCTCGCCCTGCCGTGTCCGAAGCGCGGGCTCGAACCCGAAGCCCGTCGCGACGAGCGCGGTGGCGAGCTCGTCCTTGTCGCTCGCCTTGATGGGGTCGCCGTTCGCGGTCGCTCCGCGACCGCGAACGGCCGTGTACAGCACGTTCCGCCCGGTGTCGAACACCACGCCGACCGCAGGTTGACCGTCGATCTCGACGCCGATCGAGACGGAATACGCGGCATAGCCGTAGACGTAGTTCGTCGTTCCATCGACCGGGTCGACGAGCCACCGCACGCCTGAGCTGCCGGGCACCGACGTTCCTTCTTCACCGAGGATCTCGTCATCCGGACGTGCCGCTCCGATCCCGTCGACGATCACGCCTTCGGCCTCCCGGTCGACCTGCGTGACCAGGCTGAACGGCGAGCCTTTCTCCTCGACTCGGAGCATCGATTTTCGGCCGTCCGCATGCACCGCTGCTGCTTGCGCCGCGAGGTCGACGGCGAGCGAACGGATGGCGTCGGCGTCCACAGGCATGGTGCGGCGAGTGTACGGGCGACGTCCGACCGACCTGAGCTGAGCTCACGCCCGGCGCAACTCCTCCGGACAACGAGCCGCGAGCACGCTCAGTGCACGGATGTTCGGGAGGAATGCTCCAACTCGAGCGTCCCTGCTCCGAAAACGTCGTTGCACTCGGTAACCTCGCCCATCCCGTCCTTGGCAGGGGGACAGCGTCGATGCACTACGTTCGGCGCGCGGTGGCATGCGTGGTGTTGGCCGCCGCGCTGGCTGGTCTGGCCTCATATCCCAACTTCAAAGGCGACGAGCCAAAGCGGCCGTCGCCGCACCGAACCGGCCCAAAGGCGTCCGCGCCCGCGGTGGGTTTCGTGGAGGCGATCAGTGAGTCGATCGTCGCCGGCGCCTCGGCGTTCCCTCGAGCGGTCGTTCGACAGGCGAGCGGGAGTCAGATCCGGGGCATCGACGTGTCCCACTACCAGGGTCGGATCGACTGGGAGCGCGTCGCACGCTCGGGCCATCACTTCGTGATCGCCAAGGCGACCGAGGGCCGTACGTACATCGACCAGAAGTACCTGCGGAACAAGTCGGAGGCCGAGGCCAACCAGTTGGCGTTCGGCGCGTACCACTTCGCTCGTCCGGACAAGGGCCCCTTCGACGCCGTTCGCGAGGCGAACCATTTCCTCGACGTCGCGCGCCTGGAGCCAGGGAACGTCATCCCCGTGCTCGACCTCGAGACCACCGGCGGGCTGTCGCACCGGCGGTTGACGAGGTGGATCCTCCAGTGGCTTCGCCGCGTTCGCGACCGCCTTGGCGTGCGGCCGATGGTCTACACGAGCTCCATCGGGTGGGCCGAGCGAACGGGCAACACGACGGCGGTGGTGAAGGCGGGCTTCGACACGCTGTGGATCGCTCACTGGGGCGTCCGACGTCCCGCGCTTCCGGCCCGGGAATGGGGCGGCCACGGATGGTCGATCTGGCAGCAGAGCGACTGCGGCAACGTTCCGGGGATCCGCGGGTGCGTCGACGTGAACCTCGCGGATCGGTCGCTGGGTGAGCTCGTCATCACGGTTCCGGACACGACCCCGCCGACGGCGCGGATCACACGCCCGGGCGACTTCACGAGCCCGGCGATCGTGTCGTTCGACGAGACAGTGGGCGGCATAACGCCGCAGAACGTGCACGTGCGGGCGAGCCGGTTCGTCAGGCAGCCGAGCATCCGACTCGCCTGTCTCACCGGCGTCGGAACCTATATCGGGTGCTCGTCGGGTGATGTGCGACGGGTCGCCATCACGCCGCGCCGACCCCTCGTTCCCGGCGAGCACTACCGGATCGTCGTGAACCCGGCGACCGCGGTGCATCGCGTCGCGGACCGCGCCGGCAACCCCACACCGAGCATCGTCCGCGCGTTCGTCGCGCCGACGGAGCTCGAACAGGGCAGCACGGCGATCACCTACCGGCGGCCGGGTGCGTGGACGGTGCTTCCCGCGCGCGAGGGGCGCAGCGGGCGCGTGTCGGGCAGCGACGTGAACGGAGCGCGCGCCGACGTGCGCTTCCGCGGGACGGGTGCCGTGTGGACCACGATCACCGGGCCGAACCATGGCCTCGCCGCCATCTGGATCGACGGGAAGCTCGAGCGTGTCGTCGACACGTACTCCGCTCGGCGCGTGGATGGCGTGCGTCACCGTGTGACGGGGTTGTCGCCGGGCCTGCACACGATCCGGATCGAGGTGCTGGGCCGATCCGACCCTCGCGCCACCGGGCGCGTCGTCTCGGTGGACGCGCTGTCCGTCGTGCCGCCCGCGCCGGTCGCTGGGTAGCGCTCCTCGGCACGTCCCCGGTGGTTACCCTTCCCCGGACGATGCGCGCCGACCCCGAGTTCAAGCCGCTCGTGACGGAGCGCCTCGTTCTTCGGCGATCAAGACCTGAGGACGCGGAACCGATCTCGGCCTACCGCAGCGACCCGAACGTGAACCGGTACCAAGGGTGGGACCGCACGGACCCCGACGGCATCCGCGCGGAGATCGTGGAGATGGAGAGCCGGCCACCGGGCGGCGCAGGCGGGTGGGTGCAGTTCAGTGTCGAGGAACGCGACGGCGGTCGCCTGGTCGGCGACGTCGGCATCAGCGCGGTCGACGGTGAGTCGGGCGTGGCCAAGATCGGATACACGATCGCCCCGGCGTTCCAGGGGCGGGGGTACGCGACCGAATCAGTTCGCGCGTTAATCGATTACGCGTTCGAGACACTCGGCGCCGAGCGCGTCCGGGCGTTCGCGGCGGCAGAGAACGTCCCGTCGCTCCGCGTCGCGGAGAACGTCGGCCTGCGCCTCGTCGAACGCTTCGAGCACCGACACGGCGGCGAGGTCGTGCGCTACGAGCTCGCGCGCGCCGAACGCTGACGAACGCGAACGCTCGCGACGCACTACGCTGCGCCGCGGATGAGTGAACCGCGCGGGCCCGTCGATCCGCTCGTCGTCCCGCGTTTCGCCGGTCCATCGACGTTCGCGCGACTCCCGCGTCTGGACGAGGTCGAACGCGCCGACGTGGCCGTCCTCGGCGTACCGTTCGACTCGGGCGTGACCTATCGGCCCGGCGCGCGGTTCGGGCCGATCGCCGTGCGGAACGCGTCTCGCCTGCTCCGCGCGTATCACCCGGGACTCGCCGTGCAGCCGTTTGCCGCGCAGCAGGTCGTCGACGCCGGCGACGTCGCGTGCAACCCCTTCTCGATCGACGAGGCGATCGGGCAGATCGAGCGGCACGCCACCGACTTACGTGACGGGGTGGGACGGCTCGTGTGCGTCGGCGGCGACCACACCATCGCCCTTCCGCTGCTCCGCTCGCTCCGCGAGCAACGCGGACCGCTCGCGCTCGTGCACTTCGACGCCCACCTCGACACGTGGGACACGTACTTCGGCGCGTCGTACACGCACGGGACGCCGTTCCGCCGCGCGTGGGAGGAGGGATTGCTCCTCGAGGACCGCTCGATCCACCTGGCGATCCGCGGCCCGCTGTTCTCGGCGCAGGACCTCGTCGACGACGCGAGCTTTGGGTTCCGCATCGTGACGGCGCTCGAAATCTTGTCGGAGGGGATCGACGCGGTCACCGGGCGGATCCGCGAACGCGTCGGCGACGCGCCCGTCTACGTCTCGATCGACATCGACGCGCTCGACCCGGCGTTCGCGCCGGGAACGGGGACGCCCGAGGCGGGAGGCATGACCAGCCGGGAGATGCTGGGCATCCTCCGGGGCCTTCGAGGCCTCGATCTGGCCGGAGCCGACATCGTCGAGGTCGCGCCGGCGTACGACCACGCCGAGATCACTGCGGTTGCCGCATCGCACATCGCGTACGAGCTCATCGCGCTGTTCGCGGCCGACCGTAGCTAAGAACGTCTGGCTTGCGCTCGGCGTCGCGAACCGCGATGGTCATCGATGAACGACAAGAGAGGGGGCGCATGGTGGACCGCGAGAGGAGGATCACTCGTAGGGACCTGCTCAGGCGCGCGCCGGCTGCCGGCGCCGTCGGCCTCTCGCTCCCAGCGCTGCTGGCGGCGTGCGGCCGCAGGCCGGAGCAGCAGGCGGGAGCCGGGACGAGCCCGACGGCGGCCGCGATCCCGACCGGCGATCTCGAGGGCACCAGCATCAAGGTCAGCACGTACGGCGGGTTCTTCGAGGAGAACTTCGCGGCGATGTATCCGGCATTCACGGAGGAGACCGGCGTCGAGGTCGAATCCGTGGAACAGCCGACGTCGGAGGTCTGGGTCGTCCAGCTGAAGCAGGCCGTCGACTCCGGGACTCCTCCACCGGCCGACATCTCCATGCTCTCCGGCGTGGGGATCCAGCGCGCGATCAACGGCGACATCCTGGCGACGTACGACGTCTCGAACCTCACGAACGCCGACAACATCGCCGAGGGCTACATCCGGACGACCGACGACGGCGGCCTGGTCACCGGCGTGGGCAACGTTTCGTGGTACATCACGATCGTCTCGAACACCGAGCGGGTGCCGGAGAGCCCCACCAGTTGGAGCGCCTTCTGGGACTCCGAATGGGAGAACGAGCTGGCCCTGCTGCGGAACGCGGCGAACTCGTATCTGCTCGAGATCACCGCGACGTTGTACTTCGACGGCTACGACATCCTCGACACCGAGGACGGCATCGTCGAGGTCATGACGAAGCTTCAAGAGGTCAAGCCGAACGTCAAGCTGTTCTACCGCGACGAGGCACAGGCGCAACAAGCCTTCAACACTGGTGAGGTGTCGCTAGGGCAGTTCTATCACGACATCACGACGTTCGCGGCGTCGCAGGGCGAGCCACTTCGAAGCGTGTTCCCCGACGAGGGCGCCATCCTGGACTCGGGGTTCTGGGCGGTGACCAGGACCACCGAGAACCTCGGGGGCTGCGTCGCGTTCATCGACTACTTCTGCCGGCCCGAGGTGCAGGCGGAACTGGCGAGGACGCTCGGCACCACGCCGACCGCGCGGAAGGAAACGATGGACCTCACCGAGAAGGAGTACGAGGCGGTCGGTGGTCCCGGCCCCGACGCCGCGCTGCGCCCGAAGTACGAGATCTACGACCAGTTCGAGGACTTCATCGACCAGCAGTGGACGGAGATGATCCTCTCGTAGCGACCGTGACGTGGACGCACGCGGAGGACTGAAGCTCGAGGGAATCGTCAAGCACTTCGGCGACGTGGAAGCGGTCGCCGGGGTCGACCTCGAGCTGCCGCCGGCCAAGCTGATCTCGTTCCTGGGGCCGTCCGGATGCGGCAAGACGACGATGCTCCGGATGATCGCCGGGTTGGAGAAGCCGACGGAGGGCCGCGTCTACCTCGACGGCGCCGACATCACCGATCGACCCCCGCACCTGCGCGACATCGGGATGGTCTTCCAGACGCTCGCGTTGTTTCCGCATCTCTCCGTCGCAGGGAACATCGCATACGGCATCCGGATCCGGGGCGTCGGCGACCGCGAGAGCCGAGTGCGCGTCGACGAGCTGCTCAGGCTTGTCTCTCTCGAGGGGATGGGGGACCGCCGCATCTCGCAGCTGTCGGGCGGGCAGCGCCAACGAGTGGCCACGGCCCGCGCCCTGGCCCTGGCTCCGAAGCTGTTCCTGCTCGACGAACCGCTCTCTGCGCTCGACGCGAACCTCCGCGAGCAGCTCCAGGTCGAGCTCCGGCTGCTGCAGCAGCAGCTCGGGATCACGACGATCATGGTCACGCATGATCAGCGCGAGGCAATGACGATGTCGGATCTCGTCGTCGTGATGGACGCGGGACGCGTGGAGCAGGTCGGTCCACCACTGGAGGTCTACCGACGGCCGGCGACTGCATTCGTCGCGCGGTTCATCGGCAGCACGAACCTGCTGAAGGGGAGGGCGCTCCCGGACGGACGCGTCGACATCGAGGGGGCCGCGCTGCAGGTCGAAGGTGGCACGTCAGCACACGAGGGCGACGAGGTGCTGATCTCGGTCAGGCCCGAAGACACACACCTCTCGACAGGTGAGACAGATGAGTCGAACGGCATCCACGGATCGGTCGTGTTCGTACGCGACCTCGGCGAGCTGTTCGAGTGCTACGTCGACTGCGGCCTGAACGAGAACGTCGTCGTCGCGGGAAGTCCTCGCGACCGTGTGCCGGTCGAGCAGGGCGACCGGGTCACCGTCAGATTCCCGCCCGAGGCCTGCGTCGTGGTGCGCGGATGAGCGAGCGGCGAGATCCGACGTCCACCACCTACGGGGTCCTGGCGATCCCGATCGCCATCCTCGCCGTCTTCTTCCTCATCCCGTTCGGGATGATCGTGGCGACCTCGTTCTACCGGCGCATCCAGGGCGGGTTCTACGAGCCGGCGTTCGAGATCGCCAGCTGGCGGCGGCTCCTGTCCGAGGTGTTCGTGGAGCGGGCTGCGTTCTCGATCGGGATCTGCCTGCTCGCCGGCGCTGCGTGCATCGCGATCGCGTTCCCGTTCACGTACTTCCTGACGCGGATGCGGCGGCGTCCGCACGTCGCGCTACTCATCCTGGTGCTCTCGGCGCTCTCGCTCTCCGAGGTCATCGTGGCGTTCACCTGGAGCGTGCTCCTGGGGCGTGCCGCGGGCATCTCGAACATCCTGGTGTGGCTCGGCGCGATGGACGAACCGGTGGCGTACCAACCGAGCTTCATTGCCGTGTTGCTCGGACTGTCCTACATCGCGTTTCCGTACTGCGTCCTCACCCTGTACCCGTCGCTGACACGCTTGGACCGGGAGGTGACCGAGGCCGCGCAAACGCTGGGAGCGTCGCCGTGGCGGACGTTCTGGACGGTCGTCGTGCCGATCTCGCGACCGGTGATCATGGCGGGGTTCCTGCTGGTGTTCGTGTTCACGCTCGGGTCGTACCTGATCGCGGCGCTCCTCGGGCGGCCGGAGCACTGGACGCTGTCCGTCTTCATCTCCGATCAGGCGTCGTTCAACGCGAACGTGCCGTTCGCATCGGCGATGGCAATCTTCCTCACGGCCCTTTCCCTGATCGTGGTCGGCGTCGTCGCGCTGATCGAGTCGCGAACCCGGCGAGTCGCCTGATGCGAGCGCTCAAGTGGATCGTGACGGCGTTCACGATCGTGTTCCTGTTCGCCCCGCTCGTGGTGGTGGCGATCGTGTCGATCAACGAGAACCGGTACATGGACTTTCCGCCCGAAGGGTTCTCGCTGGCGTGGTACGGCGCGCTGTGGACGGACGCCGAGTGGCGCGATGCCATCGTCACCAGCCTCGTCATCGCCACCGCAAGTGCGGCACTCGCCGTGGCCGTCGCCACGCCTCTCGCCTACGTGCTCCGGGCGTACCGAATCCGCCTCACGCCGCTCCTGTACTCGCTGGGCATCCTGCCGTTCCTGCTGCCGCCGGTGATCACCGCGCTCGCCCTGCAGGTGTTCTGGAACGCCACCGGGCACGTCGGCCGCATCGAGAACGTGATCATCGCCCACGGGGTCTTCTTCTCGACCTTGCCTCTGATCGCGATCTCGCTCGGCATGGAGACGATGGACCCGGCGCTCCGAGAGGCCGCGCAGACGCTCGGGGCTAATCCACGGACAACGTTCCGAACGATCACGCTGCCGCTGCTCGTGCCGTCGATGGTCACGGGCTACGCCGCCGCGTTCGTGCTTTCGCTGAACGAGTACATCATCTCGTTCCTCGTCGCCGGGTTCTCCGTCCAAACGCTGCCGATCAAGATCTTCAACAGCCTGCGCTATGGGTTCACTCCGACGATCGCGTCGGTGACGATCGTGTTCATCATCGTCGCCGCAACGGTGTTCACGTTCGCAGCGATGTTCGGGAACCTGCTGAGGTTCCTCGGAGCGGATCCCGCGATGCTCGAGCGCGAGCGCGGCTGACCGGGCTACGTCCGGAGCTTCTCCATACGCCGAGCGGCTTCTTCCAGCGTCTCGAGCTTCTTACAGAACGAGAAACGCACGAGCGCGTGACCGAGCGAGGGATCGGAGAAGAACGACGAGCCGGGCACGACGGCCACCCCGATCTCCCGCGTCAGGTGTTCGGCCGTCTGCGTGTCGTCACCCAGGCCGAGGTGCGAGATCCCCGCCATCACGTAGTACGCGCCTCGCGGCGGCTGCGCCTCGAACCCGTGATCCCACAGCGTCTTCATCATGAGCTCCCGCCGGTCGGCGTACTCCTCGGCCATGCGCGCGTAATACGTGTCGGGCAGGTTGAGGGCGGTTGCACCGGCGTGCTGCAGCGGCGTCGGCGCACCGACCGCTAGGAAGTCGTGGACCTTGCGGATCCCGGGCACCAGCGGCGGCGGAGCGATCGCCCAGCCGACTCGCCATCCGGTCACGGCGTAGGTCTTGGACAGCGCGCTGATCGTGACCGTTCGGTCCTCCATCCCGGGCACCGTGGCGATCGGCACGTGCTGCGCGCCGTCGTAGACGATGTGCTCGTAGATCTCGTCGGTGAACGCGATCACGTCCCACTTCTGACACAGGCCCGCGATCCGCTCGAGCTCTTCGCGCGTGAACACCTTTCCGGTCGGGTTGTTCGGTGTATTGACGACGATCCCCCGCGTTCGCGGCCCGAACGCCTCCTCCAGCTCGCGGTCGTCGAACGTCCACTCGGGCGCCCGGAGCGAGACGTACCGAGGTACGGCGCCCGACAGGATCGTGTCCGGTCCGTAGTTCTCGTAGTAGGGCTCGAAGATCACGACCTCGTCGCCCGGATCGATCACGCCGAGCAGCGACGAGATCATCGCCTCGGTCGACCCACACGTGACGCAGAGCTGCGCCAGTGGATCGACGTGCATTCCATAACGCCTTTCGTAGTGCGCGGCGATCGCGCCGCGGAGCTCCGGCTCGCCCCACGTGATGGGGTACTGGTTCAGGTCCGCGTCGATGGCGTCCTTGGCGGCCTGCTTGACCTCCTCGGGCGCGGGGAAGTCGGGGAAGCCCTGCGCCAAGTTGATGGCGTCGTGCTCCATGGCCAGGCGGGTCATCTCGCGGATCACGGACTCTGTGAACGACTCGGTGCGCCGAGAGGGACGAACGTTCGACATGGGCGGATGCTAGCTCTTCGCTCGATCGCGCCACGTTCGCGGCGGACTGGAGCTCGCAGAGGTGAGGCGGTCGTCGTGTCGTACCGATCACTCGGTAGTTTTGAGATCCCGTGGCCCGGGAAGAGGTGCACGAGAGCCCGAGTGCGGGGCAGTGGAGCGCGTTTCAGGTAGGTTCGCTGTCCATCCACCGGGGGTACGCGCAGAGGGGAGTGCGGTGGGCGCCTTCCGGAGCATCAGACCAGGTCCCATTCACAGGATGCGGGACGGAGCTCACCTCGCCCTCGAGCGAGCGCGGAACCCCACTCGGGACGCAATGTTCCGCTTCGCTGCCGTGGGTATCGCCAGCCTCGTCGCGGTGGCTGGGCTGCTGGCGGTGCTTGGTGCGTCCAGAGTTCCATGGGTTGGTGGAAGCGCAACCAGCGACGAGGCCGAATCAGACGCGGTATCCGTGCCTACTCTCGCGCCCCAACCAGCGCTGGGACTGATCGAAAACGACACCACCAAGCCACGATCGGAGCCTGACGGCGGCCCGTCGCCGATCTCGCTCGTGCTTCCGCTTGTCGGTGAACTCCTCAACTTCAGCGGGGACGGCGGGGGCACGGGGGACATCAGCCGTCCCCGGTCCGATCCCAAGCCCTTCTCCGACCCGCAAGGCAATTCGCCGCCCGGTCCGAATACGGCGCCGAACCCGTCGCCCACAGCTACCAACGATCCTCCCCCTCAAAAGGACGATCCACCGGCCGCGACGGGACCGGCGCCTGCGCCCACGTCGGAGCCCCCGCCCGAACCAACCGTAGATCCGACGACAGATCCAGTGCCCACGACAGATCCACCGCCAACTCCTGAACCCCCGCCCGAACCAACCGTAGATCCGACGACAGATCCAGTGCCCACGACGGAACCACCGCCAACTCCCGAACTCCCGCCCGAACCGACCGTGGATCCGGATCCAGGCTCCCTCACCGCGACAGTCCTCAACGCCATCGACCAAACGATCTGAGCATCCGACTCGCCGCTCCATCGCGACGGCGATGCAGCCTCTGATGACGCCCGCATCCGGATTGGGGCAGACTTGGCGCGCTCACGACCAACCGGGAGGAAACACGTGAGGACGCTCATCGAGAACGGCACCGTCGTGACCGCGACCGAAACCGTCAAGGCAGACGTCGTCATCGAGGATGAGCGCGTCGCGGCGATCGGCCTGAACCTCGGCGTCACGGCGGACAGCGTCATCGACGCAAACGACCGCTACGTGATGCCGGGCGGCGTCGACGTCCACACCCACATGGAGCTTCCATTCGGCGGCAGCTTCTGCTCCGACGACTTCGAGACCGGCACGCGTGCCGCGGCGTTCGGCGGAACGACGACGATCGTCGACTTCGCCGTCCAGGACTACGGCGAAGGTCTTCGCGAGGGCCTCGATCGCTGGTTCGAGAAGGCCCGCAAGGCAACGACCGACTACGGACTCCACATGATCGTCCGGGAGGTGAACGACCAGGTCCTCAAGGAGATGGACGAGCTCGTCGGGGAGGGCGTGACGTCTTTCAAGCTGTTCATGGCCTACCCAGGCGTGTTCATGCTGGACGACGCGTCGATCTTCCGCGCGATGCGCCAGGCCGCGGATTCTGGCGCGACCATCATGATGCATGCCGAGAACGGCGGTCCGATCGACGTGCTCGTTCGTCAGTTTGTGGAGGAGGGAAAGACCGAACCCATTAACCACGGGCTGACGCGTCCCGCCGCGATGGAGGGCGAGGCCGTGCACCGTGCGTTCAAGCTCGCGGAGCTCGCCGGCGTTCCGGCGTACATCGTCCACCTCACCTCACGCGACGCATTGAATGCCGTGCGCGAGGCGCGCGACCGCGGTGTCCCCGCGTACGCCGAGACCTGTCCGCAATACCTGTATCTGAGCCTCGACGACCTCGGCCGTCCGGGGTTCGAGGGTGCGAAGTACGTGTGCTCTCCGCCGCTTCGGCCCGCCGATCACCAGGAGGAGCTTTGGAAGGGCTTGGTGGCGGGCGACCTCCAGGTCGTCTCGACCGATCACGCACCGTTCAACTACAGCGGGCAGAAGGATCTCGGGAAGGACGACTTCTCGAAGATTCCGAACGGTCTCCCCTCGGTCGAGGACCGGTTCACGCTGCTGTACGGCGGCGTCGAGAAGGGCCACATCGGCTTGAACCGCTTCGTCGAACTCGTGGCGACGTCGCCGGCCAAGATGTTCGGGTTGTATCCGCGAAAGGGCACGATCGCCCCAGGCTCGGACGCCGATATCGTGGTCTTCGACCCCTCGCGTGAGCGAGAGATCTCGGCGCGAACCCACCACATGAACGTGGACTACTCCTGTTATGAGGGCGTCTCCGTCCGCGGGCTGCCGGAGGTCGTCATGCAGCGGGGGAACGTGCTCGTCGACCACGGGGCGTGGCGAGGAACGACGGGCGCCGGACGGTTCGTTCCGCGGAGTCGGATGACCGCTTAGCGGGCCATGCAGGCGTTCGCGGCGACCTGGGGATCTGACGGCGTCCTGTATCTCGAAGGCGAGTTCGATCTGGAAGCGGAGGAGGCGGCTGTGGAGGCCCTCCGCGGTCGCCCCTACGACGAGAACGACGTTGTCATCGACGTATCACGCCTGACGTTCATGGACAGCACCGGGATCCGGGTCCTCCAGACGCTCGTCACGGGGCCTGTGGCCGCCCGCGTCGTCCTGCGATCGCCCAGCCGAGGCGTCCAGAAGGTCCTCGAGGTCGTGGGCTTCACGAAGCGGCCGCCGATCGCCGTCGGCGAAGGCGATCCCGCTTCTCATGAAGATTTTTTCATCTTCTGAACCGCCACTTCGTCGCCTCTGGCCCGGCCGCCGATAGAACGGCGGAGGGTAACTGTGCGTACGAGAGCGGTTCCTGCCGATTCGACGGCGCCCCGGCAGGCGCGCCGCTTCGTCGCGGACGCCATCCCGAGCGACCTGACCATGGTCGCGCAGCTGCTCGTCTCGGAGGTCGTGTCGAGCTGCATCCGGCACGAGCACGCCGACGACGCCGTCATCGAGATCGCCGTTCAGGACGTCAACGGATCGGTCCGCGTCGACGTGGCGCTGCGGGGCATCGTGCATTCGGTGCAAGTCGACGAGACCGTTCTGGAGGAGACCGGCATCGGTCTCGAGATCATGAACGCGCTCGCCTATCGCTGGGGTGTGGAGCGAGATCCGAGCGAATGGAGAGGGTGGTTCGAGCTCCGCGCCGAGTTCCCGTATGGCTGAGCGCGCTCAGCGCGTGGGCGCGCCTTCGTCCTCCGACTCCTCAGCGTCCGGAGTCGGAAGGTCGTCGTCGAGTGGCTCGTTCGCCTGGATCGGTGAACCCGCCTCGATCAGCCCGGCCTCGCGGTCGCTCTTGCGCTGAGCGCGGGCCACCCGCCGCTCCTCGCGGGCGGCGGCCTTCCTCTGCTTGACGTTCTGTCGCTGGCGTTTTCCGAAGGTCTCAGGCATCGCAATTAAGCCTACGGGACGAACGGGGATCTGGCTTGCCTCAGCTCTTTGCGGGGGCCGCACCAACGCTCGCTTCGCTCGCTGTGCTACCCCCCCGCGCCCCCCGCGAACTCGGCCCGAACGCCGAGCAGGCGAACCGGCCGGTCGAGCTCGAACTTCGTCAGCGCCGCCATCGCGGCCGCCCGGACGGCGTCGGCGTCTGAGGTGGGCTCGAGCAGCGCGGCACCGTGGGTCCTCGTGAAGAACGGCGCGAACCGAACCTTCACGACCACCCTGGCAACAGGACGGCCGTCTCGGCGCAGGTCCTCCATCAGCTCCGAAACGAGCTCGCCGAGGCGTTCCCGGATCTCATCCTTATCCGTGACGTTCTCCTGATACGTCCGCTCGTGGCCGTGGCCCCGCGCCACGTAGGGCTCGTCCGAGACGCGGCGCGTTGACTCGCCCGCGGCGAGCGAGCGAAGCCACGGTCCCGTGTTCGGCCCGAACCGCCAAGCGAGTCTCTCGTCGTCCGCGTCGGCAAGCTCCCGGACGGTTCGAAGGCCGAGCTCGGACAGCTTGTCGGCAGTCTTCTTCCCGATGCCCCAGAGCTCGCGCGTCGAGCGGCGGCCCATGACGTCGAACCACTCCTCGCGCGTGAGCCGGTACACCCCTTTCGGCTTGGCGAACCCGCTCGCGAGCTTCGCCCGCAGTCTGTTGTCGCCGATGCCGATGGAGCACCACAGCCGAGTTCGCTCGAGGACGGCCTGCTGGATCCGTCGGGCGAACGATTCGGGGTCGTCGGTATCGACCGCGAGAAACGCCTCATCCCAGCCGGCCTCCTCGACGACAGCCGGGAACGACCTGAGCGTGTCCATGACGGTCCTCGACGCCGCGTGGTAGGCATCCGCGTCGACGGGGAGGAACACCGCGTCGGGCGCTCGCTTGTACGCGGTTCGAAGCGGCATCGCGCTCGTGATGCCGAACGCGCGGGCCGCGTAGTTGGCAGTCGAGACGACGCCGCGTTTGCTCGGATCGCCGTCGCCGCCGACGACGATGGGGCGGCCCGCGAGCTCCGGTCGTCGGAGCATCTCCACCGCCGCGATGAACTGATCGAGGTCCATGTGAAGGACCCACCCGGTCATCAGTGCGATGGGTTCGCGGCGCCGTGCCGCAGCTCGAGGGAGGTTAGGAGCTGCTGCTCGGGCGCTTGGCGGTCGACTTCTTCGTGGTCGAGCGCTTCGCCGTCGGCTTCTTCGTCGTCGAGCGCTTTGGCGCGCTGGTCTTCTTGCTCGACGTGGTGCTCGACGCTCGCGCCGGTGACGACGTCTTCGCGGTGGAGCCGCGTCCAGTGCGGGATGCCGTGCGCTTCGCGGCCGACGCGACGCGATCGGCCATCTTGGGCGCGTTGTCCTTGATGGCCTTTCCGATCTGTGGAGCGCGCCTGGCCACCTGATCACCCGCCGCCCGGATGGCTTTGCCGACACGCCCGGGGGTGCGCGACGCAATCTTGCGGGCCGTCTCCGGCGCCTTGTCCCGAACGGTCCTGGCGATCTTCGGAGCTCGATCCGCGACGGCCTTGCCGACCGCAGGGGCCTTGTTGGCGATGCCGGTCACCAGATCCCCGATGCGGTCTGTTGGTCGTTTCGACTTGTTGTTCGCCATGTCGGCAGGGTACGTCATACGAGGACGCCCTCGCATCCCTGGACGGACACGGACGTCACACGGCAGCGATGATGCCTGGTGCCCCTACGCAGCGCTCCTGACGACGACTGGCTCTTCGGGGATCGCCGTCCACGGGACCCCATCGAAGGTGGTCACGTCGTCGGCGGGAACCAGAACGCGGCCGGGGCCTTGCAGCTCCACGATCGCGCCGTCGGCCTTCGCCGCTGTTCGGCCACATGGGCACGCGGTGCGCCCGTCGGCGAGCTCTGTGATCTCGCCGCAGGCGAAACACTTCAGGAGTGTCGTCATGTCCCTGCCCTCCTACCCGTTGGCCGCTCCGGTGGAACATTGGATCGACGGTATCCGGACGTCGCGCGGGCGACGACGCCCGGGTTCTCCTTCCGACGGCGTTGCCCCGACGCCGGGCCCTGGTGGTCGGGACTTCGGCGAGGTCCCCCGCCCTCGCCTCGCGCCGCCGATTCCGCTGTTCGACGACGCACTTGTACCCCCCTGTTCGATCAGGGCAAACGGACCGCCCGGCACGGAGCGACCGCGGACGGTGTGCGGTGCAGGTGCGCTGCCCTGAACCAGGCAACCTGCAGTCGAAAAGCGAGGAGCCCCGGCGCCGAGGCGCCGAGGCTCCACAGTCGCGGAGGCCGGTCCAGACGCAGGCGGTGGAGGGGCCACCGACTTTTGGGCAGGGGGGCGGACCGGCCTCCCCGTTCGGGTCGATCTACGCCGTGTGGCCGCTCCTCGCTGCCGCTCGATGCGCGAGCAGCGCCACGACGAGGCGGGCGAGGGCACCAACGACGAGACCGGCGATCAGCCACACAAAAACGGCCACGCCCGGAAACTCCTTCCCCTTCCCAGCCCGGAGATCCAGGCTGGCGTACCCCCATCAGGGCGGGCCAAACCAAAACACGAGCGATGCCCGCCGTCGGCTGGTTCCCTCAGGCGAGGAGCTTGTTCGTGCGGAACCGCCGCACGTTCAGCAGGTACGGGGTGGGCTGCGTGTGCTCCCAGCAGAGATCCCCCGTGTTGTAGACGGACAGCACCGTCAGGCACGACCCCTCAGCGCATACGCGTCCCAAGCGCCCACGTCGAGGTGCCTTGCTGGTGCCGCCGGGGAGCTTGCCGCGCAGCCAGAGCCGCGCATTGAGATCGGCGGCTTCACCCATGATGGGCGACGACGTACCCGGGGATCCGGGAGGCGAAACCGAACGCGCGAACACTTTCTTCGAATCCCGGTGCCGGGATGATTCCGGCTGATCGGCTTGGGCTAGGTTTCCACGCGGCGTAACGACCGAAGCGTTTTGGACAGCAGCCGCGAGACGTGCATCTGGCTGATCCCGAGCTCCTGCGCGATCTCGCTCTGCGTGCGTTCCTCGAAGAAGCGCAGGTACAGGATGCGGCGTTCTCGCTCCGGCAGTCGCCGGATCAGCGGGCCCACGCTCTGCCAGCTCTCCAGACTCTCGAACCCATCGTCCTTCGCGGCCAGCGTATCTATGGGCGAGAAGTCGTCCTCGAACCCGGTCGGCGCGTCGAGCGAGTCGGCCGTGTACGCCCTCGACGCGTCGAGCGCCTCGATGACGTCTTCCTCCGACGCGCCGACCCGCTGCGCGATCTCTCGGATGGTCGGCGACCGCCCCAACTCCTGGGTCAGCGAAGCCATGACGCGCGTAACCCGGACGGCAAGCTCCTGGATGGGACGTGGGACGCGAACGGCCCACCCCTTGTCGCGGAGGTGACGTTTCAGCTCGCCGATGATCGTGATCGTCGCGAACGTCGAGAACTTCACCTCGCGTTCCGGGTCGAGACGGTCGATCGCCTTGAGCAGCGCGAGCGTCGCCACCTGTTCGAGATCCTCGAGCGTCTCGCCGCGCCCGGTGAACTTGCGTGCGAGATACCGCGCGAGCGGCCGGTGTCGGACCAGGAGCTCCTCGCGCGCCTTCTGATCGGGGAGCATCCCGAACAGCTGCGTGTCGCCGAGCTCGGAAACCGGCGTCATTGCGTGTTCGTGCTTCCCACGGCTCGTTTCGCCACCCGAACCGCGGGCACTCCGTCCATTCGTTCCCAGGCCACGTTGTCGGTGAGCCCCTGCAAGACCTGCGACGCGAGCGAATGCTCGACGCCGTCCGGCGGCCACTCCGGCACGTTGGCGTTCGTGCTGCATGTCGCCTGAACCCCGACGGGGGTCGGCTCCAGCCGAACCGTCAGCTCGGTTCCGCGCGCGATCAGCAACTGAGCACAGGCCTCGTCGACCGCGATGCGCAGGTCCTCGATCGCATCGATGGTCAGGTCGTTCCGTGCGGCTACGCTTCCCACCACCGTTCGGACGACGTGCAGGAACTCCGCCCGCGCGGGGACCGTGATCAGAACGGTGTCCTGCGGATGCGCAAGCACGGGTGCCTATACTGACATCGCGCCGATCGCGACGTCCTGACGAGAGGATCTCGAGTAGCAGGTACGTCGGCACGACAAAGGGGCCCGAAGGTCGAACTCCGACTCTATTTGCGGACCGAAAGCGACTGGACGGTGCTCGAGGTGGGCGGCGAGCTGGACCCCCGCGGGGCCATCACCGAGGCAGTTGGCTGATGGGCGACGATCTGTTCGAGCTCCAGCTGCCGTCGCTGGCGGAGCATCTGGCCACTGCACGGTCGTTCGCGGCCGCCGTCGCCAGGCACTATGACGTTGCGGGCGAGGCGGTGGAAGACCTCAAGATCGCCATCTCCGAGGCGTGCGTCGATGCGCTCGTCGCCGGTTCCGGCATCCGGGTGAGGGCGGAGGACGTCGGGCGGGCCGTCACGTTCGAGGTCGACTCTCCCGACGCGCCGGAGACCCCCGAACAGGAGGCGCTCGACGAGTTGGGTGCGCCGGCCAGGCTCGAGCTCATCCGGTCGCTGTTCGCCGACGCCACGATCGAGACGGACCACGGCAGGCGCGCCATCCGATTTTCGCTGCCAATCGACTAAGCGCGCCGTTTGTCCCAGCGCCACCCATGAGCCCCGAGCTCGTCGTAGCAACCCAGTCGGACGCGTTCCGCGCTCGTTCCGGTTCGCTCTGGCTTCGCAGGGGAATCCTCGTCGTGTCGAACAGCGTGTCGAACCGAAGGAGGCGACGATGGGCGAGAAGCTCGACGAGACGAAGGGCCGGGCGAAGGAAGCCGCCGGCGACCTGACCGGTAACAAGGACCTGGAACGCGAGGGTCGGATGGATCAGGCCGGCGCGAAGGTCAAGAAGAACGCCGGTGCCGCCGTCGACAAGACGAAGGAAGCGGTCGACAACGTGATGGATCGCGACGAGGACCGCTAGTCAAACTGACCCGGATTCGTCTTCCAGCTGGCGACCCAGCGGCAGGGCGAACCACAGACCCGCGATGAGTGCGGCGGTCGCGACTACCGTGGCCGCCGCACCCGCCGTCCCGAACAGAACGTCGGCGATCACGAATGCCGCCCCGCATATCGCGAGCGCCAGGAACGCGAGGCCGGTGATCGCCGTTCGGTTGGAGATCCGGAGCATTCGCTCCTTGTCGTAGCGACGCCACCGCAACCGGTGATACGCCGGCGGCGTCATCAGGAAGGCGGTCGAGGCGATCGTGGCGCAGAACGTTCCGAAATAGATGTCGCGCTGCACGTCGGTGAGCTCTCGGAACGTGTCGGTGAACGGGATCGTGAGTAGGAACGCGAACAGCACTTGCACCCCGGGGAGGGCCACACGAAGTTCGTTCAGCAGCTCGATCAGCTCGCGGTCGAGCCGTTCGTCCCGGCTCTCGTCCTTCCCGCCGGCTTGATCTTTCGGGTCGCTGGCCACCATGAGGCTTGGGTTTACCCGCATGTCGCTTCGGGAATCCACTGGTCGAGCGGGACACCGCTGACAGGAGGAGCAGATGAGCTACCAGGAGCACCACAGCCACGACGCTCCGCCCGAGGGCGGCGGCTACGTCGGCTACGCTGCGATCAAGTACACGGCGATCGTAGTCATCGTGCTCGCCATCCTGGCGTTCGTCGCCTGGTACATCCTGCCGCGCGTCGGGTAACGCCGGCGAAGAAGTCCCCAGACGTACGAGCCAACACGGAAGGGAGCACAGATGCTTGCTGTCCTGATGCAGGCCGGCAACAACGGCGGAGCCGAGACGCTGCTGTGGATCATCGCCGCGATCCTCGTGATCGCCGGGATCGTCAGCCTCATCCGCGGTGCCGTCGTCGCAGGGATCGTGCTGATCATCGTTGGACTGTTGGTCGGTCCCGGCGGGGTCAGCATCTTCAGCTAGCCGTTCTCAGCGCGTAGCGCTGCGAACGTAGCGCGAGACGAGGTCGCCGTCCTTGGGGCGGCGACCTCGCCGTTTCTATGCCCAGCGGAGCGGAGTTCGTCTCAGATCGCACGTACTACCCTGCAATGCATGCCAACCATGGGTCCGCCCGGCCGCACTCGAACCCCGGCCGACCTGCTCATCGAGCGACACCTCCCATCGGAGCCGGCGACGGTGGGGGTAGCTCGTCGAGCGATCGACGCCATCGGCGCGCGCCTGCGGCCCTCGGCGCTCGAGGGCGCGAGGCTGCTCGTGAGCGAACTGACCTCAAATGCCGTCCGCCACGGTCCTCACGACGTCGGCGCCGACCTCGCGCTTCGGATCGGATTGCGAGAGGACGTCCTCCGCGTCGAGGTGGCCGACGAGGGCGTCGGGTTCGACCCGCCGGCGCCGACCGGTCTGCTCGATGCCGGAGGGTGGGGTCTCGTCCTCGTCGATCGCGTCGCCGACCGTTGGGGCGTCGAGCCCGGGGCGCCGACGACCGTGTGGTTCGAGATCGACCGTGCGGCGCGCGACGGCGCGCGTTCGTTGTGGCCGGAGACGCTCGATCCACTGCTGCTGGACGTCCTGGGGTCCGCCATCGTCGCGGCCGACACGAACGGGGTCGTGACCCGGTGGAACCGGCGTGCCGAGCAGATGCTCGGGATCGACGAAGCGAAGACGATCGGCCGGTCGATCGGGGATGTCCTGTTCGGTTCACGGAACGACGAGACCGCCGAGACGCTCGTGAAGTGCATCCGCGATGGCGAGGCGTGGGAGACGGAGTGGCAGATTCCGCGCGGCGCCCGGTTACGGCTCTCGATCACGCCCGTGCACGACGAGCACGGAGAGCTGCTCGGGACGATCGGCGTGCTCGTCGACGTCTCCGAACGCAGGACGATCGAAGCCGCACTTGGAGAGAGCGAGCGGCGGCGCGGCGAGGCGGAACGAGGTCGCGTGGTGTTGTACGCCATCGCCCGCGCGCTGTCGACGGCGTCGACGCTCGAGGAGGCCACACCGCAGCTGATCGCGGCCATCGGCGAGGCCCTCGGATGGGAGGTCGGCGGGATGTGGCGCGTCGACCAGGATGCCGGGGTGCTGCTGTTCGTGGGGGGCTGGAGCGCAACACCGGCCACAGGTCCACGGTTCCTGCGCAAGAGCGCGAGCTTTCGCCTCCCGAAAGGCACCGGACTTCCCGGACGCGTGTGGGAGCAACGCCGGCCGGCATGGATCCCCGACGTTGCGACGGATACGAACTTCCCTCGATCCGCCGACGGACTCGAAGCCGGATTGCACGCGGCATTCGCGTTCCCGGTGACGCTCGCCGGTGAGGTTCTCGGGGTCGTCGAGTTCTTCAGTCGAAGCATCCGGGAGCCCGACGAGCCGCTCCTCAGCCTCATGGCCGCGATCGGCGCGCAGCTCGGCCAGTTCGTCGAGCGTCAGCGGACCGAGAGCGAGCTCGCCGAGAGTGAGGCGCGCAAGACAGCCGTGTTCGAGTCCGCGCTCGAGGCCATCTTCACGATGGGCGAGGACGGCCGGATCGTCGAGATGAACGGGACGGCTGCCCAGATGTTCGGGTATGCGCGGGAAGACGTGATAGGTCGGGAGCTCGTCGCGCTGATCATCCCGCCGTCGCTCCGCAGCCGGCATCGGCAGGGCCTCGAGCGGTATCGACGGACGCGCAAGGGCCGGATCTTCGGGCGACGCCTCGAGCTCACTGGGATGCGGGCCGACGGCACCGAGTTCCCCATCGAGCTCACCGTGACGGAGGTGGACCTCCCGAGCTCTGAACCGGCGCTGTTCACCGGATACATCCGCGACATCACCGACCGGCGTCGCGCACAGGAATTGCAAGCGGCGATGATGGAGAGTGAACGTGCTGCCCGCGAGCAGGTGGAGAGGGCGCACGAGCGCCTCGCGTTCCTCGCCGAGGCCAGCATGTTGCTCTCCGCGTCGCTCGATCCACGGAAGACGCTCGCGAAGATCGCGCCGCTCGTCGTGCCGAGGCTTGCCGACTGGTGCAGCATCCACGTGCTCGAGTCGGACGGGAGGATCCAGACCGTGGCGGTCGAGCACTCCGATCCCGACAAGCTGGCGGTCGCTCGCGAGTATCAGGAACGGTTTCCGTCGCGGCCCGAGGACGCGGCCGGCGTTGGTCTGGCCATCAGGACCCGGGAGCCGCAGCTGTTTCCCGAGATGACCGACGAGATGTTGGAGCAGATCCCCGAGGAGCGGCGTCGCGCCGTGCGAGAGCTGGGCATCAGCTCGGCCATGGTGGTTCCGTTGCAGGCCCGGGGACGGTCCCTCGGAGCGATCACGTTCGCGTCGTCCACCCCGGGGCGTGCGTTCGGGAAGGACGATCTGGAGCTCGCCCAGGACCTGGCGCGTCGGGCGGCGCTCGCGTTCGACAACGCGCGGCTGTACGAGGAGCGCAGTCACATCGCGCGGACCCTGCAGCGCTCGCTGCTCCCGCGTCGCCTCCCCGAGCTGCCCGGCATCGAGGTCGCGTCGTTCTATCAGCCCGCGGGCGCGATGCGAACGGAGGTGGGCGGCGACTTCTACGACGTTTTCCCGGTCGGCGAGGGCGCATGGGGTGTCGTCGTCGGAGACGTGTGCGGCAAGGGTGTCGAGGCGGCAGCGCTCACCGGCATGGCTCGGCACACGATCCGCGCGTCGGCGCTCCGGGAACACTCACCATGTGTCGCGCTCGAGGACCTGAACGACGTGATGCTGCGAGAGGATGGCGAGAGGTTTTGCACCGTCGCGCTCGCTCGGGTCGAGGTCAACGAGCGCGACGTCGCCCTCACCGTCGCATGCGGCGGCCATCCGTCCCCGTTCGTCTTGCGGCGGCGGGGAAAGCTCGAGACCGTCGGCGCGCCGGGAACGCTCCTCGGTGTGTTCGACAAGATCGCGATCGAAGATCGGTCGGCCAGGTTGAAGGCCGGCGACCTCGCCGTCTTCTACACCGACGGTCTGATCGACGCGCGTCATCCCACGCCGCTCGACGAGGCCGCGCTGCGTGCCCTGGTGCAGTCTTCGGCGGGCAAGACGGCGCAGGAGACGGTCGACGCGATCGCCGACGCGGTCGCCGACCCGTCGGGCGAGTCGCCGGACGACATCTGCATCGTTGCCTTGCGGGTGACACCCTCGACGTAGCTGTACGCAAATTCGACTGGCGACGCACACGCGCGTATAGGCTCCCCGGGACTAATCGACCGGCGCAAAGGGGAGTGGCATGGCGCGAAGGTGGCGAACCGCGGGACGCGTGGCGGCGATCGGGGTCCTGGCTCTGCTGCTGAGCGCCTGTCTGAAGCTCGACGTCGACCTGCAGGTGAACGCCGACAACACCGTTGGCGGATCCATCATCTTCGGCGTCGACAAGCAGCTCCTCGAGCTGAGCGGCAGCTCGATCGAGGACGTCCTCGACACCACCGCGCCGATCCCCGAGGACGTCGAAGGCGTCACGACCGAACCGTTCGAGGACGACCGCTTCGCCGGGCAGCGATTCACCTTCGAAGGCGTGCCGCTCGAGGAGTTCAGCAGCGGCGACCTCGCCATCACCCGGGACGGCGACGTTTTCACCGTGAACGGGGTGCTCGACCTGTCCTCTGGTCTTTCCGGTGCGACCGGGCTATCGGGGCTGACGGGACCGTTCGGCAACCCCGAGGAGCTCTTCCGCAATGCGGAGATGCGGGTCCGCATCACGTTCCCCGGCGAGGTCACCGAAGCGAACGGCGAGGTCGACGGCAACAGCGTCACGTGGGTTCCCGTCGTCGGGGAGCGTCTAGAGATCCGGGCCACGGCGGGCGCGATCGACTCCGGCGACTCGAACCTGACGCTCCTGCTCATCATCGGCGCCATCGTGCTCGCCGCCGCGATCGTCATCGGGATCGTGATGTCGCGCCGTCGCGCGGCTCCGGCGGCCGCCGGAGCCGGCGGTCCTGCCGCCGGCGAGGGCACGGCACCGGCGCCACCACCCGGGGTACCGCCTCCGCCGATGTCGGCGACCCCGCCCACGTCGCCGCCCCCGCCGACATCGCCGCCACCGACCACACCGCCGCCCCCGCCGACATCGCCGCCACCGCACACACCGCCGTCACCGCCGGCACCGCCCGACTGAGCCGAACGCGAGGTTCCTAACAGACGCGCACGGTCGCGGTCGGCAAGCTGGATGTGCGCGAAGCGCGCGCGACTCGCGGGAGGGATGATTCGTGCTCACGGTCGACGAGGGGGACGACGGGAAGACGCTCGTCCTGCAAGGCGAGATCGACATGGCGAACGTCGAGGATCTCGTCAATGCCGCGCTTTCGCGGCCTGAGAGGGGGCGCCTGCGATTGCACATGGAGCGCGTGACGTTCATCGACAGCACCGGGATCCGCGGGCTGCTCCGCATCGCCGAGGCCTATGGCGGCGAGCTGGAGGTCGTGGCACCACACCCCACCGTCCGGAAGGTGCTCCGGGTGCTAGGTCTCGACTCGACGTCACCGCTCCGCGTCGTCGACGACCCGGATGTCGACGCCCGTAGGTCCTGACGGTCACATGCACCCGTTCCCCGCCGAGATCGACAACCTCCTCCTCGAGGCGATGACCTCGGGGGATCGCGCGGCGCTCCTCGAGGGAGGCGAACGCGTGAAGTTCGGCCTGGGCGACCGGATGTTCAGCGCCGGCCGTGACGTTCCGTACGTGTACTTCCCGACCGCGGGCATGCTCTCGGTCGTGACCAGGATGGCTGACGGGGCGAGTGTCGAGGCCGTCACGATCGGCAAGGAGGGGGTCAGCGGCCCGCCGATCATCATCGAGAGCGGCTCCATCTCGAATGTGGATTGCCTGTGCCAGCTCCCAGGCGGTGGTCTTCGCGTTCCGGCCCGCACGTTTTTCGATCTACGTCGTCAGTCCTCGACGTTCGACGAGCTCGTCGACCGATACGCACTGGCCGTGTTCGGCCAGATCGCGCAGACCGCGGCGTGCAATCGCCTGCACGGTGTCGAGGCTCGCGCCAGCCGTTGGTTGCTTCAGGCGCACGATCGGTTCGGCGAGGAGATCGTCCCCATCACGCATGAGTTCCTGGCCGAGATGCTCGGCGTCCGCCGCGAGACCGTGAGCCTGACGCTGCGGATCCTTCAGAGTGCTGGGTTGGTCGAGACCCGCCGTGGGGGCGTTCGCGTGGTCGACCGGGACGGCCTCGAGTCGACGTGCTGCGAGTGCTACGGCGTGATGCGCTCCGAGCTGGAGCGGTTGTTCCCGTTCCTGCAGGGGTGAACGATATCCGCACGACGCCGTCGACTGCTCACTGCGCGTGTGCAGGTTCGACGATCCGATAGCCGACCCCTCGAACGGTCTGGATCCTGTCGTCGCCGACCTTGCGCCGGAGGTATCGGATATAGACGTCGACGAGGTTCGATCGTGGGTCGAAGTCGAGCCCCCACACGTTCGAGAGGAGATCGCTGCGGGGAACGGCCCTTCCCGCGTGGCGCATGAGCATCTCGAGGAGCGCGAACTCGCGCGACGTGAGCTCGACGATCTTTCCGGTGAGGCGCGCTCGGTGCGCGATCAGATCGAGCTCGAGATCGCCGACGTTCAGCTTGGTCGATGTTCTGTCCGGCTGTGGTCGAAGGCGCGCGCGGATCCGCGCGACGAGCTCGTCGATGGCGAACGGCTTGGGAACGTAGTCGTCGGCACCGAGGTCGAGTCCGACGACCCGGTCGTCGATGTCACCCCGCGCGCTCAGGATCACGACCGGCAGCGACGCCCACGATCTCCGTAACGCGCGGAGGACGTCGAGGCCGTCGATGTCGGGGAGTCCGAGGTCGAGGACGACGATGTCGACGCTGGCCGAGACGGCGCCGAGCGCTTCACCTCCGGTCCCGACGCGAACCACGTCGAACCCGCGGCGCTGCAGGGCCTTCTCCACGAACGAGGCGATCCGGTCCTCGTCCTCGACGAGCAGCACGTTCATCGCGGGACCGCCAGCCAGAATGTCGCCCCCGTTCCCGGCGCGTTGTCCACGCCGGCGTCGCCACCGTGGGCGCGCGCGATGCTCCGGACGACGGCGAGGCCCAGCCCGGATCCAGGCGAGCGCGTTCCGTGCGTGAACTGGCGAAACACGAGCTCCTCCTCGCCGGGCGTCACGCCGGGTCCTCGATCCGCGACCTCGAAGCGCCACGCGCGATGGGCAGCGGCGAACCGTAGCTCGACCTCGGTCCCGGCCGGCGTGTGCACTGCCGCGTTGTGCAACAGGTTCACGAGCGCCTGGGCGAGCCGGTCGGGGTCGGCGTCGATCCGAACGGGGGACGGCATCGACCGCACCCGGAGGCGACCGTCAAGGAGGGGCATCACCTTTCGCGCCACGCCGGCCATCAGCTCGCCCGCATCGACCGACTCCCGACTGAGGAACGAACGGTCCTCCTCGCGCACGACGGTCGTGATGTCCTGAACGAGCCGGCCCATGCGGTCGAGCTCGTCCAGCACGAGATCGATCGTCTCGCGTGCGTCGTCCGGGAGCGCATCCTCGCGGAGCACCTCGAGGTGGCCGCGACAGATCGTGATCGGTGTTCGAAGCTCGTGGGAGACAGCGGACATGACCGTCGTCTTCATCTCGTCGACGTATCTGAGCTTCGAGGCAATCTCCCGCTCCTCGCGGAGCTCGACTTCCGTCCTCGTGAGATGCCGGGAGCCACGCGATAACGCCTCACCGATCATGACGCATGCCGGGATCGTGATGGCGGCTGAGGCGAGACCGGTCCCGACGCTCCCCGGCAGGTCATACAGCGGAATGATGTACGCGACCGCGGCTGGTGGCGCCATCGCGACCGATGTCCAGGGCCGGTGCGCGAGCCCGATCCACACGAACGCGATGACGAAGAACACGCCGTAGCTGTGGAGCGCCGAGCCTCCGTACAGATTCCCGAACGCGATCAAGCCGAACGCGGGTGGTACGAGGACGAGACTCGCGGGCTGTGGCCACCTATCCCACGGGGCAACCCAGGCGAAGCCACCGAGCGCGATCGACGCGACCGAGACGACGATCGTGCCGGGATCGTTCGCGTCCTCCGGCGCGAGCGGGGAGGTGACGAGGACGAGCGCCCCGGAGCCCAGGAACAGCAGCGCGGCGAGCCGCCCCATGAGGCGGCGGCGCTCCGACGGCGAAGACCCGACCAGCGCCACGGACTGAGTATGCGACGTTGCGTGTGGGTCGCGTCGGCTCGGGAACCGGACACCTCCCGAGCGGTCGACAACGCGGCGCTCGCGACTCACCTACACTCACCCGCCATGACCGCTGACGCCTCCGAGGGGTTGCTCCGGTCGCTCGAGGAGCTCGAGCGCGTCGCCGAGTCGGTGACCGCCGACGAGGCGGCTCGGACGCTCGACGAGGCGACCCTTCAGGTCTTCTGGCAGCGCTGGCCACAGGCGAGCTCGTGGGCGGGAGCGCTGTGGCGTCAGTTGAATGCGGACCTCGCAGACGCGGCGACGCCCCACGACCGTTCGGAGTTCCACGACGTCGGTGGAGAAGGCGGCGGCTGACCCGGGGGACGATGGCGACCCTTCAGGACATCATGACCCGCAACGTCTTCACGACGGGTGGCGACGCATCGGTCGCCGAGGTCGCCGAGAGCATGCTCAAAGGCCGCTTCGGATCCGCAGTCATCGTCGACGGCGCCTGGATCGTCGGGATGTTCACCGAACGAGACGTCCTGCGCGCGGCGGCGGCAGGAACGGATCCAAGAGCAGCTCGGGTCACCGACTGGATGACCTCCGATCCGGTCACCGCGGCGCCCGACATGGATGCGGAGGAGGCCGCCGAGATCATGATGACGCAGGGCTTCCGCCATCTCCCCGTCGTCGACGGCACCAAGCTGCTCGGCATCGTGAGCCTCCGCGACGTCCTGCGTGTTCGGATCCGGCGGGCGTCCGGTAGCACCGAGCGGTGATGAGGAAACTCTCCGTCGTTCTCGCCGCGGGCGCGATCGTGTGGTCCGCGATACCCGCGAACGCGATCGTCAACGGGCAGGACGACGGCGGAGAGCACCCGTACGTCGGGGAGATCATGCAGTTCGCCGCCGACTTCGTGGATCCGGCGTTCGACGACCCGGGCGCCTGGTTCGTCTGCACCGGGACCCTGGTCAGCCCGACGGTGGTCATCACCGCGGGTCACTGCACCTTCGGGGTCGGTCTCGACGGCGAGTCCACGACTGCCGGGGACGGAGACGGGTCTGGCGGCAACGACATCTGGATCGACTTCAGCGAGGCGGCGCACGTGGCGGGATTCCCGGCGAGCGAGGACTACGAGCGCGGCGAGAACCACGAGGCATACGAGGATCGCAGGGACTTTCTGAACGACAGCGCGTTCTGGGTCCGGGGGACCGCGTTCGCGCACCCGGAGTTCGCGAGCGGGCCGTTCATCCTCCACGACCTCGGCGTCGTCGTGTTGGAGACGCCCGTGACAAGCGTCGGTTTCGGCGAGGTCTCGCCGGAGGGACACCTCACCGACGCGTACGCGCACGCGGCGCGCAACCATGTCTTCGAGCTCGTCGGTTACGGGCTCGAAGAGAGCAGGCCCTTCTTCTCTGCGGGCGGTCACACGCGACAGAAGGCCCAGATCAAGCTGAATTCGCTGAACCCGGGGGCGCAGGACGCGTTCGCGTTCTTCTCGAACAACAATGGGGCAGCCCACCAGGGCGGCGGGTGCCATGGCGACTCCGGTGGTCCCATCTTCGACAGCACCGATTCGGACATGGTCGTCGCGGTGCAGTCGTTCTCGTTGGGACCGCGTGCGACGTGCTCGGGCATCGCGGGCGGGTATCGCGTCGATGGGGATGACGACCTCGCGTTCTTGGCCGAGTTCGGAATCGCACCTGCGGTTTGACGCCTCGTCCGCCGCGTGTGATTCGCGGCCGTTTGGCTTCCGCGCCATGCGGAAACGATCACATGCGGTGTCGTAGCGTGAGGAATGATCGCGATCTGTCATCGGGACGTGCATCAAGGGGGCAGGAAGAAGTAGAAAGGGAATATCGGGGAGACGGAAGGAGCGTGTGATGTCGGAGGGACGAAGGCCGTTCGGCGAAGAGGAAGACGAGGGTATGGACCGGGAGCCCATAGGAGGTGGCGGGCCGACGGGCGGCGCCGGGCCGACGGGAGGTGCCTGGCCCATGCCGGAGCCGGCCGGCGCTGGCACCGGTGGGCTGTTCGGCGGGGAGATGCCGCGGCAGGAGATGCCGGGAGAGGCGCCCGCCGCCGATGAGATGGAGTCGCCCGCACGGGCGACGAGGCGAGCGCCGACCCGCAGGCCTGCGACGCGTAAGAAGACGACGACCCGCAAGACCACCGCACGCAAGAAGGCGACCACACGCAAGACCACGGGGCGCAAGAAGACGACCGGGCGCAAGAAGACGACCGCTCGCAAGACCACGGGGCGCAAGAAGACGACCGCTCGCAAGTCGACCGGTCGGAGGAAGACGACCGCTCGCAAGACCACGGGGCGCAAGAAGACGACCGCTCGCAAGTCGACCGGGCGCAAGAAGACGACCGCTCGCAAGTCGACGGGTCGGAAAACAACCAGACGGAAGACAACGGGACGAAAGACGGCGCGCCGCAAGACGACCGCTCGCAAATCGACCGGCCGGAAGACGACGCGTCGTAAGACGACCGCCCGGAAGAGCACGGGCCGGAAGACCACGCGCCGGAAGTCGACGCGCTAGTCAACGTCGCTGTTCGAGGAGCTCGAGAGCGGAAAGCTACTCGAGCTCCTCGAGGAGCCTGAGGTCGATCGCCCGGAACGCGTCCCATCGCGGGCCGCCGAGGTAGGAGTTCGTGAGCGTGACGACGCCCACGCGCGTGTCGGGGCGGAAGAACATCCTGGTGCTCACGCCGAAGTCGCCGCCGGTGTGACCCATTCGGAAGTAGCCGCGCGGAGCGGCCCCGTACCACACGAGACCCTGCCGCCAGCCCGCGTCGTACGAAAGCTGATGACGACGGGTCTCGCGGACGGTGCTTCGCTCGAGGACGCGGACGCCCTCGAAGGAGCCGTAGTTCATGAACGCCGCTAGCCAACGAGCCAGGTGGGCGGCGCTCGTTCGGAGCGCGCCGTCGGGATAATCCGGATAGCCGTACTGGAAGTACGGCTCGAGCGACCCCGTCCTCTTGTTCAGCTTGTACGGCATCGCCAGGTTCGTCGTGGTGATATCGGCCAGGCGGAACCCCGACTGGTCCATCCCGAGCGGCTCCAGGATGCGCTGCTTGCAGAGCTCGTTGAAGTCACGGTGGGCGACGACTTCCGCAACGAACGCGGCGAGCGCCACGGCAATGTTCGAGTACGCGTATGCCCTGCCCGGGCGGCGCTCGTAGAAGTTGGCGCCCTCCCGGTACCTGCTCTCACCCGGTACGAGGTACGAGCGTAGGAACTCTCCAAGCTCGATCGGTGAGTCGCCCTGGAAGTACAGGGAATCCCGGGAGTAGGGCGTTCCCCACACGGAGAAGCGGTCGCGGATCGCGGAGGTGTGGATGAGCAGCATCCGCGTTGTGATCGGCTCCCTCGGTGCTGCGGGGATTCGAACCTCGAACGGCAGGTAGTCGTTGACGTCGGCGTCGAGATCCAGATCGCCGTCCTCGACCACCGACATCACGCCCGCGCACGTAACGGTCTTTGAAACGGACGCGAGCATGAACACGGTGTCGGGAGTCACGCGGATGTCGTTCTCTCGATCTGCCCACCCCGCGCCGATCGTCCAGGCGATCTCGTCGCCTCGAACGAGCGAGACGGCTATTCCGGGAGTTTGCGCCTCGCGCATCTGTTCGTGGACGAACGACTCGAAGCGTGCCGGAGCCGCGATTGCACGAACGAACGAGAACGGCGCGATCGTCGCGGCGCCACCGGCGAGGGCGCTCCCCAGGAATCGGCGTCGGGTCATGGCGGGGCCGCGGGGGGCCGCCCGGTCGACCGCCATCTCTCGCAGTGGCGCGTCGGCTCGGATCATCACGATCTCTCCGCGCTGAACGCTAGCGAACCGCGCCCGCGCGCGCGCGCGACGCCTTCGTCGTCGCGCACCGTTTATCGTGCCGACACTCGTACTCGAGGAGGCATGTGCATGCGAGCCGTCGAGGCACGTCGAGAGGACGCGCACCCCCACGCGAGGCCCGAATGGTTCAGCGGGCCGGTCGCCATCCAGGAGCTGAGCGAGGCGTCCGACGCTCCTGGGCTCGAGATCTTCGCCGTGTTCTTCGATCCCGGCGCACGAACGCTCCCGCACACGCACTCGACGGACCAGCTCCTGTATTTCCTTGAGGGCGAGGGCGTGGTCGGCGCGCAGGGTGACCGACGGCTGTACCGGCCCGGCGGGATGGCGGTGATCCCGGCCAACGAATGGCACTGGCACGGCGCGACGCCGACCTCCGCGATGTGCCATCTCTCGATCCGGCCCGGCGGTCCGTCCGCGTGGGCGCCGGACGTTCCGATGCACGACTGGGACGAATACATGACCGGCGCGCGCGTCACCTGACTCGTTACCCAAGCTGCGTGGCGACCTTCTGATCGCTGCACGCGAGCGTCGACCCCACGTCTCGCCGCCGTCCCCGGTGAGGGCTTCCTGATCGAACCGGCCCGACGCGAGCCGAGCCACCGACTAACGCGTCAGTGAGTCATGTGGTTTCGACTGCTCCCGTCCGGCTTGCCCGAACCAGTAGCCGACGATCGTGCCGGCGATGCCTACGACGGGGGCCATATACGTCCCGAACTCCGTCGCTTCGAGCCCGCTCAAGATGGCGATGATCGGCATCGAAACGATGGCAGCCACGATTAGGACAAGCACAACCCCACGCCACCTATAGGAGTTACGGACCTCAGAATCGATCGCCACGTCCTTGCCGCGCGTGTAGGCGTCCAAGATCCGCTGAGCGACCAGTGCCTGGAATTCCCGCTGGTTCTGAGCAACTTTTTGCTCCGCGTTGAACCTCGTCTCGGCGCGCTTTTCCGGTGTTTCGCCGGGCGGGTAGTAGGGCACCGACGTCATCACTCTTGCGGCCATCTCCATGAGGCCGCTGATTTCGAGCTGAGACATGCTGATGTCGGCAGGTAGGTCGGGAACCGTTGTTGGCATCGTTTGGAGGCCCTTCGAGGTGCGCAGGTTCTCGTACGCCTCTTGCTCCGTCCGAAGGTCGGCGTCAGCCTTCGCCTGAGATTCCTCCCGCTCTTTCTCCCACTCGCGCTGCCGCCTGGCCAGCTCCTCCTCCCATTCCTCGCGTGCCTGATCGAGCGGCACAGCCGGCACCTCGTCGGCGACCTGACCGTTCCCGTCCGCATTGAACAGACCGACCACTTCTGCGGCCGGCTCCGGTTCTACCTGCGCCTGGGGCTCTCCCATCGTTTCTGCCCCGGACGACTCGTGGGTTGGCGACGGCTCCGTCTCTTCCAGAAAACCTCGCGGCTCGTGCCATTCCTCCGCCATGGCGGCCCTCCTTCGCTCCTCAACTACTTCGCTACTTATCGGCCGTAAGCCACACGAACGTGAGCAACGGCGCGCGCAGGCTCAACCGAAGGGAGCGAGGACCTGAGCCCTCTCAATGCGCTGGGCAAAGGTGCCGATGTCTCGTTCGGAGGTCTCCGAGCATGCAGGGTCAGGACGTCGAGGGGTTGGTTCAGGATGTCCTGTCACGGGCGGACGAGGCCGAAGCCATGTACCGGACCCTCGTCGACCTCGTACCTGCGATCACGTATGTCGAGGCACTCGACACTCGGCGAACGTTCTCGATCAGCCCCCAAGTCGAGTCGATCCTCGGATTCACGCCGGAGGAGTGGCTCGGTGACTCAGCCCGGTGGGAGGGTGCGCTCCACCCCGACGACAGGGATCGCGTGGTGGCGTCGTGCGCTCGTGCGAACGTTACGTTCGAGCCATGGCGTGAGGAGTACCGCATGATCGCGAAGGACGGGCGCGTCGTCTGGATCCACGACCAGGCGGTCCTCGTCCGAGGTGCCAACGGCACGCCGCTTTGCTGGCAAGGCATCATGGTCGACGTCACAGCGCAGCGACAGCCGCCCGCCTGAGCGGGCGCGTCACTCATTCTTCCTCGAGCTCGTCCTGCTCCACGTCGTGCTGATCGTCGTGGTCGGTCCCGCCAGGAACACTGTCGCGGACCGAGAGCGCGGCCTCCTCCGGCGAGGCGAACTCGTCTCGCTCCAAGACGGCCTCGCCCGCCAGCTGCTCATCGAGATCCGGCACGCCGTCATCCACGACCGAAACCACCTCGTCGATGGCGGCTCGCTCCGGCCGCTCCTCGGCGAGCGCCCGTTCCAGCCCCTCACCGGCTTGCGCCTCAGCAGCCGTCGTTCCGGGTAGTTCGGCGCCGAACGCGTGGTCCGCTTGCAAGATGTCGGCCTCGAGCTCGTCGCCCTCTACCTCGTCGTCGCCCTCGTCTCGGGGGTCGTATTCGGTCATCAACTCACTCCCGGTCCGCCTGTCCGTCAACAGCATGAACGACGTACCTATCCGAACGTGAATGCAAACGCCTCGATTCCCGGACCCTCGAGCGCGATCTCGAACGTGCGCTCCCGAACGTCACCCCGTTGGCGAACGAGCTGATACAGCCGCGGCTCCGTGACTGCACCCTTGCCCTGTTCGTCAACGTCCGTCCCGTGATCAGTGCCTGCTGGTTGCCCATCGAGGAGCACTCGGAACGGCACCGACGCGCCACTCGCGGGCGGCGCCATCACCATGTGCAGGTCGCGCGCGTGGAAACGGAACGCGATCCGTCCGCGGGAGTCGTTCGACATGGCGGCCTGTCGCTCGACCGTCCAGTCGCCCGAGAGCGCCCACTCGTTGAGATCCAGGCGCGGAGGAATGGCATACACGTTCCGCCTATCCACCAAGCCACCAGGAGAGGCGAAATTCGTGGTGCGCTCGTACCCGACGTATGTTTCCGGAGACCGCAGGCTGTCCCAGTCCGCTCCGACTTCGAAGCCGGCCGGATCGACCGCAACCAGGTCGGTGGCGACGCTTTCGATCCCGGCCTCGGTGAGGAGCCGCTGGATCGTTCGTTCCGATCGTTCGTAGTCCTCCTCGCCGAAGTGATGACCTCGCAGGTGCCCGTTCGCGCCGACGAAGTACAGGGCCGGCCAGTAGTGGTTCTCGAAAGCCGTCCAGATCGCGTAGTCGCTGTCGGTCACGATCGGAAAGGGAACGTCGAGGTCCTTCGCTGCCTGCCGCACGTTGTCAACGTCGCTCTCGAACCCGAACTCGGGCGTGTGCACGCCCACCACGGTCAGCCCATTCGCACCGTACCGCTCGTACCAGGCGCGCACGTAGGGGAGGGTCCGAAGCCAGTTGATGCACGTGTACGTCCAGAACTGAACGAGGACGACGCGGTCGCGAAGTCCCGAAGCGGTCAACGGGGGAGAGTTCAGCCACTCCGAAGCCGTGTCGAACGCCGTCAGGATCCCTGTGGCCTGCGCGTCCGCCTCGATTGTCAGGCCTAGCGGAACGCCCTCACGCTCCGATATCTCCTCGAGCGATGTCCCGCTCGCGCCGTGCAGTGTTGCCCCCAACAGTTCGCGCCCCGCCATCTCGAACCTCCTTCAGTCGCCGTCCACTTCCACTTTGGCCTCCGCGAACGCGGGGGCCTCTTGTGGCAGGTTGTGTCCGACACCGCCGTCAATGGTCCGGTCCACGTATCTGCCCGAAACTTCGTTGCGTAGCTCCACGGAGCGCCTCCCGAGCGGGAGTTGGACCTCCCCAGGTGGCACACTACGGCCGATCGGAGATGTCGTTTGCGGGACTGCGTAGATGGACGTCCGCGCTACGCGCGCTCCTCCATCGCCGCCGGCTGACAATCTCTGAGTGATGTACGTCAGTCGCATTAGTTTGGGCGACTGCGTCGTGGGTACGTTCCGACTCGCGCCGGCCACTAAATCGATTTGCACCGCAGAAGGATCGGCGGGCGCGGGCCGGTGCGGGGGTGCTCGTGAGGGCTGGTCGGGTCGTTGCCCTGCCAGCTGGGTCGCGCGTCGGCTCGGCGTGCCGCCCCATCAGGTGCAGATCTCCGTAGCGGATTGCTGCCGTCTTCGAGTGGGTCCAAACGTGCGCCCGAGCGGGCGCGAATTGGGGAGGGAGACGATGCGGACAGAAAGGACGCTGACCCGGCGAAGGTTCCTCGCGCGAAGCGGTGTGGGCGCGGCGGCGCTGCTGGGCGGGGGTGCGTCGACGCTAGCGGGTATCGGAACGGCGTTGGCCGCGCCGACAGGCCAGCTGGTCCAGGCAGCCGCGGGGAAGGGACTCATGTACGGCTCGTCGCTCGCCACGTGGCAGTACGCGGGCTCGGAGTTCTCGCAACCCGATCCCGAGTACGGAGCCCTCCATGCTCGCGAGGCCGGAATGATGTTCACCGAGGACGACCTGCTCTGGTGGCGGCTCAGGCCATCGCGCACGGCCGCGCTCGACTTCTCGTACGGGGACCGGATCATCGGGGACGCGGAGACCAACGCGCAGCAGGTGTTCGCGGCGCACATGGTCTGGGACTCGGGCTTCGGCGACGGCTGGACGGAAGACGAGCTTCGCTCACTGCCTCAGCAAGAGGCCCGTGACCTCCTGTTCGGCACGATCGATGCCGAGGCCGCTCGGTACGCCGGACGGGCCAGGGCATGGGTCGTCGCGAACGAGGTCGTCAGCCACAACCGAGTGGACGCGAATGGTTTCTGGACCGTGACGCCGTGGTACCAAACGATCGGCCCGACCCACGTCGACGAGGCCTTCTTCCACGCGCGCCAGCACGATCCGAGCGCGATCCTCGTGATCAACGACTTCGGGTTCGAGGTGGGGTCGACCGCGACTGGGCGCCGAACGAACATCCTCAAGGCGATCGACCACCTCCAAACCGTGGGCGCGGACGTGGGCGCGCTCGGGGTGGAGGCGCACCTCAACTACCAGGGGTTCGCCCGAAGCTTCAATCCGACGGCGTACCGGTCGTTCCTCGCGAGCGTCGCGTCTCGCGGCCTGCACATCTTCGTCACGGAATTGGACGTCCTCGACGATGGGCTTCGAGGCGACATCGCGACCATCGACGCCGGCGTCGCGGACGTCTATAAGCGCTACCTCGACGTGGTGCTTCAAGAGCAAGCGGTGAAGATCGTGATCACGTTCGGGCTTACGGACCGGTACACATGGCTGCAAGAGGATTTCCCGCGGCGCGACGGCCAACCTCGGCGTCCTCTCCCATTCGACGCGAACCTGCAGCCGAAGCCCGCATACAACGCGATCCTCCAGGCTTTCCAGGGGGCACCGTCGAGGACGCCGTTATGACCTCGACGTGACGACGCTGTCTCGATAGACAGAGGGATCCGGCGGCGCCGGCCTAGGCCGGCGCCGCCGACAACCTCATCGCGACACCCTTGTCGCGACGGCCCTGTCGTCAACCATGAGTTCGCTCTTCCCGCCGAGAGGGAATGACATCGGCCGACCACAGGTATTGCATCGCGTAGGCGCGCCACGGGCGCCATCGCGTGCTGTGCTCGTTCAGTTCGTCGGCGCCGACCGGCAAACCCAACGTAGCTGCGCCGCCCAATGCTCCGCATCACCTGGAAGGAACGCATCGGGGTCGTTGAGCGCACGCATCGCGATGTACGACGCCGTCCACGGTCCGATCCCCGGCATGGCCAAGAGCCGGCCGCGGACATCGTTCCTGTCTGCGCCGGCGTCGAGCACAAGGTCCCCTGCGGCAAGCGCCTGCGCAAGTCGAATGACGGCTCGACGTCGGGATTCCGGCATCCCGATCGGCGATAGGTCTGCCTCGGCGATCGTCTCGGCACTCGGGAACAGGTGGGTTAGGCCGTGGACGGCGGTGTCCACTGGAGGACCGATCAGCTCCACGAGGCGCTGCGCAGCGGTTCTCGCGGCCTTGACGGACACTTGTTGTCCCAGCACGGCGCGTACGGCCAGCTCGTGCGCGTCGAGCGTGCCGACTACCCGAAGGCCGGGCAACTGGGCGAGCGCTGGGCGAAGACACGGGTCTCCGCCCAGCACATCGTGGATCGCGGCCGGATCGCAGTTCAGGTCGAGGAATGAGCGACATCGTTGTACGAGCGTGCCGAGATCTCGGACATCCCGAACCTGCGTTCGGCATGTGAAGTGGTCATCGCCCGGGAGCAGCTCCACCAGGCCGTACTCGTGCGGCAGCCGCACCGTTCGGCGGTAGATGCCGTCCGACACGACCTCAACGCCAGGCACGCACCGGGCACCGAGAAAGCGCAACGTGCCCTCGATCGCGTACGGCGATCGGAAGGGCATGCGCACCGAAACGCCGCCGTTCATCGGAGGCTGCTTCGAACGCGAGCGCAGTTGGCTCGGCGTCGCGCCGAATACCTGGCGGGTGACGTCGTTGAACTGCCGAACGCTCGCGAAGCCGGAGGCGAACGCCACGTCGGCCATCGGCATCTGCGTGGCGTCCAAGAGCATCCGGGCAGTCTGAGCACGGTGCGCTCTCGCGACGGCCAGCGGTCCGACTCCGACCTCTTCCACCAGCTGACGGTGGATGTGCCGGCTCGTGTATCCAAGCCGGCGGCTGAGACCTTCGACTCCTTCGCGGTCGACGACGCCGTCCGCGATCAAGCGCATGGCGCGTCCCACGACGTCGGCGCGCGCGTCCCACTCCGGTGATCCGGGGGCGATTTCGGGTCGGCATCGCCGGCATGCCCGGAAGCCCGCCGCCTGCGCGCCGGCAGCGGTCGGGAAGAACGACACGTTCGATCGCTTGGGCATGGTCGCGGGGCAGCTCGGTCGGCAGTAGATCCCCGTTGACCTCACCCCGATGTACACGACACCGTCGAACCGCTCGTCGCGGCTCTCGGCGGCGCGATACCAGCTCTCGAAGTCCTGCACGGCTCGAATCTTCCGCGTTGACGGCGACAGGCGCTGGCGGGATTCGGACTCGATCCCGCGAACGCCGTTGACGTCCGTTTGCCGCCAGACTGTTGCGTCCGGCCGGGCTACAAGGATCACCATGCCTCGCACACAACTCGGCACGCAGTACGCGAAGCTCTGGAGCGCCAGCTCGATCTCGAACCTGGGTGACGGCGTATCCCTCGCGGCAGTGCCGCTGCTCGCCGCGGCTCTCACGCGAGATCCCGTGGTGTTCGCTGGGGTTACGGTCGCGAGTCGCCTCCCATGGCTCGCGTTCTCGCTCACGGCCGGGGAAGTTGCCGACACCGTCGATCGGAAGAAGCTCGTTGCGTTCGTCGATGGCGGGCGCTTCGTCGTGTCGGCGCTCGTCGGACTGGGCGTGCTCCAAGGCTGGGTGACGATCTGGCACCTGTACGGTGCTGCCTTCCTGCTCGGTACGGGTGAGGTCTTCGCCGACATCGCGGCGCAGGTTCTGATGCCGGCGATCGTGCCGCGCTCGGAGCTCGAGCGGGCGAACGGACGCCTGTTCGGCGCGGAGATCGTGACCAACCAATTCGCGGGTCCGCCGCTCGGGAGCTGGTTGTTCGCAGCAGTGGCCGCATCGCCGTTCCTCTTCGACGCCGCAACATTCGCAGCTGCGGCGCTGCTCGTTTCGTGGATCCGTGTCTCACCGCAGTCGCACGTCGCTCCCAGCGGAGAGCGAGAAAGGCCGCGGATCCGCGAAGGCATCGAGCTCCTGTGGAGGAACCGCTTGATCCGTACGCTGGCGCTGCTCGGCTCCGCGATGAACGCGTTGTGGACCGCCGGCGCTTCGATCCTGGGTCTGTACGCCCTCGAGGTCCTGGGGATCGAGGAGGCCGCGTTCGGCCTCCTCCTAACGGCGTCCGGCGTCGGCTACGCAGCCGGCAGCTTCACCGCGGCGCGAGCGATCGAGCGGCTCTCGCGGTCGCGTTCGCTGATCGCCGCCGCCGCCTCGGAGATCCTTCTGTTCGTGCTCTTCGCGGCCTGGCCTCAGCCGGTCGTGGCAGGAGTGGGTCTGGCCGTCTTCGGTTACTTCTCGGCGCTCTGGGATGTAACGGCCGTGTCGCTACGACAGTCCGTCGTGCCGGACGAGCTGTTGGGTCGTGTCAACGGCGCCTACCGATTCATCCAGTGGGGCTCGATGCCCATCGGCGCGTTACTCGGTGGAACGATCGCAGGTGCTTTTGGCTTGCGATGGCCCTGGATCGTCGCCGCCGGCGTGCTGACATTGGCGCTGCTCGTCGCCATACGGCCGCTTGCGTCGGCCGGAGTGCCGGCGTCGACCTGACGAGGACCTGGTCGATCCCACGAGCGCGGGCCCCCTGCGTTTGTCGTTCCAAGCGGCAAACCTTGAAGATGCGCCCGTGGACGCACCGGAGACCGCGACCTCGTTCGGGCGCGCCCAGCCGAGGGTCGGCTGGCTCGCCAACGCCGCCACGCTTCTCGCCAGGATCGGCGCCGATCCCGCAGACGACGAGGATCTGCGCCACAAGAAGGCGCTCCTCGTCCTGATTTCGATCCTGATCGCACCGGTGTCCGTCGTGTGGGGCATCCTGTACCTCACCCTCGGTTCGGCGGTGGGCATCGCTCCGCTCGTCTACTTCGCCATTTCGGTCGTGTCCCTGGTCGTATTCGCGCGAACCAAGAGCTTCCGGTTCCTCCTCGTCGTTCAGCTCCTTGACATCCTCGTTGCGCCGACGGCCGGTGGGCAGATGCTCATCGGCGGATTCCTCCCCTCTGGAGGAGTCGGGCTGTGGGGGATCTTGGCCCCGCTGGGAGCCCTCGTCTTCCTCGAGGTCCGTCAGGCGATCCGCTGGTTCGGCGCATTCCTTCTCGTCTTCGTTCTCACGGGGATCCTTGGCGAGGTCCTCTTCGCCGACGCGGATCTACCGGTGTGGTTCACGAGCACGATGCTGGCTCTCAACGTCATCGGAGCCGGCTCGGTCGCCTTCACGCTCCTCGCGTCGTTCGCCAACCAACGCAACAGGGCGCTAGTCGCGCTCACGGCCGAGCAGGCGAAGTCGGAAGCGCTCCTCACGAACGTACTGCCGAGCTCGGTCGCCGAGCGGCTGAAGGTCGCCACACAGACGATCGCGGACCACTTCGATGCGGCCTCGATCCTGTTCGCCGACGTCGTCGACTTCACGCCGCTCGCGCGGCGCCTTCCGCCGGCCGACGTCGTCGGCATCCTCGACCGCCTGTTCTCGCACTTCGACACGCTCGTCGAGCGTCACGGACTCGAGAAGATCAAGACGATCGGCGATTGCTACATGGCCGTAGCGGGCGTGCCCGAGCCGTGCGCCGACCACGCGCGCAGGACCGCACTCCTGGCGCTCGACATGCGGAACATGATCGCGACGTCGGCCATCGCCGGACAGGCGAGGCTCGAGCTGAGGATCGGCATCAACTCTGGTCCGGTCGTCGCCGGGGTGATCGGGACGAAGCGGTTCCTCTACGACCTCTGGGGCGACACCGTGAACACGGCGAGCCGGATGGAGGAGCACGGCACGCCCGGCGAGATACAGATCACGAGCGCGACGTACGAGCTGCTCAAGGATGAGTTCATCTGCAAGGAACGCGGAACGATCTCCGTCAAGGGACAGGGCCAGACGGAGACGTGGTACCTCGAGGGGCCACGATCTGATCGCGCTCGCACGACATAGAGGGCTGCGATGGGCGGCAACGAGATCCGCGATGGAGTAACGCTCACCAACCTTGACGAACCGCTATTCGAGGGCGCGAACGCGACGAAGCGCGATCTGGTGGACTACGTCGACGCGGTTTCCGATCGACTGATCGCGGTTCTGTTCGATCGACCGCTCTCCGTGATCCGAGTTGTCCGCGGCGGGCCACCGTTCATGCAGAAGAACGTTCCCAAGTACAAACCTGAGTGGGTGCGCACCGTGTCGCTGTGGGCGGAAACCTCCAAACGCGACGTCTCCTACGCGCTGTGCAACGATCGTCGCACGCTTCTGTGGTTCGCGAATCAACGCGCGGTCGAGTACCACCCGACACTGGTTCGCGCCGACGGCTGGGACCACGTCACGCACATCGTCTTGGATCTCGACCCACCCGATGCCGGCTCGTTCCCGGCGGCGGTCCGGGCGGCGCACCTCGTCCGTCAGGCGTTGTCGGATGCCGGCCTGACGGGTGCGCTCAAGACAAGCGGCGCGAAGGGGTTGCACGTGTTCGTACCGATCGACACGGATGCCACGATCGAAGACGCAGCCGCGGCGACCCGTGCCCTCGCTGCACGCGCTGAGCGGCTCGACCCCTCACTGGCGACGACTGCGTTCGTCCGGGAAGACCGCGAGGGCAAGGTGTTCATCGATTCGACCCGAGCCGGCGGAGCCACGGTCGTGTCGGCGTACAGCCCGCGAGTCCGGCCGGGCGCGCCGGTTTCGTTCCCGGTGGGCTGGGATCAGCTCGATCGGGTCACACCCGCGGAATTCACCGTTCATAGCGTCGTCCCGTTGATCGGTGAGCGTGATCCATGGGCCGAGCAGATGCAGAAACCGCAGCGACTGGACCCCGATCTGGTCGCGGAGGGACGTGAGATCCCCATCGCGCGCGTGCAGGCGATGCACGAGGGCAGGCGACGAGCCCGCCGCTCCTCGAAATCGTCCACGTAATTCCTTCTGAAAGCTGCTGCGATCGCAGCCTTGTTGAGCACCACCACCTCGATTACGGTGCCGCCAGGATGATGTATCGCGTCGAGGTGGTCCTCAGCGCGAACGTGGACGACGACACACTGCATGAGATTCTGATACGAGCGAACACCTACGCGATCGTCGAGCACGTCGAGGCGACGCGCACCGATCGCCGGGACTGCCTCGTCGTGGCACGCGTCGATGCTCCGGGTCCGGTCGCGGCACTCGGCTCAGTGCTAACCGTGCTCGCCCAGACCTCGGAACATCTGGGGTTGGGGGAGGAAGGCTCGCTTCGTCGGGTCGCCGTCGAGCGCGAGGAGCCGTCCGGCTCGCCGTGACCATCGGGGCATACCCTGCGGGCCGACGAGGGCACGCGCGCTAGGCCCCGTCCTGGTGCGCCACCCTAGCTGGGGGCGTCGATATCATTACCGACTCAGGCGGTTTGCAGATCCACGCGTCGCACGGCTGACAAGCAGTCGCTCCGGCGACCACGGTTGTCGGTACCAGCCAGCTGGCGAGGGAATGATGGACTCGATCGACAGATCTTCTTCGGAGGAACGGCCGTCGGCGCTGCTCAGCCTTCGTCGGCTGCGGCTGCGGTTTCGCGAGCCGTCCCTCGAGGCGGCGTTCCGCGCCGATCAGTACCGGCACAATCTCGGCAACATCCGGTTCGCGTTCGTGGCGGGTATCGGGCTCTGGGTATCGTGGGGGTTCCTTCTGCGCCCCCACATGCTCGCCCTCTCCGACCAGAGGCTCGATGCAGCGATCCGGTTCGGCGTGTTCATCCCCATGTTGATCATCGCTTTCGGGCTCACGTTCACGCGGTTCTTCGAGCGCGAATGGGAGTGGGTATCGGTCGTCATCGCCATAGCGACCCTCCTGACGTGGGTCTTCTACATCTCGCAGGTGCTGACGTTGCCTGCGGAGTATGGCTATGTGGGTGTCATCCTGATCACCGCGTTCACCTACACGCTGCTGCGGCTGCGGTTCATCTTCGTCGTCCTGATCACGGTGGTCGGTATCGCGACATACCTGCCGTACGCGTTCACGGCTCGGTACGTCGTCGACGTGAGCCGAGTGCTGGCGACGCTCTACCTGGTCTCGTTTGGCGCCCTCGGTGGTCTGGCCGCGTATCGGATGGAACGTTTCACGCGCCAGCTATTCCTGCGGGAGCGCCAGCTCGACGAGGAACGGCTACGGTCCGACCGCCTGTTGCTGAACATCCTGCCGCAGGCCATCGTCGACCAGCTCAAGACCTCCTCGGGCGGACGCATCGCGCAGGCCTTCGATGAGGTCAGCGTGGTCTTCGCCGACGCGGTCGGCTCCACCGATCAGGCGGCGCGGTGCAGCCCCGAGGCGTTTGCCGATTCGCTCGACGCGCTCTTCCGGCGGTTCGACGAGATCGCCGACCGACACGGCCTCGAGAAGATCAAGACCATCGGAGACGCATACATGGCTGTCGCAGGTGCACCGGTTCCGGTCGCGGACCATGCTGAAGCCGCGGTTGCAATGGCCCTCGACATGCTTGCCGAAGCGAGAGACATCCGGTGGCCGTCGGGGGATCCGATCATCGTGCGGGGCGGCGTAGCCAGCGGGCCGGCCGTCGCCGGAGTGATCGGGCATAAGAAGTTCGCGTACGACCTGTGGGGAGATACCGTGAACCTCGCGAGCAGGCTGGAGGAGCATGGAGAGCCCGGTCGCGTCCTGGTCTCGGAGTCGACGGCTGTGCGACTGGCCGATCGGTACGACTTCGCGCCCACTCAGATTCTGGATGTCGAGGGCAAGGGCCCCACGCCCATCCGCGTCCTGCTGGGCCGCCGCGCGGATGCCCCAATCACAGTGCCGTCCTTGGCTCATCCGGATTGACGCACATGAGAAGGGCAGTCCGGGTGGCGGCCGTCATGCCGATGTGCGTCGCGCTGGTCAGCTGCAGCGCGTTTAGTTCGGTACGGGAGGTGCCAGTCGGAGAGAGCGGCTCGATCGTTGTCGGCGTCTCCGGCGCCTTCCCGGAGAACCAGATCGTGGCGGAATTGTATGCACAGGTCCTGGAACGCGCCGGCTACACCGTCGAGCGGCAGCTCGATCTGCGGTCCCGAGAGGTATCGCAGAACGCTTTGGAGTCGGGCCGGATCGATCTGAAACCGGAGTATCTCTCGTCCCTCCTCCTTTCCATGGACCGGAACGCGCGGGCCTCGGACGATCCGGCCTACGTCGCCGGCCAGCTGAGGGCCCTACTCCGACCCAGGGGGATCGCCATCCTCAAGCCATCGCCCGCGGAGGACACCAACCAGTTCGTGGCGAACGCGAAGACGGCGCAGCGTTTCGACTTGACCACGATGAGCTCCCTGACACCCGTGGCGGGGGAATTGACCCTCGGGGCGCCACCCGAATGCGTTCAGCGAGCGTTCTGCCTGCCCGGGCTCTACCGAACCTACGGCATCATCTTCAACGATTTCCTTCCGCTGGACGTCGGAGGCCCGCAGACCGTCGCTGCGCTTCTGAACGACGAGGTGCAGATCGGCCTGCTGTTCTCCACGGATCCACGCATCCGTGAGCACGGGTTCGTTCCACTCGCCGACGACAGGTCCCTCCAGAATGCGGAGAACATCACGCCCGTTATCCGGTCGGAGGAGCTCAACGACGAGGTCCGCGAGGTGCTCAACTCCGTCAGCGCCGAGCTCTCGAGCTACACGGTGACAGAACTCGTGCGGCAGGTCGTTATCGACGGTGAGGACGTGTCGACCGTGGCCCGACGATTCCTCACCTCGAACGATCTGTCGTAAAGCGACTTGAGCTCGCGCCGACGGCCGTCTTCCGTTCGCGCTCAAGACACCGGTCCTTCGGTCACGACTGCTCCGGTCACGAGGCGAACTATGGTGAGCTCGTCGTCGTGCTAGGGAGTCGATATGGCCGGAGGCAGAGTTCGCCTACCACCACGGTGGTTCGTCGTCAGCGCCTGGTACGTGCACCGTCTTATCGTCCGGGTGAGCGGTCGGCGAAGAGGACTGTGGCCACCTCGCTCGACTAAGTGGGGAGCCCTGAGGCTCACCACACGAGGTCGACGCACCGGCGAGCCGCGAAACGTGATCCTCGGCTACTTCGAGGATGGGCCCAACCTGGTCGCGATGGCCATGAACGGTTGGGGTGCAGCCGAACCTGCTTGGTGGCTGAATCTCCAGACCCACCCCGACGCGACCGTCGAGTTGGCCGGTGGTATCCGCCGCCAGGTGCTCGGGAGGGCCGCGGCAGGCGAGGAACGTGAACGGCTTTGGCAGCGTTTTCGCGAGCTAGACCCGAACCTCGACGCCTACGCTGCGCGACGCCCGCGACAGACTGCCGTGGTCGTCTTCGAGCCACGCGGCGACTGAATAAGTCAGTGCTCGTCCATCGAGGGATTGCGCTTCAAATAGCTTGACCTCGATCGTGACGGTTTGGGCCATCGCGATCAGTCCCTCTTACTCGGCTCGTCGGGACGATCCGGTGGCGTCGACGATCCTTTCTGCCTTAGACGCTCCCGGATCGCCAGCTGCGCCTCGTTCACGGTGGCCGAGACAGCGTCGCCAATCGCGCCGACGGCGTCGCGAAGGTCCCGCTTCGCCTGCTCGTCGCGGAGCGTGTCGCCGAGCGCGGTGAACGCCCGGTTCAACTGGTCGCCGAGTTCGCGCGCCGCCTCCTCGAGTTTCCGCTCCGTCTCCTGCGGCGTCTCGGTCGCACCCGCTTCCTTGTACTGGTCGGCCAGCCGCCGTCCCCACGACGAGAACCGTTCGCCAACATTGGTCCAAGCGTCCCTCGCGGAATCTGCCATCGGCCCCACCTCCCGGTGCAGCCTACGTCGTCGAAGTCGGAGCGCTTCCACACCCGCTCGACGCCGCTCCGGAGGGGCCCCGGTGAGCACGGGCCCCACTCCGCCCGCCGCTACCTGTGCCCGGTCAAGGGGGTTGCGCTTCGTGCCGACACCCAACAGACCGGGTGGCGCCATGCTGCCCGGGTGTCAGGAGCGGCATGGTGGAACGGATCACGATCATCCTCGGTTTCTGTTCCACCGGAGTCTTTCTCGCCCTTGCCGCGATAGGTGTGCGGCGGGTACTCCGCGGGAGCGCGGCCGATCGGTGGCTCGCCGGCTGCTTTGCCTCGCTCGCCGCGGTCCTGCTCGCGACGTTGGTGCTCCCCGAGAAGGCCCCCGATTGGGTGGGGAAGGTCACGATCTGCGTGATCCTCCTATTCCCGTACCTGCTCTATCGGTTCACCTCGTCTTTCCATGCATCGAACCGCCGGCTCGACGCCGTCGCGCTCGCGGGGTTCGCGGTCGTGGCGGTGGTGTCTCTGTTCCTGCCTTCGGTGACCGAAACGGGGGGCCAAGGCCGCCCCGCGTGGCTCCTGGCCTATCTGGTGCTGTTCCTCGTGTATTGGTGTGGGCTGTCGACGATCGTGGTTGCGCGCTTGTCGCGATCGGGGCAGGGGCATCCCACCCTCACGCGTCGGCGGATGCGCCTGATGAGCATCGCCGCGGCGGGGCTCACCGTGGGCGTCTTGATCGCGAGCGCCGCGCCACAGGGGTCAGCGACATTCGAGCTGGTCCTGCAGTTGTTCGTGCTTGCGTCTGGGATTGCATTCCTGCTGGGCTTCAGCCCGCCTCGGACCCTGCGCCTCGCGTGGCGAACCCCGGAGCAGGAGGCCGCCCGCGCCGCCGTCAGCGAGCTCTTGCGCGCCGAGACAGCCACGGACGTCGCCCGGGTGCTGCTGCCGCACGTCGCCGCCATCGCCGGCGCCTCGGGCGCCGCCTTCGTCGATCCGGACGGACGAGTCATCGACTCGCACGACGCAACACCCCAGATGTTGGCCGCGATCGCCTCAACGGGTGCGTCCGACGACGGACACCATTACGAGCGGATCCCCGTGAGCGGGCACGGGTCGCTCGTGGTGTGGACCACGCCGTACACGCCGTTCTTCGGCAAGGAGGATCTCGACCTCGTTCGCGAGCACGGAGCCGTCGCCGCCCTCGCGCTCGAGCGCGCCGACCTGCTCGAGAGCGAGCGCGACTCGGCGGCCGCGGCCGAGCTCGCCCGTGAAGTCGCCGAACGAGCGAACCAGGCCAAGAACGAGTTCATGTCCAGCATGAGCCACGAACTCCGGACGCCGATGAACGCCATCCTGGGTTTCGGCCAGCTGCTGCAGGTGGCGCCGCTCTCGGAGGAAGATCGCGACAGCGTCGAGCACATCGTCAAAGCCGGTCGCCATCTCCTCGAACTGATCAACGAGATCCTCGACCTTTCAAGGATCGAGGCGGGCCGCCTGACGCTCTCCCCGGAGGCCGTAGAGGTGGGAGAGCTGCTGCACGAGACCGTGGATCTGATGCGCCCGACGGCCGCCAACCGGGCCATCGCGATCGAGATAGACACAATCCCCGACGGAGTCCACGTCTACGCCGACCGACAACGCCTGAAGCAGGTGCTGCTCAACCTGCTCTCCAACGCGGTCAAGTACAACCGGGACGCAGGCCGCATCGACGTGCGGACCACTCCCATCGAGCCGGACCGCCTACGGCTGGTCGTCGTCGACACCGGACCGGGCATCGCGGCGGCTCGGATGGACGGATTGTTCGAGCCGTTCGAGCGCCTCGGCGCCGAGGGAACGTCGATCGAGGGCACCGGTCTCGGCCTTGCTCTCGTCAAGCGCCTCACGGAGGCGATGGGCGGCACGATCGGCGTCGAAAGCGATCCTGGTCGTGGGTCGACGTTCTGGGTTGAGCTCGGCGTGGCCGAGTCGCCCGTCGCCGCGTTCGAGCGACTCAACGGGCAGGACGACCAAGCGGCTGACGAAGCTCCGAAGCACACCCTGCTGCTGATCGAGGACAACCTGTCAAACCTGGCGCTCATCGAACGCATCCTCCAGGCAAGGCCCGGCGTCGCTCTGCTCTCGGCCATGCAGGGCGGGCTCGGTCTCGAACTGGCGCGGCAGCATCTTCCCGAGCTGATCCTGCTCGACCTCCACCTGCCCGACATCACTGGGAGCGAGGTCCTGCATCGGCTGCGGGCAGATCCAGCCACTCGCGAAACGCCCGTCGTCATCGTCAGCGCAGATGCGACCCGCGGACGGATCAAGCGCCTCCAGGAGGAGGGCGCGAACGCCTATCTGACCAAACCGCTCGACGTCGTCCAGCTGCTCACGCTGATCGACGACGCATTGATGAACGGACACGCGATGAGGGCCGATGCGGGCACTTGATCAAAAGCTCGGTTCGAGCTCGGATGGAGAGGTCCGCACCGCCGTCGACTTTGCGTCGCCCGGGAGCGACGACGCATCGTTCGGTTCATTGGCCGATTCGAGGATCCTGATCGTGGACGACGAGCCGGGCAATGTGCAGCTCCTCAAGCGGATCCTGGTTCGCGAGGGCTACCGCCGCGTGACCGGGCTGTCGAATCCGCGCGAGGCGATGGCCGTGATCGACGAAGGTCGACTCGACCTGGTTCTCCTCGACCTCCATATGCCCGTCCTGGACGGGTACCAGATCCTGGAATCGATCACGACCTCGCTCGATCCCGCGCGTCGCGCACTGCCAGTCATCGTGCTGACGGCCGACGCGACGCCGGAGGCACGCCGCCGAGCGCTCACGTCCGGCGCCGCGGACTTCATCACCAAGCCGTTCGACGTGGTCGAGGTCGCCCTTCGGATCCGAAACACGCTGGAACGGCAACAACTCCACTCCGAGGTGCGCCGGCACAACGAGCTCCTGGAAGACCGCGTCCGGGCCCGCACCATGGACCTCGAACGCGCCCAACTGGAGACCTTCGAGCGCCTTGCCTTGGCGGCCGAGTACCGCGACGACGACACCGGCAAACACACGCGTCGAGTCGGGGGCGTCGCCAGGGCGATCGCGGAACAGCTGGGAATGGCCGCCAACGATCTCGACCTGCTCGAGCGGGCCGCCGGGCTCCACGACGTCGGGAAGATCGGCGTCCCCGACGGGATCCTGCTGAAGCCGGATCGCCTCACGCCGGAGGAGTTCGAGGTCGTCAAGACCCACACGGTGATCGGGGCGCGGATCCTGTCGGGAAGTCATTCCCCGCTTCTCCAGCTAGGAGAGATCATCGCGGGCTCGCACCACGAGCGGTGGGACGGGCGCGGGTATCACGGGCTTGCCGGTGAAGACATCCCACTTCATGCGCGCATCACCACGCTCGCTGATGCGCTCGACGCGATGACCACCGATCGTCCTTACCGAGCCGCGCGATCCAGAGAAGAAGCGATTGAAGAGATCCGACGGGAGCGCGGGGGCCAGTTCGATCCCAACGTGGTGGATGTCTTCCTGGACCTCGGGATCGATTCCCTGCGACATGCCTCCAGCGTGGTAGACGGCCAGGTGTAGTTCCACAACACGCTCTTCACGACGCTCATCGTTTGCTGACGGCCGTGACTGGTGCGCAGGTTCTGTGTGAGGAGTTGGAACACGTCACTCAATCGAACGGCCGTTGACCCCTGTGTCATCCTCCGTGGGTGAGGCGAAGGAGCCGGTCCCGGTCCCTCGTCGCCGTCAAGACGGTATTCGCCAACTTCGAGCTTCGGCGGGTGGAGCTCGCGTACCTGCTGTTCTACATCGCGAGGTGGGGGATGCGGGTCGCCATCCTCGTCTTCGCCTACCAACGCGGTGGGGTGGAGGAGGCCAGCCTCGTCGCGGTGATCATCGAGGTGCCGGCCGCGATCGTCGCTCCGATGGCGTCAGTGATCGGCGACGAGATCCGGCGGGATCGGGCGCTGCTCGCTGGGTACGTGGCGCAGGCCGCGGCCCTGGCGGGAACCGCCGGAGCGATCTATGCGGATGCTCCCAGCACCGTCGTTTACGGACTGACCGCGGTCGCGGCGGGATGCATGACGCTGACGCGTCCCGTGCAGTCGGCGCTCTTCCCGATGCTCGCGAACTCACCCGACCAGTTGGTCGCTGCGAACGTGGTCGCTGGGTCGATCTCCGCTGCGATGGCGTTCGTCGGTCCGGTCACGTCGGGCGTCCTGCTCGGCCTCGGCGGCGCGGAGCTCGCGCTGGCCGTGTACGGCGGACTGCTCTTGATCTCGGCGCCGCTCGTCGTCCGTCTCCAGCCGCATCCACCGCAGGCGCGGATCGGTGGTCACCCCCTCCACGAGGCGGCAGCCGGCTTCCGCGCCGTCGCTCGCGACCCGGACCAGCGACTGGTGGTCGGCCTCCTCCTCGGTCAGTCCTTCGTCCGAGGGTCGGTGGACGTGTTGGTGGTCGTCATCGCGCTGGAGCTCTTCGGGCTGCCATCCTCGGCTGTCGGCTTCCTCGCGTCGGCCCTGGGGGCGGGAGGACTCCTGGGGGCGGTGTGGGGGTTGCGGCTGGTGGGCAGGCCTTACCTGGCCGCCGCGATCGCTCTCGGTCTGCTCGTGTACGGGTTCGGGATATCGGCCGTCTCGCTGGCCGTGGTGGTCGCGATGGCCTTCGCGACCCTCGTCGGCGCCGGCTCCGGGCATGCCCTGGCCGACATGGCCGGACGGACCCTTCTACAGCGCATCGTGCCCGACCCGATCCTGGCCCGAGTGTTCGGCGTGCTCGAGGGACTGCATCAGGCGGGCGTCGCCGGCGGGTCCGCAGTGGCGCCGCTCCTCGTGTACGTCTTCGGGATCCGCGGAGGGATCCTCGTCGCCGGCCTCTTGTTGCCCACGGCGATCCTGATACTTCGCGGCCGGATCCGAAGCCTGGACGATCGCGCGATGCCGATCCCCGAGCGCGAGCTGGAGATCCTACGGTCGGTGGACATGTTCGCCTCACTACCTGCTCCCGAACTGGAGGGGCTCGCCGCGCGTCTTGCGGTGGTCAAGGCGGCGCCGGGTACCGCGATCGTGACCGAGGGGGAGACGGGCCATCACCTCTACGTGATCGAGGACGGCGAGGTAGAGGTCGTCCGGGACGGTCAACCCATGGCCATGCTCGGACCCGGCGACTACTTCGGGGAGATCGCGCTCCTTCGACACGTCCCGCGGACGGCGACCGTAGTGGCCAAGTCTCACTCGACGCTTCTCTCACTCGAACGCGAGGCCTTCCTCGAGGAGGTGACCGGTCATCCCGTCGTTCGCAAGACGGTGGACCTCACTGTGCAGGAGCGCATGCGGAACGAGTAGATCGTCAGTCCCAGTGCACGACGATCCACCCCCTCGAGCGGTAGGGACTCCACCTCCGCGACCACCGCGTTGCGTGCGGTCTTCAGGGGTCATCGTCACGGCTGCACGCTCAACTGGCCACAACTCCTACTCTTCAGAACGCTTAGCGGAAGCGCTTCACCCTAGCTGGTGGCGTTGTTACCGCACACCATCGTGGTAGGAGGTCACCTGGACTCGGTTGCCGCGGGCCCAGGGGTCAACGACAACGGGAGCGGCTCAGCGACGATCCTCGAGCTCGCCGAGGTCTACGCAGCCCAGGACCGGGAACCGCAGAACAAACTTCGCTTCATGTGCTACGGCGCGGAGGAGAACGGGCTCTTGGGCTCCGAGTTCTATGTCGGCAGCCTCTCCGAGGCGGAGCTCGACGATATCGAGCTGATGCTGAACTTCGACATGCTCGGCTCACCGAACTACGTCAGGTTCGTCTACGACGGGAACAACTCCACGTTCCCTGCCGGCGTCGATGGGGTGCAGCCCGGTCCTCCCGGATCGGGCGCGATCGAGCAGATTTTCCTGGACTACTTCGGGGCGGTGTTCGGCACCGCGTCGTTCATTGGCAGCGATCCGACGCCGTTCAACGGGCGTTCGGACTACGGCCCGTTCATCCTCGAAGGGATTCCGGCGGGTGGGCTGTTCTCAGGCGCCGAGGGATCCAAGACCGCTCAGCAGGTGACCGACTACGGTGGGCTGCTGGACGTCGCCTACGACCCCTGCTACCACCAGGCCTGCGACACGTTCGCGGGTACGGCGGGCGGCACCGCTCCCGGACTCGCCTTGCGGTCGCTCGACGAGCTGTCCGACGGCGTGGCGCACACCTTCCTGCTGCTGTCGAGACAGGACTTCGTTCGCAATCCGCTTGAGGACCCGGAGGTGGACGTCAGCGCGGCTGGCCTGAGCCGCGGTGGGTTCGCGCGAGTGGAGCTTCCAGCCGCATAGAGCGCAAGGGTCTCGGTGAGGGGGTGGCCCCGTTGGTCACCCCTCGCCGGGATCACGATTGATTCACGAGCTCGCCACGGCCGCACGGCGTGCTTCCGCGCCTTGCTCCCGAGTGATCACCGGCAGACACTTCAGGCCATGGAGGCGCCGGAGGTCCGGTTCGCGAGGAGCGGCGATGTCAGCATCGCATTCTCCGTTTTGGGTGATGGCCCGTTCGATCTCGTGTTCGTGAGCGGATGGGTGCTCTCGGCGTTGGGATCGGCGTGGGAGGGCCCGGCCGCCGATACCTTGAGCAGGCTCGCTTCTTTCTCTCGGCTGATCTTGTTCGACAAGCGGGGAACCGGCCTTTCCGATCGGGCGACGGGGATCCCGGATCTCGAGACGCGGATGGACGACATCCGGGCCGTGATGGACGCGGTGGGATCCAAGCGAGCGGCCATCATGGGGGTCTCCGAGGGCGGGCCGATGACCATCCTGTTCGCAGCCACGTATCCGGAGCGCACCGCGGCCGCCATCCTGTACGGCGCCGGAGCGTCGAATATGCGGGCCGAAGACTACCCCTGGGCGTTCACCGGGGACGAATGGGCGGACATCATCCGGCGAGAGGCTCCGCGATTGGGGACCGAGGGGTGGCTGGATGAGAGGCTCGAGCTCTTCTCGCCGAGTCTCGCTCGAGATGAACAGGCGAAGCGATGGTGGCGGAAGTGGGTGCTCACAAGCGCCAGTCCCGGCGCCGTCGCGGCCCTTCGTCAGATGAACCGGGAGATCGACGTGAGGCACGCCCTCCCCGCGATCCGCGTCCCGACGCTCGTGATCCATCCCGTGGGGGACGAGGTGAACCGAATCGAAGAGGGTCGGTACATCGCGGAGCGAATCGCGGGAGCGGAGCTAGTCGAACTTCCGGGCGAGGATCACGGGTGGTGGGTTCATCCGGAGGAGATCGGGCGTGAGACCGAGCGATTCCTGCGAGGCATCTGGGACCGCAATGAGTGGGAGCTCGTCGAATCCGAACGCGTGCTGGCTACCGTGCTCTTCACCGACATCGTCGGCTCGACGTACAAGCTGGCCGAGCTGGGGGACCGTCGGTGGGGAGAGCTCCTTCAACAGCACCATGCGGTCGTGCGGCGGCAGCTGACTCGCTTCTCCGGTCGCGAGATCGACACCGCGGGCGACGGTTTCTTCGCCAGCTTCGACGGGCCGGCGCGGGCGATCCGATGTGCGTGTGCGATCGGCAAGGCGGTGAGCGACCTGGGGCTGGACGTGCGGGCGGGGCTTCATACGGGCGAGTGCGAGATCGTGGATGGCAAGGTGGGAGGGATCGCCGTGCACATCGGCGCGCGGGTGGCGGCGGAGGCGGCACCAGGAGAGGTGCTGGTCTCGAGCACCGTCAAGGACCTCGTCGCCGGATCCGGTATCGGATTCGATGAACGCGGCGTCGCGGATCTGAAGGGCGTCCCCGGCGAGTGGCACCTGTATGCGGTTGATCGGCGCACCGCCAACGGCTGACCGGCTCTCGGTCGCGGCGCCGCACCTATCAAATCGTGGGGCCAACGGTGCTCTAGCTGTTGTCTGGCGAGATGCTCTGATTGAGGCGGAAGAAGTTGGAATTGGGATCGGAGGAGTGATCCGGCAGCCGAGCTCCGCCATGACGATTTCTCTCCGTGCCCACCGGTTTGTGCCCCCGGGAGGAATCGAACCTCCGCACGCGGTTTAGGAAACCGCTGCTCTATCCACTGAGCTACGAGGGCAAGCGACAGCTTCGCGTACAAGCATAGTTTGCCGGCTGCGACCGTCAGGGGACTCAGCAAGCTTCGTCGCCCCAGCAACGGAATCCGGCCACACCGGCTCGTTCCTTCACTAGACTCGGCGGTTCCCGAGGCCGGGAGAGCGATTGGATTGAAGGTCGTCGAGCACCTCGCCAACGCCACACGGCCGCTCGTCAGCGTCGAGATCATCCCGCCGCGTCGCGGCGGCGACGTCCGGCGCATCTACGACGCCGTGCGTTCGATCATGCCGTTCGACCCACCGTTCATCGACATCACGAGCCACGCAGGCGAGGCCGTGTGGGACGAGCTTCCCGACGGAACATGGCGTCGGCGCGTGACGCGGAAAGCACCAGGCACGTTCGGGCTGTGCGCGGCCATCAAGCATCGCTTCGACGTCGATCCCGTGCCGCACGTCCTGTGCAACGGGTTCACGCGCGAGGAGACCGAGGACGCGCTGATCGAGCTGAACTACCTGGGCATCGAGAACGTGCTCGTGATCCGGGGCGACGCCGGCCCGCGCCCGGCGTCCGAAGGACGAACCGTGAACGAGACCGGCCTCGATCTGGTCCGGCAGGTCGCGGCGATGAACCGCGGCGTGTACCTCGAGGAGCTCGTGGAGTCGACGCCGACCGACTTCTGCATCGGTGTAGCCGCGTACCCCGAGAAGCACGTCGAGGCGCCGAACTTCGACCGCGACATCGCCATGTTGCTCGAGAAGCAACGCTCCGGCGCTCACTACGCCGTGACGCAGATCTTCTACGACAACGAGCTCTATTTCCGGTTCGTCAAGGCCTGTCGTGACCAGGGCGTCACGATCCCCATCGTTCCGGGGCTCAAGATCCTCACGCGGCGGGAGCAGCTGAACATCGTGCCGAAGCACTTCGGCGCGACGATCCCGCAGCTTCTCGTGGAGCGGATCGAGGCGAGCCCGCCGGAGCTGGTTGTCGAAGCGGGGATCGGCTGGGCGCTCGAGCAGACGACGGAGCTGTTCGATCGCGGTGCGCCGTCGGTGCACTTCTACGTCATGCAGAACACACGGCCGTTCGTGGCGATGATGGAGCGATTGCAGCGCGAGGCGTAGCGTCTCGTCGTATCAGGAGGCGCGGCGGTCTCGGTCCGTTCGCGCTTCGTTTCCGTCTTCCCGAGGCAAGGGGTCGTCGACTGGCGCCGGAGGGCCGAGCGCCGACATTCCGGCCCAGAATCCACCGAGCGCGCCGAAGATGACCCCGGCGACGATGGCTCCCCACATGCCGGGCGCTCCGACCTTGAAGATGATCGAGCCGAGCGCGAACCCCACCGCTCCTCCGATCAACACTCCAACGACGAGGCCAATCCCCACACGTGTTCCGGTGCGAGGACCAACGCGATCGGACCGATGTGGATCCGTAGACATGCCTATGGGAGTACCCAGCGGTGCGTTGAGCCAACCCGAGGGTTTTCCCGTGCGCCGCGGCGGGGTACGGCGTCTGTGCGAGCGGCCCGGCACAGGGCCGAGTGAGCACGAAGGGGAGGCTCCGTGGTCGATTTCGGTTTCACGCTCTCCGCCGAAGAACAGCAGCCCAGCGAGCTCGTTCGGCTCGCTGGTGAAGCCGAGCGCGCGGGGTTCTCGTTCGCTACGATCTCGGACCACTTCCACCCGTGGACGTCGACGCAGGGAAACTCTCCATTCGTGTGGTCGGTTCTCGGCGGGATCGCGTCGGCGACCAAGCGGATCCGCGTCGGCACGGCCGTCACGTGTCCGCTGATCAGGATGCACCCCGCGATCGTTGCGCATGCCGCAGCGACGGTGGCGGCGATGATGCCGGGCCGGTTCTTCCTCGGGCTTGGAACGGGCGAGAACCTGAACGAGCACGTTACGGGAGCTCGCTGGCCCTCCGCGAGCGAGCGTCGCGACATGCTCGAGGAGGCCGTTGAGGTGATCCGCGAGCTGTGGGGCGGCGACCTGGTCGACCACCGCAGTCGGTGGTACCGGGTCGTCGATGCGCAGCTGTTCACGAAGCCCGAGCAACCGCCGCCGATCTACGTCGCCGCGGGTGGGCCGAAGGCCGCCGAGTTCGCCGCTCGTCACGCGGATGGACTCATTGCCACGTCCCCCGACCGCGAGCTGCTAGACGCGTTCGAGAATTCAGGCGGGCAGGGCAAGCCGCGATACGCGCAGATCACGGTGTGCTTCGACCGCGACGAACGGCAGGCAGTGGAGACGGCGATGAAGTGGTGGCCGACGGCCGCCCTCGAGGGCGAGCTCATGCAGGAGCTCCCGTTGCCGCGTCACTTCGAGCAGGCGGCGTCGATCGTGGCGGAAGACCAGCTGACGCAGGCGATCGTGTGCGGACCAGATCCAGAACGCCACGTGGAGAAGCTTGGCCAGTACGTCGATGCAGGGTTCGACCACGTGTTCATCCATCAGGTTGGACCCGATCAGTCGAGCGGGCTCGCCTTCTACGCTCGGGAGATCCTGCCGCGCTTCGACGAGACGCCGTCGCGGAAGGCCGGATAGTTCGCGCGTTTGCGCGCATTGGGCGGGGGTACTCCTGCTGCTACGGCGGTTTCGTCCGGGTTGTGCGATTAGGGCCGGGGGACGTCGCTCGTTGCCCGTTCGAGAGGTGTCAGTCGCTGGGAAGGTCGTCCGGGGAAGAGACGATGTCGAACACGCGATCCAACCCAGTGAGCGCGAAGACCTTCATCGGTGAGCCCGATACACCGACGAGAACGAGGCGTCCGTCCCGTTCGCGGACGCGTTTCAGGCATGTCACGAGCGTGCCGAGGCTGCTGGAATCCATGAACCCGACGCCCGAGAGATCGAGGGCAATGCGAACAGGAGGATCGTCGACGAGCGCGAGGACATGTTCGCGGAGCTGGGGTGACGTGTGGAGGTCGAGCTCGCCGTTCACACGGATCACGGTCCAGTCGCCCGCGGTCCGGTTCTCGAGCTGTAGGTCCATACGTCCCTCCGTTGTCGCCGTTCAGCCCGCGCCGCAACGCTATCCGCATGCGCCGTGGGAGCTGGAGGGGCAAGTATAGGTGGTCAGGTCCCTCACCTCGGTGGGCTCTGAGTCCGTTCGGCTGTCCGTGCCGGCACGCGCCGAGTTCGTCCATGTCCTTCGTTCGGTGACGGCGGCCGTGGCGAGCCGTGTCCCGTTGTCCCTCGACGACGTCGACGATCTGCGGCTCGCCGTCGACGAGGCATGCGCGCGCCTAGTCTCGCTCCCGTCCGACCCGACGTCGTTCCGGCTGGACCTCCGAAGCCTTCCCGACCGATTCGAGGTCGTCGTCGCCGTCGACGCCGCGACGCCAGCGTGGCCGCCGTCGGGGTTCGAGGACACGCTCGCGTGGCGCGTCCTCGGAGGCCTCGCCGAGAGCGTCCGATTCGAGCTGTGGAACGGTGCGCCCGCGGTCCGGATCGTCAAGCGCTCGATCGTCGGACGCAATGGGCGATGAGCCCATCGCGACCACGCATCCGACACGACGCGCAGGAGCGGGAGCTCTTCGCGCTTCGTCCCGATGCCGCCGCGCGCGAGGAGCTCGTCCGGAGGTTCCTGCCGCTCGCCGAATACCTGGCGCGCCGCTTCTCCGGGCGCGGTGAGTCGCATGACGACCTGTTCCAGGTGGCGAGCCTCGGTCTGCTGAACGCGATCGATCGGTTCGACACCGAGCGCGAGGTGCAGTTCACGACGTACGCGGCGGCGACGATCGTCGGCGAGATCAAACGGCACTTCCGTGACAAGGGATGGGCCATTCGCGTCCCCCGGCGGCTCCAGGAGGTCGGTCTCCGGATGAACTCGGTCCTTCCCGAGTTGTCGCAGGAACTCGGCCGCGCACCCACGGTCGAAGAGCTCGCCGCGAAATCCGAAGCCACGCCCGAAGAGATCCTCGAGGCGATGGAGGCGAGTCAGGCGTACTCGACGAGCTCGCTCGAGGCGCCGGCGGGAGACGATGGTGCCGCTCCGATCGACGTTCTCGGCTCAGAGGACGAATCGATGACGCTCCTCGAGGAGTGGGCGACCGTCGCGCCCGCTGTTCGCCGGCTACCGAAACGGGAACGGACGGTCCTGTATCTCCGGTTCTTCAGAGGTCTCACTCAATCGGAGATCGCGCGCGACGTCGGCGTTTCGCAGATGCACGTCAGCCGTATCCTCGCGCAGACCCTGCGAACCCTCCGCGAGACAGTAGGGCCGGCAGATCTGCCGGCCGCCCTCGAAGACCTCTCGAACGAGGACGACGCGGCGTCGGCCGAAAGGGCCTAACTTCAGGACGCCTCTCGGCGTTTGCGGGCGTCGTTGCGGCGAACGCGTTCGGGCGTACCTCGCGCCGGTCCGCTCTGCGGCGCATCCGTGGTGTTCGGCGACTCCGAAACGTCGTGCAGTGCCTCGCCGACGGCGCGCTTCGACGCGTCCGCCACCGCGATGTCGCCGAGGGCAAGGATCCCGACCAGCTTCCCTTCCTTGACGACGGGGAGCCGGCGGACCTTGTTCTCCGCCATCAGGTCGCGCGCGTCGCTGACGTTCGTGTCCGGCGTCGTGGTGATGACGTTCCTCGTCGCGACGTCGCCAAGCTTCATCTCGCGGGGGTCCTGTTGTTTGGCGATGATTCGGAGGACGAGGTCTCGGTCGGTCACGAGGCCGACGAGTTTCCCATCCTCGTCCGCAAGTGGGATTACGCCCACGTCGTACTGCTCCATCAGACCGGCCGCGTCGGCAATGGTCCGGTCCGGGCTCAGTGTCTTGGGCGCCTCGGTCATGATGTGTCGAACAAGGATCATGGCTCATCCCCCTTCGCTCACGGCGAGCAAGCCCGTGCCTTGTGCCTACCCCGAGCCGCTCGGCCGGAAACGACGCTTCGGACGGTTGTCGCGCCGGGTGCCCGGGAACGATGTCGGCAGCCGAACAGCAGAACAGTAGAGGAGACCGGGACGTGTCGTCGAACGGCGTTGAGCGACTTCGTGAAAAGCGCGGCGATCAGGAGGTGACGTTCGCGGACGTAGCCGACCACCTCGAGGATTTCGTGAACCGCCACCCCGAATCGCAGGAGACGATCGACAAGCTCGCCTCGTTCATCGCCGGGGTCGAGGACGTCGACCATCAACATCGAGAGGAGGGTTCGACACTCGATCGCTAGGCAAGGTCTCCTCGCGGATTCGCTGGGTCAGGCGGCGAGTCCGGCCCGTTTGCGAGCCTGCATCCGCTCGCCAAGCTCCTCGAGTGTGTCCTTGTCGAAGACCTGACGAGCCTGCTTGAACATCTCCCCTTCTTCTTCCTCGATGTGATGCTCCAGGTTCTCCTTCATCACCGTGAACTTCGCGATCCACGTCTCGTCCTCGACGGGCGTCTGCTCAATCTCCGACATGATCATGTCGACGACACCGTGCTCCTCGTATGCCTCGAGCGCGATCTCTCGCGTCTTCGCGTGCTCCTTTAGCGCGGGGTAGAAGATCTCCTCCTCGATGGCCTCGTGGATCGTGAGCTCCTGCTTGAGCCTCGCGAGCTCACTCGTACGGGTCTTCACAGCTCGCTCCGTCGTGGACTCGATGTCCGACAGCAACTTCTCGACCTTCTCGTGGTCTTCTTTCAGGAGCTTCAGCGCGTCCACGGTCCCTCCTTCGTTCGTGCCCGATACCCTTTTGCTCGGGGCGGCCGTGCGCGCTGTGTGGTTGGCGCACGATCAACCGCTGCGTGCGTACCCACACGTGCGCGCAGCTACGCCTGTTTGCGTGTTTGTCCGGGGCGATTTGAAGGGAACAGTCGCGCCGGAGGCGATTGAAAGATGCCGCTCCGGAGGGCGACCATCGACGGTCCGGCGATCTCGCGACGCCGGCGCGGGCGAGGGTTCTCGTACGTCGGCCCGTACGGGCCTGTGACCGACGCCGAGGCGCTCGAGCGCATCCGCGCCTTGGTCATCCCGCCCGCATGGACGGATGTGCGGATCAGCCCTGATCCGCTCGGGCACATCCAGGCCGTGGGGATGGATGCTGCCGGGCGGCGGCAGTACCTGTATCACGCTGATTGGCGCGTTCGCCGCGACGAAGAGAAGTTCGAGCGCATGGTCGAGTTCGCCCATACGCTCCCCATCCTGCGCGAGCGCGTCTCGGCAGACCTGTCGCTCCGAGGAGTTCCGAAGCCTCGCGCGTTGGCGTGCGCCGTTCGTCTGCTCGATCACGCGTTCTTCCGCGTGGGGTCCGAGGCCTACGCCCGTCAGAACGGCTCGTTCGGTCTGGCAACAGTCCGCAAGGAGCACGTCACCGTCCGCCGCGATCTCGTCGTTTTCGACTTCGTTGCGAAGAGCGGCAAGCGGCACGTGCAGGAGATCGCCGACGTTGACCTTCTCCCGGTTGTCCGAACCATGCGGCGGCGTCGCAACGGCGGCCACGAGCTGCTCGCGTACCGCGAAGGCGACCGCTGGCGCGACATCCGATCGAGCGACATCAACGAGTACATCCGCGATGCGGCGGGTGGCGACTTCTCCGCCAAAGACTTCCGCACGTGGCACGCGACCGTGCTCGCGGCTGTGCACCTCGCGATCGGCCACGCCGAGTCGACATCGCTCACGTCGCGGCGGCGGGTCGTCTCGGGAGCCGTGCGTGAGGTGGCGGGATTCCTCGGCAACACGCCCGCCGTCGCTCGCGCCTCGTACATCGACCCGCGAGTGATCGCACGGTTCGAGGAGGGCGTCACGATCGGCGGGACACTCGCGGGACTCCAGACGGACGACCCGACCGACCCCGAGATCCGCGCGAGTGCGGAGGCGGCGGTCTTGGAGTTGCTCGAGGCCGACCCGTCAACGCACGCGCAGGCTGCGTGACCGTTTGCCCCGCCGAGAGCCGGGGTACACGTCAGTTCCTACTGAATGGGGGGTTTCATGCTCGCGCCCGAGCCGGCCGAGAACGTGACGACGATCCCCGAAGCCAATGAGCCGCGCGATTGGGACGTCTTGCTCGGTGTCCTGGACGAAACGATGCAGACGCTGCGCGATGCCGGCATCCCGTTCCTTCTGATCGGGGGCATCGGGTCGGCAGTCTTCGGGCGCGACCGAGGGACCCGCGACATCGACCTGTTCGTTCGACCGGAGAACGCGAAGAAGGTGCTCGAGCTTCTCGGCGAGCGCGACTACAGCACGAAGGTCGAGTACGAGCATTGGCTCTACAAGGCCCTCAAGCACGACGTGCTCGTCGACGTCATCTTCCGCTCCTCTCGCGACATCCTGCTCGACGAAGAGATGCTGCGGCGCGGCCGAACGATGCGATTCCGCGGGCGCGAGGTTCCCGTGGCACCGCCGGAAGATCTCATGGTCATGAAGGCGATCGCGGCGAGCGAGGACACGCCGCGGTACTGGTACGACGCGATTGCGATCATCGCCGCCGCCGAGCTCGATTGGGACTATGTGTTGGCGCGAGCACGCCAACACGGCGCCCGCCGGATCCTCAGCCTGTTGCTGTTCGCCGACTCCGTCGACCTCGTGGTGCCGCGGGGTCCGATCGAGACGCTCTACGAGGCCGTGAGTTCGAGAAGGACGGCCTAATGTCCGAACCCGCCGATCCGTACGCCGCTGCGCACGTTCAGGAGGCGTTGGCTCGTGACAGCAGGGTGAACGAGCCGGAGCTCGAAGTGCAGGTCGTCGGGGGGCGCGTATTCGTCACCGGCGTTGTCCCGACGGACGAACGCAGGCGTGCGATCGAAGACGTCGTGCACGAGTGTTGTCCGGACCTCCGCGTCGAGAACAAGACCACGGTTGCGCGATACCCCGAGACGGGCGAGACGGAGCGCGTTCGGTGATCCGCGTCGCCGCGGTCGGCGACGTCCACGTCGGCCCGGACTCGGCGGACATCGTCCGCGAACAGCTTGCTTCGGTGCGCGACCGCGCCGACGTGCTCCTCCTCGCCGGCGACCTCACGAAGTCGGGTGCACCGGACGAGGCCGAAGCGCTCGCCGATGTGCTTCAGGACGTGCAGCTTGACGTCGTCGGAGTCTTGGGCAACCACGATCACCACTCGGATCAGCAACACGCCGTCGCGCGCATCCTTCGTGACGTGGGCGTCGTGATCCTCGAGGGCGATGGGACACTCATCGAGACCGAGAACGGCACCATCGGCATCGCCGGCGTGAAGGGATTCGGCGGCGGTTTCGCGGGTGCCTCGGCGTCGGAGTTCGGCGAGCAAGAGATGAAGGTGTTCATCCGACACACCAAGGAGCGCGCCGACGCGCTCGAGCGCGCGCTCGCCGCCCTCGACTCGGATGTCCGGATCGCCTTGATGCACTACTCACCGGTGCGCGAGACCCTGCAGGGGGAGCCGCCCGAGATCTTCCCCTTCCTGGGCAGCTACCTGCTCGCCGAGGCGATCGACCGTGCGGGCGCGGATCTCGCCATCCACGGTCACGCGCACCGCGGACGGGAGCACGGTCTCACGCCGGCCGGCGTCAACGTGCGCAACGTTGCACAGACGGTCATCCGCCAGGGGTACGCGGTCTACGAGTTCGAGACGTCGAGCTCGCGCCGGCGCCCCGTCGTCGGTGTGACGAGCTCGCCAGCCGTGGCCGACTGAGCGAGTCAAGCGGCGTCAATCAGCGTGGGGCTCACGGCATGTCCCCGTCTTCGTTTCGCGAAGGTGTTTCGGCCAAGTGCGCGTGCTCGACGCAGAATCGGGCGGCGGGGCGCGCGCGCAACCGGTCGGCGTCGATCGCACGACCGCATGCCTCACACGTCCCGAACTCGCCCCTCTCGAGTCGCTCGATGGCACGGTCGACGTCCGCGAGGCGGGCGTCGACGTGCTCGAGAATAGTGATGTCGCCTTCCACGAGGCCCAGATCCGCGTCGGGCGCTCGTTCATGAACATCCTGCAGCTCGATCACGGCGTCGGGCGACGATGGACCGTCGCCGTGTTCGAGCGCGACACGTATCTGTTGCAGGCGTGCCCGCTCCTCTTGGAGGAGAGTCCGCGCCTCGTCACGCTCGAGTGACGGTCTCATCGCCGGCCTCGACGCTGGTGAGGCCCCTCACGCGTCGCTATCAGATCCAGCGACGCCTGCGGCGCGGACCGGCGGGCCGGCGAACGATGACCCGGCGGCCGCCGCCACCGGCGCGCCCGCGGAAGAGCAGCAACAGGAACAACACGGCGGCGATCGCGATCACGACCCACACCCATGGCTCCATGTCGGGTCTCCTTCCTTCCCTCGGTGACTGTTCCTCGTGGCCAGCCGTACCCATCGTCGACGTGCCCGAACCCCGAGCGATCCGGCTGCCGGCGTCCGTCAGGTCCCGCCCCGCCCGGGGCCGTCGTCGGTCTCGTCGAAGTCCACGTGGACCTGTTCGCGAGGCCGGGCCGCTTCTTCGGTCGCCTGCGCGGCGAGCGATTCCTTGTCGGACTTGCTGAGCGGCGGAGCCTGGAGGCTCCTCGGCCACAGGCGCCTCGCGAGCACGACGTTGAGCTCGGCCGACAGCAGCATCAGCTGGGCCCCGACGTAGATCCACGACAGGAGGCCGAGCACGATCCCGAAGAAACCGTAGAGCGCCTCGGAGCCGCGTAACTGTCGGTCTACGAGCCAGGCGCCAAGCGCGAGCAACGCCATCCACACGGCGGACGACAGGAGCGCACCCGGCACGACGTCTCGCCACCGGATCCGCGCGACGGTGAGGTATCGGAACGCCGAGCCGATGACGAGGGCGTTCAGCACGAACGTCGCGGCGATGGTGACGATCCGGAGCGCCCAGCCGAACGACCCGCCGGTTGTCCCCAGTCCAGCAAGCACGCTCGATGTGATGATCGCCGCGCCGAAGACGAACAGCGCGAGGAATGCGCGCAGGCGTCCCTTGAGGAAGTTCGGCCGCGATCGCCTCGGCACGTCCCACAACTCGTCCATCGCCGTCTGCAGGGTGAGGAGCACGCCCATGCCGGCCCACAGGGAACCGACGATCCCGATGGCGAGCGCCGTGAACGAGCCCTCGATCTTCCCGAGGTTGTTCCGGATCGTTTCGCCGATGATGGGGAACTGCGCGAGCGCCGATTCGAGGATCCGTTCCTGAAGCTCCTGGTTGCCCTGCAACACGAATCCCAGGATCGTCGTGAACACGAGTAGGAGCGGGAACAGCGAGAAGAACCCGTAGTACGCGATCAGAGCGGCCCAGTGGCCGCCCTGATCGTCGCCGAACTTCTTGAACACGGCGATCGGAACCGCCAGCAGCGCGCGGCGGCGCTGGATCTCGTCGGCCGCCGTTGTGAGCGTGTTGATGCGGCCGCCGATCCCGCCGCCGGAAGCGGGAGCCCCAGGGCCGTCCTCGCGCCCGGGGCTTTCCTGGTTGCTTCGGTCGCTTCTCGACGTCACCGCCACCCACTGGTTGTACGCCGTCCGCGCCGGCTCGTTCTCGTCGATCGTCTCACCGATGACGGAGATACGCGAACCGCCTTCCCACCCTCCGACCGCCCATCTGGGCGGGACGGACGCGACGCGTAGCACGGGGAGGTGACGGGTAGGGAAAGTGCGAGACCTTGAAAGGAGGTCGGATATGCGCACGCGCTACGCGACAACCACCGCGACACCGGCGCTCGGGTCTTCGGACCCACAGCGGATCCGGTGGGGCGCCGTGTTCGCTGGAGCGGTGCTCGGCATCGCGCTCCTCGCCTTGCTCACGACGCTCTGGTTTGCGTTGGCATACGGATCGGGCATCGACCAGATCCGGACGAACATCGAGTGGTATGTCGGCATCTCCGCGATCGTCTGCCTGTTCCTGGCGGGCCTGTTCGCCGGGCTGCTCTCCGGCGTGCACGGGTTCGGCTCAGGGTTCTTCAACGGCATGACGATCTGGGCTCTGATGCTGATCCTCACGGTGTCCGTCGGCGTGCCGGCCGTCTTGAACGTGTTCAACCTCGGCCGGGTGACGCAGTTGGACGCCGAGACCGGTGGCCTGCTCTCGACTAATAGCAGCAACGTCCTGTGGGCCACGTTCTTCGCGATCGTCGGCGGGCTCATCGCTTCGGGCCTCGGTGGGGCCATCGGCGGTTCGATCACGCGGCCGGCGAACGCGCACCTGTACGACGAGGACGTTCAGACCGAGGTTGTCGACCGCCCCGAACATGACCGGGCCGTCGAGCGGCCAGAGCGTGACACCGTCGTGGTCGGCGAGGCGGAGGACGCCGACGTCGACGAGGACGAGCGCGCTCGCTACAACCGAGCGTCGTAAGAGACCGGATACAACGAGAGGGCCCGGCTCTTCGAGCCGGGCCTCCTCGTTGCGGCGCTCCGAAGGGGGTGAGGACGGAGGGCCGTGCGCGTTGCCTATCTCTGGTGACGAGTGCGGGTCCGTGCTCCTCGGTGCTTCGGACCCGCCGCCGCCACCTTGATCCTCGCTCTACCCATGGCCGCCACGAGCAAACGGGGTCACGCACTCGACCGCGCGCGGAGCGCGTTCGCGATGCTCGAGACGTCTTCCGGGGTCGTTCCGCAACAGCCGCCGATCAACCGCGCGCCGGCGTCGCGCCACTCGAGCGGCCGGAGCGACGGCCGCGCGTCCTGGCGAGGCGGGTCGACCCATTGCTTGCGAAGCGGGTTCCAGAAGGCACCGCGATTCGGATAGCACACGACCGGCCGGTCGGTCCTCGCCGCTGCGATCTCGACGAGCGCGGTGATGTGGAGCGGTGACGTGCAGTTCACGCCGACAGCGACCACCGACGGCGCGGAGTCGGCCGCGTCGACGGCTTGCTCGAACGGCGTCCCGTCGCAGATGTGGGCGCCGTCGCGGCAGCTGAAGCTCAGCCACGCAGGGATATCGGGGACATGCTCGAGCGCGCCGACGATCGCACGCGCCTCCACGATCGACGGGATCGTCTCGACGGCGAACACGTCCGGCTGTGCCTCGGCGAGTGCCTCGAGACGTGGCAGGTGGAACTCGCGGAGCTCCGCCTCCCCGATGTCGTAGTCGCCCCTGTATTCGGCTCCGTTGCCGAGGTATGCCCCGTAGGGGCCGATCGACGCGGCCACCAGGCGCTCGCCCGGTGCGTCCCGCGCCGCGTCACGGGCGAGCTCGACGCTCCGGCGAAGCACGTCCGCGGCGGCGTCGCGGTCGAGTCCGCGGCGGGCGAGGCCGGCGAAGCTCGCCTGGTAGCTGGCCGAGATGGCCACGTCGGCGCCGGCGGCGAAGTACTCGGTGTGGACGTCGCGGACGAGCTCCGGCGACTCGAGCAACACTCTTGCCGACCAGAGGGGATCGCGGAGGTCCGCGCCGCGCCGCCCGAGCTCCGTCCCCAGACCGCCGTCGAGGACGACCACCCCGTCGCGAGCGAGGACCTCCTCGAACGGTGACCGCATGGCTTCAGCGTAAAGCGCGTGACGCATCAACGGTCGAGACGTTGACCCGTCGCCGCATTCGCACCAGGATGCAGCCCGGTTCGGATAGGAGGGGTAATGGTCTCGGCAAGCACGTACATGCTCGTCTTCCGCATCCTGCACGTCCTCGGCGCGATCGCGTGGGGCGGCGCCATCTTCCTGTTGGTGTTCTTCCTGCAGCCGACGGCCAAGGCGATCGGGCCGGCGGCCGGTCCGTTCATGCGCGAACTCCTCGGGAACCGCCGTCTCACGAACGTCATCCTGTGGATCGCCGGGGTGACGATCGTCGCCGGCGGCTTCCTCTATTGGCACTACGTCGACGTCGCCGGCGGCCTCGGCTCGTTCCTCGAGACGGCATTCGGGCTGTGGCTGGCCATCGGAGCGATCTCGGCGCTGGTCGCGTTCTCGATCGGGTTGTTCATCACGCGCCCGACGCTGGCGCGCGCCACCACCGTCGGCGCCCAGATCGCCGCGGCGGGCGACGCCCCGCCGTCCGAGCTCGTTCAGGAGCTGCAGCGGCTCCAGGCGCGTGGCCGAACGCTGGCCATCATGAACTTCACGTTCGTCGCCATCGCCGCGTTCGCCATGGCGACGGCGCGCTATTGGTAGCCGTTCGAGCAGCCGGTACCGTTGACCGCCGGGCGTGCAACGCGCCCACGAACCAATGGGGTATCTCGAGCTCACCGACGTGTCGTACGCGCTGCCCGGAGGGTGGACGCTCTTCGAGGGCGTGAGCTTCCGCGTCCCCTCCGGCGAGCACGCCGCGATGGTCGGCGCGAACGGGATCGGCAAGACGACGCTCCTACGCGTCATCGGAGGGCTCGACTCGCCGAAGTCGGGCGTCGTCCACCTCGACGGCCGCCTCGGCCTGATGCAGCAGTTCATCGGCTCGGACGCTCGGCCCACGACGATCCGCGACTTCCTCCTCGCGTATGCCGAACCATCGATCGCCGATGCGGCGAAGCGGCTGACGAAGGCCGAGCGATGGATGCGCGACCACGCCGGCGAGGACGCGCAGATCCGGTACGCCGAGGCGCTCGCACACTGGGGCGAATCGGGTGGCTACGAGGCCGAGGCGATGTTCGACCGGTGCACGAAATCAGCGTTCGGAGGCCGATACCCGCAGTCTGCCGAGCGTCACATCGAAACGCTCTCGGGCGGGGAGCGCAAGCGGCTCGCCCTCGAGGTGATGTTCAACTCGCCGTTCGACGTGCTCCTTCTGGACGAGCCGGACAACACGCTCGACATCGAGGGCAAGCGGTGGCTCGAGGAGACGGTGAACGCGAGTGACCGGACGATCCTGATGGTGACCCACGACCGAACCGTCCTTGACCGAACGGCGCAGCGCATCGTCACGCTCGAGGGGAAGGCGGCGTGGACGCACGTGGGTCCGTTCGCGACGTACGCGGACGCGCGGGGTGCGCGCATCGAGCGGCTCCAGGAGGACCATCGTCGCTACGAGGAGGAGCGCAAACGCCTGGCCGAGATGATCAAGGAGATGAAGCGCAAGGCCGCGTACAACTCGGACTGGTCGATCAAAGCGAGGAACGTCCAGCACCGCCTCGATCGGTTCGAGGCGCGCAACGCGCCGCCGCTCCGGCCCGATGTGCAGGACGTGCGGATGCGGATCGGCGGCGGCCGGACGGGGAAGGTAGCGCTTCGCATCCACGGGCTGGCGATCGGCGACATCGTGCGGCCGTTCGACACCGAGATCTGGTTCGGCGAGCGCGTCGGGGTGATCGGGCCGAACGGCTCGGGGAAGTCGTTCTTCCTCCGGCTGCTCTCCGGCGAGCCGGTCGCGCACCAGGGGGAGTGGCGGCTGGGCGCTCGCGTTCAGCCCGCCCTCTTCGCGCAGCTGCACGAACGCCCGGACATCGGGAACCTGGCGATCGTCGATGTTCTGCGGGCGAAGGGACTCTCGATGACGCAGGCTATGTCGGCGCTCCGTCGGTACGAGCTCGACGTCGCTGCGCGGAACCCGTTCGAGGTGCTCTCGGGCGGTCAGCAGGCGCGGGTGCAGCTGCTGCTGATGGAGATCGACTCGCCGACGATGTTGCTGCTCGACGAGCCGACGGACAACCTCGACGTTGCGTCGGCTGACGCGCTCGAGCTGGCGATGGACCGGTACGAGGGCACGGTGATCGCCGTGACGCACGACCGATGGTTTATGCGCCGGATGGATCGATTCCTGTTCTTCGACGAGGACGGCTCGGTGCGCGAGTTGCTCGAGTCGCCGTACGAGGACGCGGCCGCCGTCGGATGAAGCGCCGGCTCGTTGCGCTCGCTGTGGTCTCGGTGCTGGGCGTTTCGTGCGCGGCATCCGGCGGCGTGACCGGAGCGGACGGGCCACGTATCCGTGCCGCTGGCGCGACCGGAGGGACGCGCGTCAGTCCCTCGCAGTCGCCGCTGCCTTCGCCGTCACCGGATGAACTCGCCGAGCCACTACCGGCTCCGGAAGAGCCGGTCCCCACGCGGCGGGGCGAGCTTGCGCAGGTATTCGAGCAGACGTTCACGCGGAACCGCGACGCGATCGCGGTGTGGTACCGGCGCGGCGACCCGGCGACGTGGCCGCCGCCGCGGGACGTCGTGTTGCTGACGCTGTACGAACAGCGCATCTACCGATGGCTCGCGGAGCGGCCGGCGGTCGCCGACGGCGTCATCGATCGTCTGGCGCGAAGGATCGCGCTCGAGGCCGGTCGCAACGTCGCCGCGACGCACGCGCTGTTCGAGCACTTCGGTGCGGTGAGCGTTCTCCCGGACTTCCGGATCCGCCGGCCCGAACCGGCGGACGTGCTTCGCTCGTACTTCCGGGCCGCCGAGCGACGGTTCGGCATCGACTGGGAGGTCCTCGCCGCGGTGATGCTGATCGAGACGAGGATGGCGCGGATCCGGTCGGCGAGCTCCGCCGGCGCGCAGGGGCCGATGCAGTTCATCCCGTCGACGTGGGAGGCCTACGGGATGGGTGGCGACATCAACGACCCCGAGGACGCGATCATGGGCGCCGCGAACTACCTGCGCGCATCCGGTGCGCCCGGGGACTACCGCCGAGCGTTACATGCGTACAACCCCGTCGACGCGTATGTGGACGCGGTGTGGTGGTACGCGCGAACGATGACGCGATTCCCGGATGCGTACTACGCCTACTACAACTGGCAGGTCTACGTGCGGACGGTCGACGGCGACGTGCGTCTCTCCGGTCCTGGGCTGTAGCGCGACTTCCCGAGCTCGGCCTCCCCGCTACAGTCGGAACGTGAGCATGTCGCGCCGTGGCAGGTTCGCGATCGGGGCATCGATCGTCTCGTTCGTGTTCGTCGCGACCGTGGCCGCGACCCCCGGTTCAACGTTCAGTCCGGCGCTGCCGGCCGCCGCACGGCCGAGCGGCCCGTTCCGGTGGCTTTCGAGCGTCGTCGGCGTGGACGCGGTGCATGGGAACGCGTTCGCGGCCGTGGGGGTCGTCGCGGTTGCGCTCGCGGCGGCGGCATTCGTGTTCGTGCTGTACGAGACGCGGCGCGGCGAGATCCCGTCGCGAACCGCGCTATGGCTAACCGTCGCGTATCACGTCGCGCTGCTGTTCATCCCCTTGCTGTTCTCGCGCGACGTCTACTCGTACGCGTACTACGGTCGGATCGCGGCCGTGTACCACTCGAACCCGTACGTCGCGACGCCGGCCGACTACCCGCAGGACGCCCTCGCGGCGTTCGTCGGTCCGAAGTGGCTCGACACGCCGGCGGTGTACGGCCCCCTGTGGACGCAGGCGTCGGCGCTCGTCGCGCGCGCGGTCGACGAGGTCGCTCAATTCATCGCCGTGTTCCGGGTTATCGCCATCGCCGCGAGCCTGGCGACGATCGCCGTCGTCACACGCCTGGTCCGCCGGGAGCGACCGCAGCGTGAGGCGTTCGCCGTCGCCGTCCTCGGCCTGAATCCGGTCGTGCTGTTCCAGAGCGTCGCGAGCGGACACAACGACCTGCTCGTGGCGCTGTCGATCGCCTCGGCCCTTGCTCTCGTGTACGCACGCCGGAATCTGCTGGCGACCGCCGTGCTCGCGCTCGGCACGCTCGTCAAAGTGACCGCCGTCGTTCCACTCTTTCTTCTGGTGCTCGTTGCGGTTGCCAGAGCTCCCGCGCGTGAACGCTGGCGCGTACTCGCCGCGCATGGCGGCGTTGCGCTCGCGATTGCGCTGCTCGCCGCGGCGCCGTTCCTGAACACCACCGACCCGACGCTCGGCGTCTTCGAGCTGGCGACGCACGAAGGCTGGCTCGCGCCGTCGCGCCTGTTCCACCGGCTGTTCGACGCGGTCGGAGGGGAAACGCTGGAGCTCATTCCGCGCATCGTCTTCCCTCTCGTCTTCGTGGCGGCCATGGTCGCCATCGGTCGACGGCTGGTCGACGGCGTGATCCAGACGGCCCGCATTGGCGCCGCCTGGGGGTGGGCGCTGCTCTGCCTGACGTTGCTCGGCCCGGTGCTGTTGCCGTGGTACGTCACGTGGACGCTTCCGCTGGCGTGGCTCCTGCCGCGCGTGCCGAGGATCGCGTTGATCGGAACGAGCCTCTGTCTCATCGTCTCGCAATGGACCTCGGAGCCGGCGGCGTTCGGATCGGCGTACGACGCGAACCTGCTCTTCGGGCACTACGTGCTGACGCCGATCTTGATCGCGCTACTCGTGTGGCTTCTCGCCGACCTGTGGGCTCGAGTTCGCGATGGCGCGCCGCTCGAGGACACGCCACAGGACGTACCCGCTCCCACCGGCAAGCACTGAGACCGTCCACGCGCCGGCGGTGGCGTCGAGAGGAACGCCGAGCCGTTCGAGCGCGATCGCCGAGAGCGTGACGCCGGCCGCGCCGATCGCGACCGCGGTGGCCGCCGCGGAAAGCGTATTGGTGAAGACCGTCCGCGCCCAGCCGTATCCAACGACCCACAGGAAGGCGAGGGTCAGTGCCGCGGACGCCGCCGTGGCGGCGCGCGACGCCGGCTCGAGGGGTTGGACCGGATCTCCATCGATGAGCGGACCGCTGCGGGGGTCGATCACCGTCGCTTCACGAGGAACGCCGAGCTCGTCGACGTCGTAGAACGGCGTGAGGACGAACAGCTCCGCCTCCTGCCCCGATCGATCGACCGCGGTGTCGACGTCGCGCCCCGTCAGATCGGCCAGCGCCCGCCGTTCGACATCGCCGTTCCGATCGCCAAGTGGTGCCCAGATGACGACGTCGCGGATCCGATCAGGCGGGACGGCCCCGCGGATGACGTTCCCCGCGCGCGTGGCGAGGAACGAGAGCGCTCCGTCCTGCTCATCGACGAGGAACACCAGTGGGACGCCCGGCTCCACACCCGAGATGAGCCTGTTCGCGGTGGTCGCCGTGGCGACCTCGGCATCCGAGAGGAACGGTCGCTGGCGGTTCCACGCGATGAACGCGCCTCCCAGCATCGCGCCGACCAGCGCAACCGCGACGACGATCCCGAGCGCTCGTCGTCGCCGCTGGTCGAACCACCGCACCACGCGAACGAGTCCGAGCGCCGCGAGTATCGGTACGACGAACCCGAAGGTCACGAAGCGGTCGGCGGGGAGCCATCCCGTTGGGAGCGCGACGATGACTCCGCCAACGAGCACGGCGCCCCACGCTCGAAGGAACGTGGCGACGAAATCGGCGCGGTCGGAAAGGCCCGCGACGGCGAGTGGTACCGAGGCCAATTGCACGTACCGCGCCCATCGGCGGATGAAGCGGTCGAGGTACGAGGCGCGAAGCTCGCCGCCGAGGCCGGCTCGTCGCAAGAACGCGTCGCGAGATGTGTCGACGTCCGGCGACGACGGCCCGATCAACACCGAAAGGAGTCCGGCTCCGACGAGGACTCCGGCACCGGCAGTCGCTCCCGCGACGCGACCCGCCTGTAGGCGGTCGTCGCGCCACGTCATCGCTGCTGCGAGCACGAGGATGACCGCGGCGAGCACCAAGAAGAGCGGGTGAGCGAGCCCGCCGGCGGCCAAGATGCCGGCGGCGAGATACGCTGCACGTCTCGTTCCGTCTGCGAGCGCGACCGCGGCGGCCAGGAACGCTGCGGCCATGGCCAGGTTCGCCAGGTAACCGGCGGCGAGGTGAACCGCGAACGTACCGGCGAGCAGGCCAGCCAGAAACGCGACTCGCCCGCGGGTTCGGACGAGGGCCGTCGCAGCGAGGCCGATCGAGACACCGAGCGCGATCTCCAGCGCCGACGTCGCCTCGACGACCGAGCGTCCGAGCGCCCCTTGCAGCGTCAGCGTCAACGCCGGAATGCCGGGTCGCGCTCCGACGACCGACAGGCCGTCCTCACCGGCGAGTCGCGCCCACCACAGGTACACCGGTGCATCCGGCCCGAGAGGGAACCGAGCGTCGAACGCCACGAACGGCCACAGGAACCACGCGAACAAGATGAACGAGAGCCCGCCGAGCACCAGCACGTCTGTCCGTGAGCCGGAACGTTTCATCGAACGGAGCATCGCACCCTCGCTGCTAGCATCCCGCGGATGCTCGACCGCGAGCTCGCCGAAGACGTCCTCCGCGCAGCTCGATCGCGCGGTGGCGCGTTCGCCGAGCTGTTCGTCGAGGAACGGTTCGGCGTATCGGTTCGCCTCGACGACGGCAAGGTCGAGGAGCTCACGACCGGAACGGATCGCGGTGCCGGCGTTCGCGTCGGTCACGGCACGTCGTTCGGGTACGCGTATTCGAACCGCCTCGACCGCGACTCACTGCTGCAGGCCGCGGCTGCCGCGGCGGCGTCCGTGACCGAGAACGGCGCGGGCGACGTCGTCGCCTTCCGCTCGCTCGAGCCGCCAGTCGTTCACGAAGCGACCCGCGACGCGGCGTCGACCGGATCGGCCGACAAGGTCGCGTGGGTGCGCGAGGCCGACGACGCGGCGCGCTCGCACTCTCCAGAGGTGCGCCAGGTGACCGCCGTGTACGGCGACTCGCTCCAGCGCGTGCTGATCGCGGCGTCCGACGGACGGTGGGTCGAGGAGACCAGGCCGCGAGTCCGTCTGGTCGTCTCGGTCGTCGCCGCGCGCGACGGCAACATCCAGACCGGTTTTCACGGGCCCGCAGGCCTCGCCGGCCTCGAGTTCCTCGAAACGCACCCACCGTCGGAGACGGCGTTGGTCGCGGCCGAGCGAGCCGTGACGATGCTCGATGCGCATCCGGCGCCGGCGGGCGAGATGACCGCGGTGCTCGCGCCGGGGATGGGCGGCGTGCTGTTCCACGAGGCGGTCGGGCATCCGCTCGAGGCCGACATCGTGGACAAGGAGGCGAGCGTGTACCGCGGCCGCGTGGGGGAGCGGCTCGCTTCCGACATCGTGAACGGCCTCGACGACGCGACGGTCCCGAATGCGTGGGGGTCGTTCTCCTTCGACGACGAGGGAGCGCCGGCGCAACGGACGCCGTTGTTCGACGACGGCGTGTTACGGGGATGGCTCTACGACCGCTTACGCGCGGAGAAGGACGGCGCGCCGTCGAGCGGGAACGGTCGGCGGCAGTCCTACGCCCACCCCCCGATCCCGCGGATGACCAACACGTACATCCTCAATGGCACGTCGAGTGCCGAGGAGCTGGTCTCCTCGACGGAACGCGGCGTCTACGTGACGGCGCTCGCGGGCGGCCAGACGAACCCGGCGACCGGCGACTTCGTGTTCGGATGCTCCGAGGCGTACCTGATCGAGAACGGCGAGAAGCGACATCCGGTTCGCGGCGCGAACCTGATCGGCCGCGCGATCGATGTCATGTCGAACGTCGACGGCCTGGCGAGCGATTTCGACATCTGGCCCGGCATCTGCGGCAAGGACGGCCAGAGCGTCCCGGTCGGGAGCGGTTCACCCACGCTTCGCATCGCGCGGATCACGATCGGCGGCACTGGATGACGCGAGACCTCAACGAGCTCGCGGCCGTGGCGGTGGCGGCGGCACGCGATGGAGAGGCCGTCGAGGCCTATGCCGAGGAGTCGAGGCACACGGATGTCGAAGCGCGAAAAGGCGAGGTCGAGGGCCTTACCTCGGCCGAGAGCCGCGGCCTCGGAGTCCGGGTGATCGCCGGCGGCCGGCTCGGATTCGCGTACGTCGCCGACCCCAGTGACGACGAGATCGTGGCCGCGGTCGAGCGTGCGCGGGAGAACGCGACGCTCGGGACCGAGGACGAGAACAACGTGCTCGCGGACGCCAGCGACTACGAGCCGATCGAGGGACTGTTCTTCGACGAACAGGCCGCGATGGCGGCCGACGACAAGGTCTCGCTCGCCCTCCAGGTCGAACGCGTGGCGGTGACGTCCCACCCCAACGTGGGCAAGGTCGAACAGTGCGGGTTCGGCGACGCGATCGGCCGTGTGGCCATCGCGTCGACAACAGGCGTGTCGGCGGAGTTCCGCAGGACGGGATGCTGGTGCGTCGCCGTCACGCTCGCAGAGCGTGACGGCGACACCCAGACGGGCTTCTCGTTTCAAGTCGCTCACCGGGCGGCGGATCTCGACCCGAACGGGGTCGCGGGCGAGGCCGCTGAGCGCGCCGCGCGGATGCTGGGCGCGGTGAAGCCGCAGACGCAGCGCGTTCCGGTGCTCCTCGATCCCTTCGCGGCGTCGTCGTTCCTCGGCGTGCTCGCCGGAGCGCTTTCCGCCGAGTCGGTGCAGAAGGGACGGTCGTTGTTCGCGAACCTCGTCGGGGAGCGCGTCGCCGCCGACGTCTTCACCCTCGTCGACGACGGCCGGCTCCTGGATGGACCCGCGGCAGCGCCGTTCGACGACGAGGGCGTTCCGGCGGGGAGGACCGACCTCATCGGCGCCGGCGTGCTGAACGGCTTCCTCCACAACACGTATACCGCGCGCCGGGGCTCTACGACGTCGACCGGCAACGCGAGCCGCGCCGGATACCGCTCGACACCGGGCGTCGGCGCCACGAACTTCTACCTGCAGCCGGGATCGATGTCGTTCGAATCGCTGCTGGCGCAGGCGGATGGCGGTGTGCTGATCCAGGACGTCTCGGGCGTGCATTCGGGTGCGAACCCCATCAGCGGGGAGTTCTCCGTGGGCGCCACCGGACTTCGCATTGCCGGCGGTGCGCTCGGTGAGCCCGTTCGCGAGATGACCATCGCCAGCACGCTGCCCGACATGCTGAAGTCCGTGGCGGCCGTCGGCCCGGACCTTCGGTTCTTCTCGTCGGTCGGCACACCCTCGATCCTCATCGGCGAGATGACGCTCGCGGGCGTCTGAGAACACCGAGCCGCTCGAGCGGCTGGGTCAGACGGTCGCCGGGCGAAGTCCGGTCGCGATCACGACCAAGCAGATCGCCGCCACGACGAGCCGGTACCAGACAAAGACGCTGAAGTCGCGCCGGCGCAGGTACGCGAGCAGGAACGCGATCACCGCGAAGCCGCTGACGGCCGAGGCGGCGATCCCGGCGATGAACGGACCGGTCATTCCGGCGGGGATCCCGTCGCTCACGAGATCGACGCCCTCGTACACGCCCGCGCCTGCGATGACCGGGAGCGACAGCAGGAACGAGAACCGAGCGGCGGTCTCGCGATCGAAGCCCATCGCGCGCGCGGCGGTGATCGTCACGCCCGAGCGCGACACTCCCGGCTGCAACGCCACCGCCTGCGCGACGCCGAGCCACCAGCCGTTCTGGATGCCGAGATCATCCAGCTCCCGTCGGCTCGCGGCGACGCGATCGATGACGTACAGAAGGATGCCGAACACGGCCAACATGACGGCTACGAGCCACGGCTGACCGAGGTCGTCCTCGATGACGCTCTGGAGCGCGGCCCCGACGACGACGCCGGGGATCGTGCCGACGACAAGAGCCCACGCGAGCCGCTGGTCGACGTCGCGGATCGCCCGGGCGCGGATCGATCGAACCGCCGCGACCAGATACCGCACGACGTCACGTCGGAAGTACACGAGCGCCCCGAACAACGTGCCGATGTGCAGGGCGACGGCGAAGGTCTTGCTGAGCTCGGCGTTCTCGAGTATCGGCCAGTCGAACAGCCACGGGATGAGGATGAGGTGCCCAGAGCTCGAAACCGGCGCGAACTCCGAAAGCCCCTGCGCGATGCCGAGCACGATCGCCTGCAAGATGGTCAGCCGGGAACTCCCTGCGAGTCCGAGACGCCCGCATCGTAGCGGCGGCCGGCCGCCCGCCGAACGTCACACGGCGGACGAGACCGGCGGTGCCACCGTTACAGCGAGGTCCGCGAACGCGCTGGCGTAGGCGAGCTCCTCGGCGACCTCCGGGCTGACGAGCAACACGAGGGACGGTCCGACGTCGCCGGCGCTCGCTATCGCGCCTCCCTCGGGTTCCAGGATCGACAGGACCTCGAGGCCGCTCGCGACGGTGTCGCTGTACGGTCGCGGTCCTCCGAACGTGGCGATCACGTCGACGTGATCGCCCTCGCGGACGGCGCCGGGCGCCAGCCCCGGCGTGATGGGGAACGCGCGCAGACCGTCCGGAACGAGCGCGGCGACGGCGCCGCCCTCGACGCCGAGCCTCGTCCGGGTGATCGGTTCGCCCTCGGCCACGTCCGATACCAACGAGACGCCGTCGACCTTCGCGACGTCGCCGATCCGACCGGGCGGCGCGAAGTTGGCGGGCATCCGTCGAACGGCGAGCGCGTCCTCCCCGAGGATCGCGCCTCGCGAGAGTGGCCGGGCGGCGATGACGACGGGGACGAGGTCGCCCGTAACGGGCGTCAACTCCGTGATCCGCGTCGCGTACCAGTCGACGAGGACGTACGCCGCGGCGCCGGAGATCACCGCGAGGACGGCGAAGAGCTTCGAACGCCGCGACCAGCGCCGGAGGAACACCACGGCCCGCGACCCTAGCGGCCGGCGCTGCCCGCCGCAGTGAAGGAGGTCACACCCCGCGGGGTTTCTTGGGCGGCGTGAGCGGCAGCACGCGAACCCGGAAGTCCTCGAGGCGGTCGCGCCCCACGATCAATCCGACCGACTCGCGCACCCGCTCGGCCAGCTGCTGGGGGTCCTCGTCGGTGGTGAACCGGAGCTCGACCGTGACGAGGACGGGTTCGGTCGCCATCACAAGATCATGCGTCGAACGTCGCGCCGGAGAGCGCGGTCGCGCACGGACAGTCGCGCGGCTCCGGCAGCGCCGGGATGATCGCGAACAGCAGCTCCCGGAGCTTCGCGTTGTTCGCGTCGAACACGCGGATCACCTCTTCATTCGTGACCGGCGGCGTACCCTCGACACCGACGTCGTAATCGGTGATCAGGGAGATATTGGCGTAGCAGAGCTCGAGCTCGCGCGCCAGGACCGACTCGGGGTAGCCGGTCATGCCGATCACGTCCCAGCCCTCCGAGGAGAACCACGCCGACTCGGCACGGGTGGAGAACCGAGGTCCCTCGATGACGACCGCGGTCCCCCGGTCATGGATCGCGATCCCCAACTCTCGAGCCCGGTCGATCGCCACCGACCGAACGACGGGGCAGTACGGGTCGGCGAACGAGATGTGCGTCGTGGAGGGTCCGTCGTAGAAGGTGTGCAGCCGCGACCGCGTTCGATCCACCATCTGGTCGCACACCACGAAGTGGCCGGGCTCGATGTGCCGCTGCAACGAGCCCGACGCGTTCGGCCCGATCACTCGTTGCACGCCGAGCTCCTTCATCGCCCAGACGTTCGCTCGGTAGTTGATGCGGTGTGGGGGGAACTCGTGCTTGACGCCGTGTCGCGGGATGAACGCCACAGATTCCCCGCCGACGGTCCCCACGACCGGGGGCGCTGACGGTTCCCCGTACGGCGTCTCGACGGGAACGGTCTCGGTGTCCTCGAGGAACGAGTAGAACCCCGACCCGCCGAACACCCCGATCCGGGCGACCGTCACGTGCCGCCGCCCTCCTTCTTGGGCGTCGAGGTCGCCGTGGACGGCTCCTTCGACTTGGACTTGTCCGACTTCGCGCCGTCGGACGACGCCGTGCTCGAGCCGCCGTCGGCGTCCTTCTTCGCCGCCGCCGAACGGCTGTCGGTCGCGTAGAAGCCGGAGCCCTTGAAGACGATCCCCACTGGGTGGAACACCTTGCGGAGCGTTCCGCCGCAGACCCCGCAGGTCGTCAGCGGGTCCTCGACGATCCGTTGAAAGACCTCGATGTGCTGACCGCACGAGGTGCATTCGTACTCGTAGGTGGGCATCGTGAAAAAGTGTAGCCGCGCCCGAACACATGTATGGCCCGGAATGTCCGCGGGTATGCTTCGAGGCCCATGAGCGCGGTACGCAAAGCAGTCATCCCAGCGGCCGGACTCGGTACGCGTTTCCTTCCGGCGACGAAGGCCCAGCCGAAGGAGATGCTTCCGCTCCTGGACAAGCCGGCCATCCAGTACGTCGTGGAGGAAGCCGTTCACGCCGGCCTGACGGACATCCTGATCATCACGGGACGCGGCAAGCGCTCGATCGAGGACCATTTCGACCGGTCGATCGAGCTCGAGCACTTCCTGGAATCGAAGGGGAAGTTCGAGGAGCTGAAACAGGTCCGCGAGATCACCGACATGGCGTCGATCCACTACATCCGTCAGCGCGATCCACTCGGGCTCGGCCACGCCGTGTCCGTCGCAGAGGACCACGTGGGTGGCGAGCCGTTCGCCGTTCTGCTCGGTGACGACATCATTGCCGAGTCGAACCCGCTGCTCTCCGAGATGCTTCGCGTGCACGAGCGCTACGGCCGAAGCGTGCTCGCCGCCATGGAGGTCTCGCGCGACGAGATCAGTCTGTATGGCTGCATCGAGCCGGAGTTCGTCGAGGACGATCGGCTCGCGCGTGTCTTGTCGGTGGTTGAGAAACCGGAGCCCGAGAACGCACCGTCGAACCTTGCCGCGATCGGGCGGTACGTCCTCACCCCCGAGATCTTCGAAGCGCTGCGCAACCTGGAACCCGGGGTCGGGGGCGAGATTCAGCTCACCGATGCGATCAACGCACTCGCCCAGCAACAGGCGGTGTACGCGCATGTGTTCGAGGGCGGTCGCTTCGACGTGGGAAACAAGCTCGATTACATGAAGGCGATGATCGAGCTGGCGATCGACCGCGAGGACGTCGGCAAGGAGCTCAAGCGCTGGCTCGCCGACCTCGTGCAGCGCAAGAAACTGCTGTAGGCACCGCGAAAGCGGTCGGCGGGAATCGCGTCGATAGACTGAACGGAGATGGCGACGCCGCATCACGACCACGACAGCGGCGAGGGGCTGCTCTCGGTCGAGGAGGCGCGCGAGAAGGTCCTGTCACAGATCGAGCCGCTCCAACCGCTCGAGCTCCCGCTGACCGACGCGTACGGCTGCGTCCTGGCGCAGGACGTCGTCGCCGAACGCGACCTCCCGGAGTTCGCGAGCTCGGCGATGGACGGGTACGCCGTCCGGTCTTCGGAGGTTCGCGACGCGACGCAGGCGTCGCCCGTGGAGCTCCGCGTCGTCGGCCGCGCGCTCATCGGTCACCGCCCGGAGGGAACGGTCGGCGGCGGCGAAGCCTTCCAGATCGCAACCGGCGCGCCGATCCCGGCGGGCGCCGACACGGTCGTTCCCATCGAAAACGTGGAGGTTCGCGGGAACGTCGTCCGGATCCTCTTCGGGACTGATGAGGGCAAACACATCCGGCGCGCCGGCGAGGACGTGAAGAGCGGCGACGCGCTCGTGAATTCCGGCCGACGCCTGCAGGCGCCCGAGCTCGCGTTGCTGGCGACCGCCGGGATCTCGCATCCGCTCGTGCGGCCGAGAGCACGCGTCGTCGTGCTCTCGACGGGCGACGAGCTGATCCCGCCCTTTCAAACGCCTGAGTTCGGCCAGGTGCGCGATTCGAACGCGTACTCGTTGTTCGGCGCGATCAGGGAAGCGGGCGCGGCCCCGATCCTCGCCGGCATCGTGAAGGACGACGTTGATTCGCTGAAGGACGTCGTCCTGTCGCATCTCGGCCAGGCGGACGTGCTCGTGTCGTCCGGCGGCGTCTCGGTCGGGGAGCGCGACGTCGTGAAGGCGGCGTTCCTTCGTCGGGGTGAGTTCGACTTCTTCCGCGTGGCGATGCAGCCGGGGATGCCGCAGGGTTTCGGTCACATCGAGGGGAAGCCGTACTTTGGCCTGCCGGGGAACCCGGTAAGCGTGTTCGTCAGCTTCGAGGTCTTCATCCGCCCTTCGCTGATGAAGATGATGGGGCGGCGGAACCTGTTCCGGCCCGAGGTCACCGCACGCCTCGCCGACGACGTCACCGGTCCGAAGGGCAAGACGCAGTTCGCCCGAGTTCGGGTGAAGCGCACCCGAGAGGGCTGGGTGGCTACCCCCACCGGCGGACGTGGGTCGAACCTCATCGCGACCGTCTCTCGCGCGAACGGCCTGGCGTTGATCCCTCCCGGCGTCGCGACGGCCAGGGCGGGCAGCGACGTTCGGGTGATCCTGTTCCGCTCGATGGAGGAGTGATGGACAGCTCTCGTGCACCCGAGGAGGCACGGCCGGCGGACGTCGCGCGGATCGTCGAGGTCGGCGGGAAGGAAGTCACCGATCGCGTAGCCGTGGCGGAGTGCGTGATCACCATGACGCCGGAGGCGTGCGAGCGTCTCGTCGCAGGCACGCCGAAGGGGAATCCACTGGAGGCTGCGAGAATCGCCGGCGTGATGGGTCTGAAGCGGACGCCCGAACTGCTGCCGTTTTGTCATCCCGTCGCGGTGACGGGCGCGGAGGTCGTCGTGACGCCAGAACCGCAGGCTGGTCGGATCTCCATTCGAACGACGGTGCACGCTCGAGACCGGACCGGCGTCGAGATGGAGGCGCTCACGGCCGCGGCCGTCGCGGCCCTCTCCCTGTACGACACGGCGAAGGCGTACGACCGCGCTGCGCGAATCGACGGGCTTCGGTTGCTGGAGAAGCGAGGCGGGAAGTCGGGGCAGTACGTTGCCGAGGCGTAAGACTGAGCGTCGCCGTAGCTCCCGACTGAGCGTCGTACGAGCAACGGCTGGATGCCGTTCGCGTCGACTACCTGCGGAGCCGCTCCCCCGAAAACTTTGCCGTTGGTATTTGTGACGCTACATAACCGATGCTAGGTTGCGGCGCCAGCCCCACCATGTGGTGGCGGACCGGGGATCCGAGCATCGGGGGCTGGGCGTGGGTTGGCTGTTGCTGGTTGCTTTGGGCATCATCTGGGCCGCGTTCCTGGTGCCGACGCGTAGAACATCGCATAGTCGTAGCATCGAGGACTTCGAACGAAACATGGACCTCTTGGCCGATACCGAAGGAAATGGGCGCGGTCGCTGGATCGTGACGCCGCGCAAGGGCGTCGCATTCGTCGGGACGCGTGAGCGCGCTCGCGAGCGCGCGCGTGCGCGACGGCGTCGAGTGTTCGTGTTCATGATCGAGAGCACCGGCATCGCGTTCCTCATCGGTCTCGTGCCGCCGCTCCGCGCGATATGGCTCGTCGCCGGCTCGATGATGATCCTCCTCGCCCTGTACACCTGGCTGCTGGTGACGCTCAGGGAGCGAGAAGAGGCCGCGTCGGGCAGGCCGATGGCTCCAGAACGCGTGAACGGATCGGCCCACGCCGTGAACGGCTCCACTCGGCACGCGACGAACGGTCACAGGTCGAACGGTCAGGCCGTCCACAACGGTCACGCGTCGAAAGGTCACGTCACCCTCAACGGCCAGGCCGCCCAAAATGGCCACGCGAACGGCCACGGCAGCCACAACGGTCAGGTGTCGAACGGCCACGCGTCGAACGGCCATGGGGTCCACAACGGTCAGGCGAACGGCCGTGCGTTCTTCGACGCCGACGAGTTCGTGAACATCGTGGTCCGTTCGCGCGAGCGGGAGCCCGACATCGAGCGCGCCGGCGTCGCGGGCATCTAGCAAACCTCCGCGTGGATCTGGAACGAACGTCCGAGGCGATCGCGCGCCGCTTCGATTCCACGATGCAAGCTCGCGAACGCGCGCTTCCCGCATCGCGGGCCGCGATCAGGTCCTGCGCGAACGCGATCCGTGCGATCCACCGTGGAGAGCTGGATCTGGCGCACCGTTTGATGGATGAGGCACGTGCGTCGATCGACGCCGGACTCGACGCCGTCCGCGATCATCCCGAGATTCGCTTCGCCGGATACCTGCAGGACGCGCAGAAGGAGTTTGCCGAGGCGAAGATCACCGAGGCCGTCGTCTCGGGCGCGTCGCACGCACCGACACCGGAGGAGCTCGCCGTCGAAGACGCCCCCTACCTCAACGGTATGGCTGAGGCGATCGGCGAGGCCCGCCGCCACGCCCTCGATCTGTTGCGGCACGGCAGGATCGCCGACGGCGAGGCCGTGCTCTCCGCGATGGACGACATGTACGCGGTGCTCGTGACGATGGACTATCCGGACGCGATCACTGGGAACCTGCGGCGGAGCACGGACGTCGCGCGAAGCCTGATCGAGAAGACCCGCGGCGATCTGTCGGTCGCGCGCGTTTCACAGGACCTCCACGACGCCCTCGAGCGGCACACCAGGCAGATCGACGGGCCACCGTGAGCGGGCTGGAAAATCCGGGCTGCTACGCTTGTTGGCCCCAGGGGGTGTAGCTCAGTCCGGTAGAGCACTGCCTTCGCACGGCAGGGGTCAGGGGTTCAAATCCCCTCACCTCCACTAGGCAAAGCCGCAGGTCAAAGCCCCTGCGGCTTTCTTCATGTGATGGTGTAGCCCCGGCCGGATGTAGCACTCGACGCACAGGCGATGTAGCACTTCGCACGGTTCCCCTAAGCCGAGTCGCAAGGACTGCGGCGACGTGCACGTCGCCCTCGACGCGGTCGTGCCAGTTTATGAGGGGGGTCTCGACGCAGGCGGTCAACGCTGGGCTCAAACGGCTGACGCGCAAGGGAAAACGAGACCGTGTGGTTCCGCGCCGTCCGGGCTGTCCTGGAGGCCTACGCGTTAGGGCACACGCCAGCGCCCGAGTTGCCGTTCAAAGCAGCTCCGCCACTTGCTGGGATTGCCGTGTTCGGCGCGATGGCACCCAACATAACCTGGCCCGGCGGGTCCTGCCTGTTCGCAACGGACGTCGACGAACCGGCCGCGCACTCCGACGAGGCGATCGGGTGAATCGCGGCAGCCGCCGGCAACGCCACTGCGACTGAGAAGAAGATCGCCAGGGCAACTAACAGGATGATCCGCTTCATGAGACCCTCCCTCGAGAGTGTGTTAGGTAAGTGATCGTCGTTGGTCGGCGAGGAGAGGCCAACCCCCAAATGAGGTAGGGCCTAATGAGCTCCGAGTCCGCCTTCGACTCAATCAGCCTCGCCCAGGTCCCGACTGCAAGCGACCGAATAGTCTTCGAGCGTGAGCCTCGCGCGGAACGCGATCCTGTGGGCGGCGGACAACCCCTGGCTGCGCGAGCATCTCCCGAGCTTCCGCTTCATCCGCCGCACCGTCGGGCGGTTCATGCCCGGCGAGACGCTCGACGCGGCACTCGGGGCCGCGGCCCGTCTGGCGAACGATGGCCTCCCGACGATCGTCACCGAGCTCGGGGAGAACGTCGCGACGCGCAAGGAGGCGGAGGACGTCGCCGATCACTACATCGACGCGTACGGCACGATCGCAGATCGCGGTCTGGACACGGAGATCTCGCTCAAGCCGACGCACCTCGGACTCGACCTCGACCCGGACCTTGCGGCCGAGAACGTCGAGCGCGTGGCGCAGGGTGCCGAACAGCGTGGGAGCTGGTTGTGGCTCGACATGGAATCGGGCCGCTACGTGCAACCGACTATCGACCTGTTTCGCAAGGTCCGCGCGACACGACCGAACACCGGGATCTGTCTCCAGGCGTACCTGAGGAGAACGCCTGTCGACATCAGCGACCTGATGCCGGATGCGTCGATCCGCCTGGTGAAGGGCGCCTACCGCGAGCACGAGAACCTGCTCGTCGGGGATCGGCAGGCGATCGACGAGAGCTACCGACGACTCGCGCTTCGGATCCTGGAGGTCAAAGGCCCGAGCGAGCGGCTCGTCCTCGGAACGCACGACGTCGACCTGGTTTCGCGGATCGAGGTCGACGTGGAGAGCCGCGACGGGTTCGAGATCGCGATGCTCTACGGCATCCGTTCCAACGATCAGGTTCGGCTCGCGGGCGAGGGTTACACGATCCGAACGCTGATCTCGTACGGAACGCACTGGTACCCGTGGTTCATGCGCCGGATAGCTGAGAAGCCACTCGAGAACGTTCTCCTCGCGCTGCGCAACTTCATCGGTCGATAACGAGTCCTGCTTATGGCCGAAGACCTCAACGCCGAGATCGCAAGAGCTCTCAACGAGAGCAAGGGCGCGCACACTCAACCCGCGAAGTCACGCTGGGAGGATCTCGTCGAGATCCTGGAGGCGCTGTTGCTCGCGGTCGTTGCCGTCGCCACTGCGTGGAGTGGTTACCAGGCGGCCAAATGGGACGGGCGTCAAGCAGAGCTCTATGGAGACGCATCGACGATCAGGATCGACGCCGACCAGCAACTGACGCTCGGGGGACAGCAGCGTCTGCTCGACGTGTCTACGTTCAACACGTGGATCGAAGCGCGGGCCCAAGGGCGCCAGGAGCTCGCCGCGCTGTACGAGCGTCGGTTCAGCCCGGAGTTCAAGGTTGCCTTCGACGCGTGGCTGGCCACCCGACCGTTTGCGAGCCCAGACGCGCCGCCGGGGCCAAGCTTCATGCCCGAGTACATCAACCCGCAGATCGAGAAGGGTTTGGAGCTGAACGAACGTGGCGACCGCGTGTTCGACGAGGGAACTGCCGCACGCAGGCACGCCGACGATTACATCCGAACGACGGTCGTGCTCGCGACGGTTCTGTTCATGCTTGCGCTGTCACAGCGGTTCAAGGTGTTGAAGATCCGGGTCGGCGTCCTCGTGGTGGCCGGTGGATTGATGATCTACGGACTGGTCACGATCGCGACTTTTCCGCGGCTGTAACCGGCGGAATCGTGCCTCACTGACGCTGCCGAACCTCGACGAGCTCACCGGTCACGCGCGCCTCGTACGAGGGCAGCCAGATCGTCGCCGGACCGCGGAGTACCCGGCCGTCGGTAAGCGAAAACAGGCTTCCATGCAACGGACAGGTGATCGTCACCACGTTCCCGGCGGTGTGGAGGCGGCCTCGGTTGAGGGGTGTGCCCTGATGGGTGCATCGGTTGGAGACGACGAGGACTTCCTCACCCCGCCTCAGCACGAGGAGATCGGTCTCGTCGTCGACCGGTGCCTTGACGGCTTTCCCGTCGGGGAAGTCGGACAACTTGCCGATCGGCGCCCACGCATCCTCCATGACGCGCCGATGCTACGCATTAGACGCTGTCTTGGCGACGAGCAGCAAGCCAAAGCACTACATAACTCCCCACCGCGACGACGAACAGTGTGTAACCGATGCCGCTGATCACCTGAACCCACTCGTAGAACTCGGCTTCGATTTCTCCGGCGAACGCGGTTGGAGTCAGAACGCCGAAGCGAATCTGAAGGAGGCCGTTCGAGACGATCCACGCCACGCCGCTCAAGAGTGCAAGCCACAACAGGATCCGAAGCCAGGGTCCCCTTCGGATTCGCTCTTCAAGACCCGGTCCCTCATCCCAATCGTCATCGGGCCCATCGGCGACATCTGTCTCGTCATCCATGCCGAGGATCGTATCCGCGCTTCAGGCGATTGATGGCGGGGCCGCTCGAGAGCAGCCGATCATTCGACGTGCCTGTAGCTCCCGACGATCTCCTCGAACCTGAAGCAGTCTGCGACGTGGTCGTTCGCCATACCGACCGCTTGCATGAACGCGTAACACACCGTCGGCCCGACGAAGCGGAAGCCGCGGCGCTTCAGATCCTTGCTCATGGCCTTCGACTCCGCCGTCTCGGCAGGCAGGTCTGACAATCGCTTCCACTCGGCGACAATCGGATTTCCGCCGACGAACGACCACAGGTATGCGTCGAGCGAGCCGTCCTGCCCCTGCACTTCGACGACCCGCTGTGCATTGTTGATCGCCGACTCGATCTTCAGCCGGTTCCGAACGATCCCCGCGTCGAGCATCAGCCGCTCGACATCGGTAGGGGCAAACCGCGCGACGGCCGTGGCGTCGAAGTCCGCGAACGCATTCCGGTAGCCCTCGCGTTTGTTCAGGATCGTCGACCACGACAGGCCGGCCTGCGCACCTTCGAGAACCAACATCTCAAACAGGTGGCGGTCGTCGTGCGACGGCACACCCCACTCCTCGTCGTGGTACGCGAGGTATTTCGGCTGGTCCAGCGGCACCCACTCGCACCGCTGAACGTCGTTCGGCACGAGGCGATGCTACTGGGGCCGTCCGAGCGTCTGTTTTCTAACCGGTGCCGCGCTCCCGCGGGCCGCGCGTCTTCGCCCAGTCCATGAACTCATCGAGGTCCTCGCCGAGATCGAGGGCGACGTACTCGTCGGCGAGCGCCCGGATCTCGTCTTCCTGCAGCCCTTGCGCCTCGAGCGCGTCTCGTGCCTGGTTGGCGAGCAGCCTGGCGCTCTCGACCTCCGCGGCCTCGGGCTGCGCACGTCCCGGCTCCGAGGAATCGCCGAGCTTCTCCTGGGCGCGAGGGCCCGGCTCGTTGTGAACATGGTCGTTATCCGTCATCACGGCGTGAAGGTTCCCGAGGCGGGTGGAACGGAAACGCCCAGTAGCCTTGGCGCGTGCGCGAGTGGTGGGAGCGGCCCGGTCTGGAGGTTCGTGACAGACGTCTGTATGTCGCCGGCCGCGATGCCGAAGCCGTTGCGCGTGAGCACGGCACGCCGGTGTTCGCGTACGACCTCGTGCGGATCGAGGAGCAGGCCCGGTGCTTGCTCGACGCGTTCGATCGGGTCGGCGTGCCGTTCCGACTTCGCCTCGCCCTGAAGGCGCAGCGCGACCCCGATGTCTTGGCGTTCGTCCGTGCGCTCGGATTCGTGGGCATCGACGCGTGCTCGCCCGGCGAGGTGCGCCATGCAATCGAGCACGGATGGACGGCCGACGAAATCAGCTACACGGGAACAAACGTCTCCGAACGCGACATGGATGTGCTCCTCGAGAGCAATGTGCACGTCAACCTCGACCTGTTGTCGCAGCTCGATCGGTGGGGACGACGCGCCCCAGGCTCCTCGGTCGGAATCCGCGTGAACCCTCGCGCGGGCGCGACGTGGTCGGGCGCTCCCTACGCGGCCGACGGAGCGTCGCTGTACGCCGGAGCCAAACCGACGAAGTTCGGGATCCTCGACGAACAGATCGACGACGCGCTCGCCATTTCGAACAAGCACGGACTACGCATGGATACCGTCCACTTCCACGTCGGCGATGGGTTCCTCACGGACGGGCTCGGGGCGTTCGAGACCGCGGTCGAACGCGTCGCCGCGACGACGCTCCGGCTCGGCGATGCGGGCCACGAGATCGTCGAGCTGAACGTCGGTGGCGGACTCGGCGTACCGCAGCGCCCCGAAGACGAGCCGTTGGACGCGGATGCGTTCGCCGCGGTGCTCGCTAAGCATTTCGGACCGCCGGGTGTGACGGTGTCGTGCGAGCCGGGGGACTACCTGTGCAAGGAATCTGGCGTTCTGCTCGCCGAGGTCGTCTCGATCGATGAACGCGGCGGAGTGCCGTTCGCCGGTCTCGACGCCGGATACGTCGTCGCGCCCGAGAGGTTCATCTACGACGCCCTCGTTCCGATCGTCCTGACGCGCGCGATCGTCGCCGATTCGTCCCGCACGTACACGATCGCCGGGAACGTCAACGAGGGCGACGACCTGTGGGGCGAGGGCGTCGCCCTGCCCGAGCTCCGTGAGGGCGACGTGCTGGCGATGCTGAACGTCGGTACCTACAACGCGTCGATGCGGCTCGAGCACTGCCTCTGTGCGCCCGCCAGGACCGCTGCGTTCGGTGACCGCCTCTGAGCTCGTGTGCCGTCCAGGAGGGGTTTCGGTTCGGTACATTCTTATGGAGGTTCCGCCTTTCAAGGGAGGGTGGGCAGATGAAGGCCATCAAGTTCGGCGCCGGGCTGGCCGTCTTCGTGATCGTGCTCGGGTTGGTCTCCGGGTTCTTCGGGCTTCCGTCCTGGTTGTCGCTGAAGAATCCGTTCACGGAACGTCGCGTCGAGCGCGCTCATCCGGCGATCCTCGACGAGCTCATCTCGGTCTCGGAGTACACCGCCGCGGCCGGCACGTACAGCGTGCTCGTGGACGTCGAGCGCGACGTGCGGTTCATGCCGGCGGTGCTGGCGGGCGAGCGGGCGAAGATGCTCGCCGTCGGGTCCGTCGAGGCGGTCGTCGATTTCTCCGGGATCACCGAAGGCGACATCAGCGTCGGAGCGACCGGGAGCGACGTGACGGTGACGCTCCCGGAACCGGATCTGAGTGACGTGATGATCGATCACTCGGCGACAGAGGTGATCGACCGCGATCGCGGGGTGTTGGATCGCATCGGTGGGATGTTCACCGACTCGCCGACCACGGATCGCGATCTCCTGATCGCGGCCGAGCGTCAGCTCGCGGATGCCGCCTCGACCAGCGAGCTCCTCACGATGGGCGAGGAAAACACGCGGACGATGCTCGACGAGCTCCTCGGCGACCTCGGGTACGACGACGTCACGGTGGTGTTCGTCGCGCCTGCCGAGACGGCAACCGCCGTCTGACGGCTACCGCGTTCGCGGGAACCCCAGGTCGACGGCGCTCTTCGCCGGGTCGGGCCAGCGCTGCGTGACGACCTTTCCGCGCGTGTAGAACCGGATCCCCTCCGGCCCATACATGTGCGAATCGCCGAACAGCGAGCCCTTCCAGCCTCCGAACGAGTAGTAGGCGACCGGAACGGGGATCGGGACGTTGATGCCGACCATGCCCACTTCGACCTCGAAGATGAACTGCCGCGCCGCGCCGCCGTCGCGGGTGAACAGCGCCACGCCGTTCCCGTACGGGTTCCGGTTCACCAGATCGACCGCCTGGTCGTACGTGTCGGCGCGTACCACCGAGAGGACCGGCCCGAAGATCTCGTCGCGGTACGCGTCCATCTCGGGGGTTACCTGATCCATGAGCGACACGCCGAGGAAGAACCCTGGACTCTCCTTGTACAGCGCGTGCTCACGGCCGTCTGTGATCACCTGCGCGCCCTGGGCTCGGCCGCTGTCCAGGTACGACGCCACCTTGTCGCGGTGCTCGCGCGTGACGAGCGGCCCCATCTCTGACTCGGGCTCGAGGCCCGGACCGACCTTCACCTTCGGCAGGCGGTCGGCGATCGCCTCGACGACCCGGTCCGAGACCTTCCCGACCGAGGTGATGACGGACACAGCCATGCATCGCTCTCCTGCAGAACCGTAGCCGGCCGAGACTGCCGAGTCGGCAACCATGTCGACGTCGGCATCGGGCAGCACGATCATGTGGTTCTTCGCACCACCTAGCGCCTGCACGCGCTTCCCGTTCGCGGTGCCGTTCGCGTAGATGTATTTCGCGATCGGGGTCGAGCCGACGAAGCTCACCGCAGCGATGTCAGGGTGTTCGAGGATCGCGTCGACCGCGACCTTGTCGCCGTGCACCACGTTGAACACGCCGTCGGGGATCCCGGCGTCCTTGAACAGCTCCGCGAGGACGAGCGCCGGGCCGGGGTCCTTCTCGGATGGCTTCAGGAGGAACGTGTTCCCGCAGGCCATCGCGTTCGCGCACATCCAGATGGGAACCATGCCCGGGAAGTTGAACGGCGTGATCCCGGCGACGACGCCGAGCGGCTGACGGATCGAGTACACGTCGATGCCAGTGGAGACCTGCTCGCTGAAAGCGCCCTGGAGCAGGTGGGGGATGCCGGTCGCGTACTCGACGTTCTCGAGCCCGCGTTGCACCTCGCCGACGGCGTCAGAGAGCACCTTGCCGTGCTGCAACGTGATCGCGCGGGCGATGTCGGTCTTGCGCTCCTCGAGGAGCTCGCGGATGCGGAAGAACACGTCCGCGCGTTTGGAAAGCGATGTGGCGCGCCAGCCGGGGAGCGCCTCCTTCGCCGCCTCGACCGCCTTGGAGACCTCCTGCGGCGTGGCGAAATCGACTTCGTGCGTCTGCTCGCCCGTCGCCGGGTTGTAGACGGGTCCGGTTCGTCCCGACTCGCCGGGGACGATCTTGCCGCCGATCCAGAATCCGATCCGCTCCATGGTGAGCTCCCTTCATTCGGGGAAGCGTGTTCCGATGCTAGCGCGCTTAAGCGGGGCTCAGGAAGGCGGATGGCCCGGCGTTAGACTGCACGTCCCGAACGGAGGTCCACATGAGCGAGCTGAGCGCGCAAGAGATCGTCGATCTGAGCCTGCGACACACGCTCTATGACTGGCAGCAGCAGGGAACGACGCGACCCATCGCGGTCGCGTCGGCGCGCGGCTCGGAGTTCTTCACGGTCGACGGTAAGCGGTACCTCGACTTCAACAGCCAGCTCATGGGCGTGAACATCGGCCATGCGGACCCGCGTGTTGCGCAGGCGATCGCCGAGCAGGCGAAGGTCCTTCCGTACATCAGCCCGTTCATGACGACCGAGGCGCGCGCGAAGCTCGGGAAGAAGCTAGCCGACCTGCTGCCCGGCGACCTCGACAAGGTGTTCTTCACCCTCGGTGGCGCCGAGGCCAACGAGAACGCGATCCGCATCGCGAAGGCCGTCACCGGCAGGCAGAAGATCCTCGCCAGGTATAGGAGCTATCACGGCGCTACGTACGCGACGATCACCCTTACGGGCGATCCGCGCAGATGGGCCAACGAGCCGGGCATGCCCGGCGTCGTCCACGTCCTCGACCCGTACCACGGAACCGGGCGACCGGCCGACAACGCCGATGCGGCGCTCGCCTACCTCGACGAGACGATCATGCTCGAGGGCCCGTCGACGATCGCGGCGTTCATCCTCGAGCCGGTCACCGGGACGAACGGCATCCTGATCCCACCGGAGGGATATCTCCAGGGCGTCCGCGAGCTGTGCGACCGGCACGGAATCCTCCTCATCGCCGACGAGGTGATGTCCGGCTTCGGACGAACCGGCGAATGGTTCGCCGTGAACCACTGGGACGTCGTCCCCGACATCCTGACGATGGCGAAGGGATTGACGTCGAGCGCCGTTCCGCTCGGTGCCGTTGGACTCCGGCCGAAGGTGTACTCGTACTTCGACGAGCACGTCTTCGCCGGCGGGCTCACGTATAACTCCCACCCGCTCGGACTCGCCGCGGCGCTCGCCACGATCCGCGTCTATGAAGAGGATGGCCTGATCGAGAACTCCCGCAAGCTCGGCGAGGTCATGGCCGGCCATCATCGCGAGCTGCGCGACCGGCATCCCTCGGTCGGCCTCGTGCGGAACATCGGGCTGTTCGGCATCGTCGAGCTCGTCCGAGATCGAGCGACGATGGAGCCGATGGCGCCGTACAACGGCACGAGCGACGAGATGAAGGCGATCTCCAAGTTCCTTGACGAACGCGGCCTGTACACGATGGTGCGGTGGAACGGCATCATGACGAACCCGCCGCTGTGCATCACCGAGGAGCAGCTCGCGGAGGGCTTCGGCATCATCGACGAGGCGCTGTCGTCGATCGAGTAGCTACGACACCGGTTGCGCGCCGCTGGCGCCGGCCTCGAACCACTCGAGCTCGTAGAGGGACTCGAACCGAACCACGACAGCGCCGGCGATCCACAGCTCGCGCGACCATCCAGTGGACAGCGCGGTGAACCGCCACCGCTGAGCGGCGAACCGGCCGACGGGCGTGTCAACATCCTCGTCCCCGGCGAGCTCATACCGCTGCCGCTCCTCGCGTGGCTCGCACGTGACCGGCTCCAGGTAGATCACGTCGATCTCGGCGCTGCCGCTCAGTCGCTTCGTCGTCACCGCGTTGTATGCCGGCGACAAGTAGTCGAGGTGCCAGTCGGACCCCCACCTCGTTGTCACGGGTTCGTCGTCGAGGTCGCCGCGCAGCGCATGACCGTCGGCGGAGAGGAGGATGTGATGGGAGCCGGTCTCGATCCGCGTGCGCGCCGGCCGCCACGATGCGTCGACGGCGAGGTCGACGATCTCTCGATGCGGCGTGGGGGCGTTCGTGGCGATCTCGCCGAAGTATCGCCATCCCATCGGGCCTGGCGCGCACCGGAAATCTTCGGTTCCGACCGCGTTCCCGTCGCCGTCGAGCACGGTATACCGGCCGGCGGGCATGCCGCGATCGTAGTCGCCCCGCGCCGGCTCGTTTGAGGTGCATCGTGAGTGTGGAACCATGCCGACGTGGACGCATGTCGGCGCGGTCGCCACGCCTTCGCCGCCGCGCTCCTCGTTTTCCTCTCGGGCCCCGCGTGCGTCGGCCCGGCACGCACGTTCGAGACGTACGAGGGCAAGGCCGTCGCCGCCGCGGAGGAAACCGTCTCTGCGTTGCGAACAGCGATTCTCGGAGCCCGCGTCGCTGTGGGAGGACGGTCGTTTCCACCTACGACGTCCGTGCTGATCGCCGACGCCGAACGTGACGCGGTCGGCGCGCGCGGTTCGTTCGCCTCGATCCAGCCGCCCGACGGCGCGTCCGACCGGCTGCGTGACGAACTGATCGCGATGCTCGACGATGCAGTCGATCGTCTGGCGCGTCTCCGCATCGCGGCGCGACGGACCGACCTCGAGGACTTGGCGCGGCTCGCCGATCCGCTCACCGACCAGGCGGGTCAGCTCGAAGACTTCGCCGAGGAACTCGGCTCGTGAGGCGCGTGTTCGAGGTCTTCCTCGGCATCCTCACCGCCTTCGGCGGCTTCGTGGACATGGGAGATCTCGTGGCGAATGCCGAGAGCGGCGCTCGATTCGGTATGCGCCTTGCATGGGTCGTCGTCGTCGGTGTCGTCGGGATTTGCATCTACGCGGAGATGGCAGGGCGCGTCGCCACGATGTCCCGACGACCCGTCTTCGACATCATTCGCGAGCGTCTGGGCGCGCGGTGGGCAATCGTCAATCTCGGTGCATCGTTCCTCATCAACCTGTTGACGCTGGCCGCAGAGGTGGCGGGACTTGCTCTCGTGATCGAGCTCGTGACCGGTCTCAACTACATCCTGTGGGTGCCGCTGATGGCGGTTGCAGTGTGGCTGGTGCTGTGGAAAGTGAAGTTTGGCGTGATGGAGAAGGCGTTCGGGCTTTCCGGTCTGACCCTTGTGGTGACGGTGTTCGCACTGTGGCGGCTCGATCCCGGCTTCGGCGACACGCTGTCAGCCGCGACGCACATCGGGCCGCCGTCGGGTGAACCGTGGACGGCATATGCATTTTTCGGCGTCGCACTGCTAGGCGCCGCGATGACTCCCTACGAGGTGTTCTTCTTCTCCTCCGGCGCGGTCGAAGACGGTTGGACCGAGCGTGACTTGATCACCAATCGCGCGAACGTCCTCGTCGGTTTTCCGCTCGGCGGGATCCTGAGCCTGGCGATCATGGGCATGGCCGCTGCTCTTCTCCTGCCGCGTGGGATCTCGGTGGGGCATCTGTCACAGATGGGACTTCCCGTCTCCCTCACGCTCGGTCGGATCGGTCTGGTCTTCCTGCTTTTCGGGATGTTCGCGGCGATTTTCAGTGCGGCGCTCGAGACGTCGTTGTCGGCCGGGTACACCGTCGCGCAGTTCTTCGGCTGGCAGTGGGGGAAGTTCGTGCGGCCGCGTGAGGCCGCCCGGTTCCACGTCGTCGTGTTGCTCGCGTTGGCGGGGGGCGTTGCGCTGGCGTTCACGACGATCGATCCAGTCAAGATCACTGAATACTCGATTGTTCTGTCGGCGGCAGCGCTGCCGCTCACCTACTTCCCGATCCTCGTCGTGGCGAACGACCCAACGTATATGAGGGAGCGAACGAACTCCAAAGCGCTGAACGCGATCGCGTTCGTCTACCTCGTGATCCTGCTCTTCGTCTCGATCGTGACGATCCCACTGCTCGTGTGGACGCGAGGTGGTGCGTGAGACTTACTGATCTCCTCGGCGCGCACCTCGTCGATCGCGACGGAACAGACGTCGGGAAGGTTCGCGACGTCTGGCTCGTGCAGGACGGTCCCCCGATCGGGCCGTTCGGCGCTGCGTTGCGCGTGGACCGGCTGGTGATCGGGCAATTCGGCCTCGGATCGCGTTTGGGCTACGAGCGGCCGTTCATTACCGAGCCCTGGCCGCTGGCGTGGTACTTCCACAGGCGTCACGGCGGACGGGGCGCCGTCAGCTGGTCCGATGTCGCCGCGATCGAGCCGGAGCGCGTGCGCCTTCGCGTAGCCGCCGACCGGCTCGAACGTCCACGCTCGGTACAGGACCATCACGAATCGAGGGCTGCGCGTGTCCTGTCGGCGGGCTTGGAGCTGCTCGACCGCCAGCTCGTCGATCCGGACGGGCGCATGGCGGGGAAGGTGGACGACCTCGAGCTGCAGATGCGTGAGGGCGGACCGCCAATCGTCACGGGGATCCTCTCGGGTCCCGGGGCGCTTGCGCGGAGGATCGGCGGCAGGCCGGGAGCCTGGCTCGCATCGGTGCACGTGCGGCTCCGTCCGCAGGACCGTGACGGCCCCGCCAGGATCTCGTTCGGCGTCGTCGCGGCGGTTGGTGACCACGTAGACGTGACGGTGGGTCGCGAGGACCTCGACACCTACGCGTTCGAAGGCTGGGTTCGGGACCGGATCATCTCGAGGCTGCCCGGCTCGTAGCATCGAGGGGTGCGCGTCGCACTCTGTCAGTCCAATTGCGGCGAGGACGTTGCGGCGAACGAGCGACAGATCTTCGATCTGCTGGACGTCGCCGCCAGCTCTGGAGTCGATCTCGCCGCGCTTCCTGAGGTGTGGCCTTGTCAGGGGTCGGCGCAGCAAGTGCGGGCGGCGGCGGAGGCGCTCGACGGTCCGCGGGTGATGCGACTCGCAGAGGTGGCCCTCCGGAACCGCATGTGGATCCACGGCGGGAGCGTGCTCGAGCTCGACGGCGATCGCGTGTTCAACACGAGCGTGCTGTTCGATCGTGCCGGCCGGCTCGTCGCGACGTACCGCAAGATCCATCTGTTCGACGCGGACCCGCCGGGAGGCGTCCCCAGCCGAGAGTCGTTCGTCTTTGCTCCCGGAGACGAGGTCGTGACCGCCGATACCGAATTCGGCCGGGTCGGGCTCACCATCTGCTACGACGTTCGGTTCCCCGAGTTGTTCCGTCAGCTCGTCGTCGGCGGTGCGACGATCGTGTTCGTGCCCGCAGCGTTCCGGTTCGAGACGGGGAAGGACCATTGGGACGTGCTCCTTCGCGCGCGGGCGATCGAAGATCAGGCCTTCGTCGTCGCGGCCGCCCAGTGGGGAACGTGGGGTCCTCCAGGCCGCGAGCGTAGGAACTACGGCAACAGCATGGTCGTCGACCCCTGGGGACGAGTCGTGGCTCGCGCGACCGACGGAGTCGGCGTGACCGTGGCCGACCTCGATCTGGCGGAGGTCGCAAGGGTCCGCGAAAGCCTGCCGGCGCTTCGGCATCGTCGGCTCGGGCCTTCGTGCTGAGCTTTTAAGGTCGCAGCGCGCTCGTGCCGATAACGGGTCCGAAGGTTGGCGCGGGAACGGGTCTCCACGGAGCCCGATCTGCCGTGACCCTGATGCGCTGGAGGCCGGGTTGTCGCAGGTTCTCTCCGGGAGCAGGTCGCTTCGTGCGGCCGCTCAACCTGTCTTCCCTGGCTGCGCGCCACAGGCGTCGTGACCGACCTGCGGCGATATCGCGGTTCGCGCAACAAGCGCGCGGTCTGCGGCGTCGCCAAGTCAGACGGGAGGTTCTGAACGAGGTGACGGTCATCTTCTACGGCTAGCCCTCCCGACCTGGCTGTAGACAGAGACGCCCCGGTCAGAAGGGCCGGGGCGTCTCGCATCTCCTGACCTCAGGCCTCGTCGAGGTCTTCGGGCGTGTCGACGTCGCGCGGCGCGTCCTCGTCGAGAGCGACCCACTGGACGCGCTCGGGTTGCGCGTCCAACAGCACACGAGCGCCGGTGTCGCCGGTCAGCGCTTCGACCTCCGGCCAGACGCTGCGAGCGAAGAGCGCCGGCCCCGGAGCATCGCGGAACCGGATACGCACGATCGGCGCTCGAGTGTCACCGTAGAGGCGCACGAGCGCGGCGACGTGGTCGCTCCTGATCCCCGGCTGGTCCGCAAGGAGCACCACCGCCGCTTCGCTCAGATCGTTCAGGGCCCGAAGCCCGACCGCGAGCGAGCTCGCCATCCCGTTCGAGTGGTCCCCGTTCACCACAGTCCGAGCCGCACTCGGCAGGCTGACGGCCGATGCCACGAGCTCCGCATCGTGTCCGAGCACCACGATGATCTCGTCGACGCCCGCCCCGGCTGCGGCGTCGACGGCGTGCTGCGCGAGTGGTTTGCCTCGCAACTTCTCGACCTGCTTGGTGCGCCCGAATCGCGTGGCGGCTCCTGCCGCCAGAACGATCGCGGAGATCACGCCCGGCGTGAGCCGAACAGGCTTTGGATCCTCGCCCAGATCGCGGACAGGCCGAGGCGGAGGCCGCTGATCGGCTTGGCCTTCATCGCGGCGGGCGTCGTCGGACCGGGCGCAGGCGCAGCCGTCGCCGTCGAGCTCGTTGTGCGCTCGGTCTCCCCGGCGAGCATGCTCGTCCGCAGGCATTCGGCGAACTCGCGGGTCAGCTTTCGGCTGACTTCCGGAAGGAGGCCGCGCGAAAGCTGGGCGACCGAGCCTGTTAGCTGAACGTCCGCGACCATCTTCACTGTCGTCTCGTTCTGGCTCGTCTCCAGCCAACTCGTGACGGACGCGTTCGCCGCGCCCTTCCCCTTCTGCTCCATCCCTTTCGCCCGGAGGACCACGCGGTGCGCGGCGTCGTCACGATCTTCCATCGTGACGATGCCCGCGAAGGATAGGGACACCGGCCCGAGCCGCATGTTGACCTTGCCCTTCCACGTGCTCTCGTCGACCGACTCGGTGAGCTCGGCTCCCGGCATGCAGGGCGCGACGCGCTCGACGTCCAGGAGGTGCGACCAGACCTCGTCGATCGGCGCGGGAACCGTGAACTCGTTCTCGATCTGCATGGGCGAGTCCAGCGGAGCCTACTCGTACGTGCTGGTAGCGTCCGCCGCGAGATGGGGCGGTTCGACGGTCGCGTGGCGCTCGTCACGGGAGCCGGGAGCCCGACCGGTATCGGGTTCGCCACGGCGCGGTTGCTCGGAACCGAAGGCGCGCGCGTCGCGCTCACCTCGACGACGGACCGGATCTACGGGCGTGCCTCCCGGCTGGAGGCGGAAGGGCTCGACGTCGCGGCGTTCACCGCGGACCTCACGGACGAGTCGCAGGCTGAGACCCTGGTCGACGCGGTCCTCGAGCGGTTCGGTCAGATCGACGTGCTCGTCAACAACGCCGGCCTCGCCCAGTCGGGGGTCGAAAGGGAACGCGCGCGCCCCGTCGCCGAGCTCGACGCCGGCGCGTTCGAACGTGACCTCTCGCTCAACCTGTGGACGGCGTTCCACGTCACGAGAGCGGTGCTTCCCGGCATGCTCGAACGCCGATACGGCCGCATCGTGATGGTCGGCAGCGTCACCGGTCCGGTCGTGGTGAATCCCGAGGGTGCCGGATACGCGACCGCGAAGGCGGGGATGGACGGGCTGATGCGGTCGACCGCGATCGAGACCGGACGGAACGGCGTGACGTGCAACTCGGTACTGCCGGGATGGATCGAGACGTCGTCACAGAGTCGCGAGGAGGAGGTTGGTGCCCGCAACACCCCGATCGGCCGTGCCGGCACTTCTGATGAAGTGGCGCAGGCGATCGCGTTCCTCGCGTCCGAGGCGGCGAGCTACGTGACCGGCGCGACGCTGGTGGTGGACGGCGGCAACACGCTCCAGGAGTACAAGGGCCCTCCGGACGTCTGGTACTGAGCGCGCAGGCCTATCGCTGCTGCGCGCGACGATCGTGGATCGGTCCCGGCCGGTCCTTGAGAAAGCCCCCCGCGCGGCCGCGCTTCGTCGCCACGATCTCCGCGCAGATCGCTGCGGCGATCTCCTCCGGCCCCTCGGCGCCGAGGTCCAGGCCGGCCGGCCCGCGGATCCGGCGGCGGTCGGCATCGGAGAGGTCAGCGCCCTCCTCGGCGAGCTCCGTCAGCAATCGCTCCGTCCGCACCGCGGGACCGAGCATTGCGATGAACCGGGCGGGCGTCGTGAGCAACGAGCGCACGTAGTCCTTGTCGCGAAGGAAGTTGTGCGTCATCACCACGACGTGCGTCCGTTCGTCGATCGGCGCGACCTCGCCGAGCTTGTCGGGCCGCTCCACCAGGACGAAACCGGCCGCCTCCGGGAACCGCTCGAGGGAAAGGAACTCCGGGCGGTCGTCCGCGACGACCGGGCTCCACCCGAGCGCAGACGCCTGCCGGACGAGTGGAATCGCGTCGTGCCCGGCGCCGCAGACGACCAGGCGAAGCGGCGGCTCGAGCACCTCGAGGAACGCCCGCGCCTCGCCGGCGCCCGCCGCGAGGGATCTGATCTCGCTCTGCTCGATCGCGAGCTGCTCGATCGCCGCCGCGCGCGCCGACGCCGCGAGCGTCTCGTCGGGGTACGGACGCTCGACGTCGCCGCCGGGACGAACGAGCATGCGGTCGCCCTGCTCCACGTTCGGAGCGGCCGATTCCAACACCGTGACCATGCAGATCGGGCGTTCCTCCTCGAGCGCCATGCGCAGTGCGCCGGCGACCTCGGCCGCCTTGTCGGCGGGCTCGACGAACAGCTCGAACGCGCCATTACAGCCGAGCCCCCATCCCCACACTGCGTCGTCGTCGGCGGTGAGATCGAACGAGACGATCCTGGCGATGCCCTCGTGCATCACGATCTTCGCTACGTCGGCAACGTCGTTCTCCAGGCATCCGCCCGAGATGTTGCCGACGAGATCTCCATCCTCCGGTACCAGCAGCCGCGCGCCCGGCCGGCGGTAGGTCGAGCCGCGAACCGCGACGATCGTGGCCAGCGCCAATTTCTCGCCGCGAGCCGAGAGGGACTCGATCGCCTGCAGGACGTCGGTCAGCTCGCTCACGGCTCGATGGTAGGCGCGAGCGGCGGCTACCGCTCCGCGCCTGCCACGACGAACCGCGCCGGATCGGCCTCGAACCGTTCGAGGCATCCCGCCGAGCAGAAGTAGTACGTCGTGCCCTCGTTGACGGAGCGATGTCGAGCCGACGCGACGTCGACGGTCATTCCGCAGACCGGGTCGATCTCCTCGTGGCGAGCGATCTCGGGTGCAGGCATCGTCGCGAGGTTGCCTGCAGCTCGCTCACGCACCAGCTCCGCGAGGATCGCCACGGCAATCTCTTCGTGCGCGATCGTGCCAAGGTCCAACCCCGCGGGAGCGTGCACCCGACCTAGCGACTCATCGGATGCGCCCCGATCCTTGAGGTAGCCGAGAACGGATTCGGCGCGCTTCCGCGACGCGACCAAGCCGATGTACGCGGCTGGCGTGCCCAGGGCGCGTTCGAGTGCCTCCTCGTCGTAATGCCCCTGCGTCGCGACGACGACGAACGATTGGTCGGACACGCCCGCGGCCTCGAGATCCAACGTGGTGACGACCGTGCCGGCATCCGGATAGTCGTCTTCGTTTCCGCCGTCGTCCACGACCACGGTTCGCCAGCCGAGCGCGGCCGCCATCGAGGCGAGAGCCGCCACGGCGGGGGAGCGCCCGATGACGACGAGCTGCTGCTGCGGCAGGACCGGTTCCACGTACACCTCCAGCGCTCCCTCGCTCTGGCACGCGATCGGCACCGTCACGACGCCCTCCCGCCCGCGGGCGGCGAGCTCCTCGGGCGCGCCGAGGAAGAGCAGACGCGGCGTGCGTTCGTCGAGCGCCTTCAGCGCCTCCCGGATCACGGTCGGCTCGGCGCACGCACCGCCGAGCCATCCCCTGACACGGCGGTCCCGCGTGACGATCGCCGTCGAGCCCTCCTTCCCCGAGGAAGGTGATCGGCGCCACACCACCGTGGCCAGGACGAACGGCTCGCCCGCCTCGGCGAGGTCGTTCGCGAGCGATAGGACCTCTGCCTTCAAGCGGACGCAGGTCCAGTTAGGCTCACAACGTTCGCTTCGCTCACTGTGCTACCCCCGCGCTTTCTGGATCGCCTCCCATACTTTCGCCGATGTGAGCGGCATGTCGATGTTCCGCACGCCGAGGTGCCACAGGGCGTCGATGACGGCGTTCACGAACGCGGCGGGGGAGCCCACGGTGGCCGACTCGCCGACTCCCTTCGCTCCGATCGGGTGGTGCGGCGACGGGGTCACGGTCGCTCCCAGCTCGAACCGAGGCGTCTCCCACGCCGTCGGAATCAGGTAATCGCTGAAGTTCGAGCCGATGCAATTGCCGTCGTCGTCGAACGCGATCTGCTCCATCGCCGCGATCGCGTATCCCTCAGCGAGCCCGCCGTGGATCTGGCCCTCGACGATCATCGGGTTGATCCGCACGCCGCAGTCGTCGATCGCGACGACGCGGTCGACCTTCCACACGCCGGTCTCCTCGTCCACCTCGACGACGACGGCGTAGGTGCCGAACGGGAAGGTGAGGTTCGGCGGGTTGTAGTACGTGACGCCCTCGAGCCCCGGCTCCATCCCGTCCGGGAAGTTCGTGTACGCCGCGAGGGCGACGTCCTGGATCGTCTTGGCGTTCTCGGGCGCGCCGCGGATGAAGAATCGCCCCTGCTCGAACTCGACGTCCTGCTCGGATGCCTCCAGCAGGTGCGCGGCGAGCTTCATCGCCTTGTCGCGAAGCTTGCGCGAGACCACAGCCGTGGCCGCCCCGACCGTCGGCGTTGAGCGCGACGCGTACGTCCCCAGTCCGTAGGGGGTGTTGTCCGTGTCGCCGTGCATCACCTTGATGTCTTCGGGCTGGATGCCGAGCTCGTTCGCGACGATCTGCGCGAACGTGGTCTCGTGGCCCTGGCCCTGCGTCTTGGAGCTGATCTTGAGGATCGCCTTGCCGGTCGGGTGCACGCGGAGCTCGGCGCCGTCGTTCATCTTCAGGCCGAGGATGTCGTAGTCGTGGCTGGGTCCGGCGCCGACCACCTCGGTGAAGCTGGCGAGGCCGATGCCCAGCAGCCGTCCCTCCTCGCGAGCGGCGGCCTGCTCCTTACGCAGCTGCTCGTACCCGATCCGCTCGAGCGCGAGATCCATCGCCCCGTCGTAGTCGCCGGAGTCGTACTCGAACCCGGTCGCGGAGCGATACGGGAACTGGTCCTTGCGGATGAAGTTCTTCTTGCGGAGGTCCGCGGGATCCATCTCGAGCTCGTAGGCGGCGTTCTGCACGAGGCGCTCGATCATGTAAGACGCCTCGGTGACGCGGAACGAGCAGCGATAGGCGACGCCGCCCGGTGCCTTGTTCGTGTAGGCGCCGTCCGCGGAGACGTGCGCGGCAGGAACGTCGTACGAGCCGGTGACGATGTGGAACAGCCCGACCTTGAACTTCGTGGGCTGCGCATCGGCGTAGAACGCGCCCTCGTCCGCGAGCAGCGACACGCGTAGCCCCTTCATCGTCCCCTCTCGCGAGAGCGCCATCTCGCCGCGCATGTGGTAGTCGCGCGCGAACCCCGTCGAGATCAGGTTCTCCGTGCGGTCCTCGATCCACTTGACGGGCTGGCCAAGCAGCAGCGAGGCCGCGGTGGCCACGACGTAGCCGGGATAGACCGGCACCTTGTTACCGAACCCACCCCCGAGGTCCGGGGAGATGATCCGGATGCGCTCCTCGGGCAGGCCCGCCACCAACGCGAACACTGTCCGGATCGCATGTGGCGCTTGTGAGGTCATGTAGATCGTCGCTTGGCCCGTCGCCGGGTTGACGTCGGCCACGCAGCCGCACGTCTCGACAGGGGCGGGATGGGAGCGCGGGTAGAACGTGTCGAGGCTGACGACGACGTCCGCGCTCGCGAACGCCGCGTCGGTTGCGTCCTTGTCGCCGCTCTCCCAGTGGTAGATGTGGTTGGAAGTGACTCCCTCTTTGTCGGTCCGGATGACCGGCGCATCCGCCTCCAATGCGCGCTGCGGCGTCACCACCGGCTCGAGCGGCTCGTAGTCGACCTCGATCAGCTCGAGCGCGTCCTGGGCCACATACGGGTCCTCGGCGATGACTGCTGCGACCTCCTGCCCCTGGAACCGGACCTTGTCGGTCGCCAGCACCGCCTGAGTGTCGTAGGACATCGTCGGCATCCACGCCAGGTTGTGCTGTGCCATGAGCTCGCCGGTGACGACGGCGACGACGCCGGGCAGCGCGCCCGCCTTGGACGTGTCGATCCCGTTGATCGTTGCGTGCGCGTATGGGCTGCGAAGGATCGCCATGTGCAGCATCCCCGGCAGCTTCACGTCGTCGACGAACGTGCCCTTGCCTCGGATCAGCCGGTCGTCTTCCTTACGCCGGACGTTGTGTCCGATGCCACGGATCTCTTCGGTCTCGGTGGCCATGTCGAGTCCCCTTAACTAGTCGCGCCGGCGGTCTGGATTGCCTTCACGATGTTCATGTATCCGGTGCAGCGGCAGATGTTGCCGGAGATCTCCCAGCGGATCTCGTCCTCGGTCGGCCGCGGGTTCCGATCGAGAAGCGCCTTGCCGACGAGCATCATGCCCGGCGTGCAGAAGCCGCACTGCAGGCCGTGCTCCTCCTTGAACGCGGCCTGGATCGGGTGCAGCTGCCCATCCGACATGAGGCCCTCGACGGTCGTGACCTCGCGACCGTCGGCCTGGACGGCGAACATCGTGCACGACTTGATCGGCGTGCCGTCGAGGAGAACGGTGCACGCCCCGCAGCTGGTCGTGTCGCAGCCGACGTGCGTTCCCGTGAGTGCGGCGACGTCGCGGATGAAGTGAACGAGCAGCATTCGCGGCTCGACGTCGGCGGTTCGCTCGGTGCCGTTGATCGTGACCGTGATCTCCATGTGTCTCTCCCCTAAACCATGTCCACCGCGCGGGCGAGCCCCCGTCGGACGTACACCTCGACCACGTTGCGCTTGTACTCGGACGAGCCGCGGATGTCGCTGACCGGATCGCACGCGGCCGCGGCGAGACGACCCGCTTCCGCGAACGCCGATTCGGTCGGCTCCGCGCCGGCCAGGGAACGCTCGGCGTCGGTCGCCTGGATGTTCTTCGATCCCACGCCGGTGAGACCGATGCCGGCGCGGTCGATCGTCCCGTTCGCCATCTCGACCTGAACGGCGACGCCGACCGTCGCGAAGTCGCCGATCTTCCGCTCGAGCTTGAGGTACGCGCCGCCGAGCTTCGCCTTCGGCAGCGGGACGCGCACCTCGGTGAGGAGCTCGTCGGGCTCGATCGAAGTGGTGAAGATGTCGACGAGGAACTCCGATACGGGGACCTCGCGCTCGCCTCGCGTGCCTCTCAACGCGACACTCGCGCCCGCGGCGAGCATCGCCGACCCCCAGTCGCCGGCCGGATCGGCGTGGGCGAGCGAGCCGCCCACGGTCCCGAGGTTCCGCACGAGCGGGTCGGAGATCTGCGGCGCCGTTGAGGAGAGGAGCGGGTGGCGGGCCTCGACGACTTCGGATCGGGCCATCTGGCCGTGACGGACGAGCGCGCCGATCCGCAACGTCCCGTCGTCGACATCGATCCGGTCAAGGTCCGGTAGGCGGTTGACGTCCACCAGATGTGAGGGCGCGGAGAACCGCAGCTTCATAACCGGGATGAGGCTCTGCCCGCCGGCGAGGACCTTTGCGTCGTCGAGCGAGCCGAGCAGTCCCAACGCCTCGTCGAGCGATGCGGGGCGGTGGTACTCGAACCGTGCAGGAAGCATCGCGAACCTCCTGTCAGATGGCCGAGGCGGCGAGGCCCCTCGTGGCGAGCCCGGCGGTAGCGAGGCAGCTGCCTTCCGCCGGGGACGTCGACGGGTCGTCGATGTGCGCCAAGGCTTCGAGGTACTACGCGTGCCGTGCGATAGCGGATCGACTATCGAACAGCGGATTCGGCCGGTCAAATCGCCCCCCCGCGCCCCGGCCGTCAGCGCCGTAGGTTCGTCGATTCGCGCCTCGAACGGCCCAGGGCTACGATCGAGGTCCTCACGTTCCGCGCCGGAAAGGGGAAGCCGTGACGCATGTCTCGGTCACCGTCAACGGGGTTGCGCGGGAAGCCGACGTCGAACCGCGCACACTGCTCGTCTATCTCCTCAGGGAGACACTGGGGCTCACGGGGACGAATGTCGGTTGCGACACGTCCTCGTGCGGCTCATGCACTGTCTTGCTCGACGGAGAGTCAGTGAAGTCGTGCACGCTGCTGGCCGCACAGGCCGACGGCCGTGACGTCTCGACGATCGAAGGGCTGGCCAGCGACGGTCAGCTGCATCCGATCCAGGAGGCGTTCCATCGCAACCACGGGCTGCAGTGCGGGTACTGCACGCCGGGCATGGTGATGGCCGCGAAGGGCTATCTGGACGAGAACCCCAATCCCACGGAGGAGCAGGTGCGCGAGGCCCTCGAGGGCAACCTGTGCCGCTGCACCGGCTACCACAACATCGTGAAGTCGATCCTCGACGCCGCTGACGAGATGAGCGGCGCGAAGGCGTAGGGGGGAGCCGAGATAGCAGTCACGGAGAGATCCGTCGGGAGCCCTGTCCTCCGAAAGGAGGATCCAGAGTTCCTCACCGGAAGGGCCAGGTACACCGACGACCTGAGCCTGCAGGGGATGCTGTGGATGGCCGTCGTCCGGAGCCCGTACGCGCATGCGAGGGTGAAGAGCGTCGACGTATCGAACGCCCTGGCCATGGACGGGGTTGTCGCCGCGTTCTCCGGCCGGGACTTCGAGTGGGCGGGCCCGCTGCTCATGGCCTGGCCGGTCACCGAGGACATCAACAACCCGTCGCACTACCCGCTCGCGGCGGAGAAGGCCCGCTATCAGGGCGACGGAGTCGCGGTCGTCGTCGCCGAGTCCCGGGCGCTCGCGGAAGACGCCGCCGAGATGATCGGGGTCGACTACGACCCCCTGCCGGCAGTCGTCGAGGTGGAGGCCGCGCTCGCCGAGGGGGCCCCGCTCGTGCACGATGAGTTCGGCACCAACCGCAGCTACAGCTGGAAGCTCACCAATGGCGACGTCAACAAGGTGTTCTCGGGGGCCCCCGTTGTCGTCGAGGAGCACTACCGCGTACAGCGGCAGGTGCCCAACGCCATGGAGCCGCGGGCGATCCTCGTCGAGCCGAACATGGCTTCGGGCCAGTTCACGATGTGGACCTCGACCCAGATCCCACACATCGTCAGGACGGCGATGGCGATCGCCACGGGGATTGCGGAGTCGAAACTGCGGATCATCGCGCCACGCGTTGGAGGTGGGTTCGGCTCGAAGCTCCAGGTGTACCCGGAGGAGGCGTTGGCGCTGGAGCTCGCTCGGCGGCTCGGCCGGCCCATCAAGTGGACCGAGACCCGGTCGGAGGGCTACCTGGCCACCCATCACGGCCGCGATCAGGTCCAGAAGATCGAGCTCGCCGCGAACGAAGACGGCAAGATCCTCGGCTACCGCACGCTCGTCCTCGCCAACATGGGCGCGTACTTGCGGATCATCGCGCCGGGGACGCCGGTGCTCGGAGCCTTCTTGTACTGCGGTTGCTACCAGGGCGAGGCGTACCAGATCCAGATCGAGGGGGTCTTCACCAACACGACCCCGGTTGATGCGTACCGGGGGGCGGGGCGGCCCGAAGCAACCAACGCGATCGAACGTGCGATCGATGCGCTCGCCCGGCGTGTCAGCAAGGATCCGGTGGAGATCAGGCGCATGAACTTCGTGCCGCCGTTCACCGAGGCCACCGCGTCGGTCGGCGGGCTCACGATCGACTCCGGCAACTACCCGGCGACCCTCGACCGGGCCTTGGAGCTGTTCGACTACGACCAGCTCCGCAAGGAGCAACAGGCCCGCCGGGACAGCGGAGACCTGAGGCAGCTCGGGATCGGCTTCTCGACCTACCTCGAGAACTGCGGGTGGGGCCCGTCCCGCGTCATCGGTGGCGTCCTCAAGTACGCCGGCGGCGGATGGGAGGCCGCAACGGTGCGCTGTCACCCCACGGGGAAGGTGGTGCTGGTCGTCGGAACCACCCCACACGGCCAAGGCAACGAGACCACGTTCGCGCAGATCGTTTCCGACGAGCTCGGCGTTCCGGTCGACGACGTCGAGGTGCTGTTCGGTGACACCGACATCGCCCCCAGCGGTTGGGACACCTACGGCAGTCGGAGCGCGGCGGTCGGGACACCCGCGGTCTCCCGCGCCTGCAAGAAGGTGATCGAGAAGGCGCGCAAGATCGCGGCGCACGAGCTCGAGGTGGCGGCGAGCGACCTCGACTACAAGGCCGGAGGGTTTCACGTGAGGGGCGCGCCGGCCGTCACGAGAACCATCGGAGAGCTCGCCTTCTCGGCGTGGCGGGGTCATAACTTGCCCGATGAGATGGAGCCGGGACTCGAGGAGTCCGCGTTCTTCGATCCGAAGAACCTGGTGTTCCCGTTCGGGGCGCACATCTGCGCAGTCGAGGTCGACACCGAGACCGGCGATGTGGAGGTTGTGAAGTACGTCGCGGTCGACGACGTGGGTCCGATCGTGAACCCGCAGATCGTCGATGGCCAGGTGGTCGGCGGCGTCATCCAGGGGATCGCGGAGGCGCTGTACGAGGAAGCTGTCTACGACCCCAACGGGCAGCTCCTCAGCTCCAACATGAGCACATATGCGGTTCCGGCGGCCACGGAAGTTCCGTCGATCGTGACGGGGACCCACGTGACGCCCTCGACGACGAACGAGCTCGGGATCAAGGGGGTTGGCGAGACGGGGACGATAGCCTCGCCTCCGGCGGTGCTGAACGCCGTCGTCGACGCCCTGTCGCACCTCGGGGTAACGGAGATCGATCGGCCCGCTACGTCCGAGAACGTCTGGCGAGCGATCCGAGCGGCGAAGGAGGGTGGGGCATGATCCCAGCACCGTTCGAGTACGAGCGCGCCGGATCGGTGGACGAAACGATCGCGCTGCTAGATCAGAACGAGGGCGCCAAGATCCTCGCTGGCGGCCACTCGCTGCTGCCATTGATGCGGCTGCGTCTGGCGAGTCCGTCGATGCTGGTGGACATCACGCGGATCGGCGAGCTGAAGTACATCCGCGAGGACGGTGACAGGATCGCGATCGGCGCGTTGACCCGCCACCACGACGTGGCGAACAGCGAGCTACTCCAGCGGGTGTGCCCGATCCTCCCGTACGCCGCGAGCAAGGTCGGCGACCCGCAGGTGCGGCACGTCGGAACGATCGGCGGCTCGGTCTCGCACGGCGATCCGGCCGGCGACATGCCCGCAGTGTTGCTCGCGCTCGGCGCCGAGATGACCGTGCGCGGTCCGAACGGCGCGAACCGGACGGTGAAGGCCGACGATTTCTTCCGCGGGCTGTTCGAGCCCGATCTCGCGTCGAACGAGGTCGTCACCGAGATTCATGTGCCCACGACCGCCGGGCGAGGGTGGAGCTACGTGAAGTTCAATCGACGCGCGCAGGACTGGGCGCTCGTCGGAGTCGCCGCGCTCGCGTCGAACGGCGCGCCAGCGGCGGTGACGCTGACGAACATGGCCGACCGGCCGATGCACGCCTCGGGCGTCGAGGAGGAGCTCGCCCGCGGCGCCGATCCAGCGAAGGCGGCCGAGCGCGCAGACGAGAACACCCGTCCTCCATCGGACGCGTTCGCAAGCGCCGAGTATCGCCACGAGCTCGTCAAAGTCCTCGTCAGGCGCGCGCTTGAGGAGGCGTTGCGCCGCTAGCTTTGACGCTCGGTCGAGGAGGCGTTGCGCCGCTAGCTTTGACGCTCGCTCGCTCGTCTGCCTAGATGAAAGCTGTGTTGGGCCAAATCCTTCCGGACGAGCTGAGCTGGTTCGAGGAATACGGCCTCCCCCTCCTCGTCATCGTGGGGGTCGCCATCCTCGTGACGATCGCCCTGCAGCTGGTCGTTCGCCGGTTCCGTCGCAGGCTGGAGGGCAGCCCGAGCCTCACGCAGGAGATCAACCTCCAACGTATCGCGACGCTCACAGGCGCGCTGTCTGCCGCAGGGCTCGTGCTGATCTGGGTCCTCGCCGTTCTTCTCGTGCTCGACAAGTTCCACGTTCCGCTCGGACCTTTCTTCGCGAGCGCGGGGATCGTGGGCGTCGCGCTGGGCTTCGGGGCGCAGTCGATCGTTCGCGACACGCTGTCGGGATTCTTCATCCTGCTCGAGAACCAGTTCGGTGTGGCCGACGTCGTCGAAGTGCGCACCACCGCGAACCCGGTCTCGGGGAAGGTCGAAGCGCTCACGCTCCGTGTCACCATGCTGCGCGACTTCGACGGAACGCTGCACATCATCCCGAACGGCAACATCCAGCTCGTCAGCAACAAGTCCCGAGGGTGGGCGCGCGCGATCGTGGACGTACGCGTCGCGTACGGCGAGGACGTCGATCGCCTGCGTGGCACCCTCGAGGACGTCTTCCACGAGATCAAGCAGGACGAGCTCCTCGGCGATTGGATCTACGAGGGACCGAGCGTTCTTGGCATGGAGACGCTCTCGGACTACGCGAAGGTCGTGCGCGTCGTCGCCGACACGCGCCCGTCGAAACGTTGGGATGTCGAACGCGCCCTTCGCGAACGCATCACGCGTCGCCTCGACTCCGATGGGTTCCGCACCCCGATCCCGCCCACGATCGCCGAGCGCCCCGGCGAGCCCGCGCGCTGAGGCCGTGTACTAGACCCGTTTGACACGATCAAGAGCGCCACCGCGCCCGCCGTCGGGTAGCGCTCGTCAGGGCGGCGCCCGATCCGCGGTCTCGAGCACCGTGCCGTCCGATCGGGAGAACCGCGGCAGTCCGTCCACGATCTGCACCGAGAACCGCTTGTGGTGGATCAGCCGGTGGTGTCGCCGACACAGCAGCACGAGGTTCGACAGCGCGGTCGGACCACCGTTGGTCCAGTGGACAACGTGGTGCGGGTCGCACCACGAAGGCGGTCTGCCGCAGTCGGGGAAGGCACACCCGCCGTCTCTCACCATCAGCGCCTTTCGGATCCACGGCGGGGTGATCCGGGTGGTCCGTCCCACGTCGAGCGGTCTCAATGTCGCGTCGGTGATCACCCGGCTCACCTGGGCATCACACGCCCACATCAGCGCGTCCGCCGCGGAGATGGCGCCGACGTCTGCGAGCCGACCGCCAAGTCGCGCTCCGGCGGAGCGAGCGGTGCCCGGCCCGTTCTCCCTTCGACCGAGGCTCCCCACGTCGATGGTGACGATGACGTGGGGACGCTCCCCGGCCACGGTCGGCCGGTCCGAGGAGTCGAGCCACTGGCGGCAGATCTCCCCCAGGGCGTCGGCCCGACGACGGGCGGGGGAGCGGGCATCGGTCCGGTCGTTCGAGCGAACCTCCGTGTCCTGCACCGCCCGGAGCGCGGTGATCATTACCTGGGTGGTCTCGGCGTTCAGATCGCCAAACACCTTGCCCCGGCCAACGAGCGTCGGTGAGAGATACAGCTCCTGGCGATCGTCCTCGGCCTCGTCGGCGTGGTCGTGGCGCCACCGCGCCACGACGTCTTTCAGCTCCTCGACGGAGAGCGTTCGGGCGGCAGCGACCAGTGACTCCTCGGCCCGGGCGAACTGCTCGGGCGCTTCCTCGCGGGCCGACGCGAGGAGCGTGATCGCCGACGATGAGAGCTCGCCAGAGGCGAGCGCGTCGGCGGCGACCGGCATCGCCTCCAATGCCCGAGCCATCCGAACGTGACCGGCTGCGGTCAACGGCGCGACGCGATGTCTGGAGGCGAGCCACGATGCCAACGAGAGATGGCCGTCGCGCGCATGAGTGCCCCGCCGCTCCAGTTCGGCGACCCGACGGCCACGCTCGACTTCGAACACGCGGGTGGCGTGTTCGAGCTCGTCGAGGTCCGATGCGAGTTGCTCCTCACTCAGTGCGAACACGTCCGTGGACCGGAGTTCATCGAGCGCGGATCGAAGCGTGCTCATCGCACGTACGACGATAGGCAACGCTCGTTCGCGCCGCAGTGAGGTCGGTCACACCTCCGACGAAATAGGTAGGTCCACAGAATCACGCCCCCTGCGGGTGATGGGCGAACGCGGCTCAGGGATGCCACGTTCGAACGCAGGTGACAACACGACTGACGGCGGGTCACAACGCGACCGACGGCGAGGTAACGGGGCAGCAGCGGGCGATCCGGAGGGACGGCGCCTGACGGCGAGTGACGGCGCGTCAGCACGGCGGCCGCTACGCTGACGCCGTGCCGAACGCCACGTTCGCATCCATTGAGGAACTTCAACAGCGGCTCGCCGCCGAGCGCTACCTCGCAGACCGTGGACTCGCGACGGCGATCTACCTCGCCGTCTCTCTCGACAAGCCGCTCCTGCTCGAGGGCGAGGCGGGCGTGGGCAAGACCGAGGTGGCCAAGGCGCTCGCATCGCTGCTCGATCGTGAGCTGATCCGGCTCCAGTGCTACGAGGGCATCGACGCCTCCCAGGCGCTGTACGAGTGGAACTACTCGAAACAGCTCATCGCAGTGCGCGCGATGCAGGACGTGACGGCAGAGACGAACGTGCAAGACCTGTTCGGACCGGAGTTCCTGGTCGAACGTCCACTGCTGTCCGCGATCCGCGCGGGCTCGAACGCGGTGCTCCTCGTCGACGAGCTCGATCGGGCCGACGACGAGTTCGAAGCGTTCCTGCTCGAGATCCTCTCGGAGTTCGCGGTGACGATCCCCGAGATCGGACGCATTGCAGCCGAGGAGCCACCGGTCGTCGTCATCACGTCGAACCGCACCCGCGAGCTCCACGACGCGCTGAAGCGGCGCTGCCTGTACCACTGGATCGACCATCCCGCGCTCGATCGAGAGATCGAGATCATCCGCACCCGTGCGCCCGAGGTTCCCGAGGCGCTCGCGCGCGACATCGCGACCGCCGTGATGCGGATCCGCGGGTTCGACATCACGAAACGGCCCGGCGTGGCCGAGACGATCGATTGGGCGAACGCGGTGACGTTCCTCGGCATCGACCGGTTGGACGAGGAAACCGCGATGGCAACGCTCGGAGCGGTGCTGAAGGACCACGACGACCAGGAGCTCGCGACGCCGCGCCTGGCCGAGGTCGTCGGCTCGGACGAATAGCCGATGGGCGTCGAGGCCGACGCGCTCGAGCGACTCATCGGGTTCGGACGGGAGCTTCGCCGCCGGGGCCTCAACGTCGGAACGGGCCGGATCGTCACGTTCTGCCGGAGCGCAGCCGCGCTCGGAGCCCTCGACCGAACCGGCCTGTATTGGGCCGGACGCTCCTCGTTGATCTCGAGGCCCGAGGATGCGCAGGCGTTCGACGCCGCCTTCGATGAGTGGTTCCGCGAGGGCATCCGGATCGAGCTCGACCTCGGCGCGCACCTGCCCGGAGCGGGGATCGAGCGCGACCTCGACGAGCTTCAAGGCCTGACGGTCGATGAAGACCCCGTGGTCGCCAAGGAGTGGCACGCGCTCGACGAGAGCGACGAGCCCGTGGGCGAGGACGCGATCCGAATCGTCGCAAGCGCGGTCGAACTCCTTCGCGAGAAGTCGTTCGCCGACCTAACCGAAGAGGAACGTTTGCGAGTGGCCCGCGTGATCCGTCGGCTCGCCGTTGCCGTCCCCAGGCGACGGACGCGACGCTTCCGACCGGCGCCGGGCGGAGCGCGGTTCGACGTGCGGCGAACGTTGCGTCGTTCGCTTCGGACCCACGGTGAGCCGTTCCATCGCGCCTGGCGCGATCGCGGCGTCAGGACGAGACCGCTCGTGCTCATCCTCGACGTCAGCGGTTCGATGTCGCCGTACGCGCGCGCGCTGCTGCAGTTCGCCTTCGCGGCGATGGCGGCGGGACGACGCGTCGAGGTGTTCTGCTTTGGAACCCGACTCACTCGGGTGACGCGAACACTCAAGACGAAAGACCCGGATCGCGCGATGGACGAGATCGGACGCCAGGTCGCGGACTGGGAGGGCGGAACGCGGATCGGCGCGTCGCTGAAAACCCTGCTCGACGAATGGGGGCAACGCGCGGCGCTTCGCGGCTCGGTCGCGGTGATCTGCTCGGACGGGCTCGAGCGCGGCGAGCCCGAACTGCTCCGCGACCAGATGGCGCGTCTTCGAAGGCTCGCGCACCGGGTCGTGTGGGTGAACCCGCTCAAGGGGAGCCCGAGGTACGAACCGCTCGCGCGAGGGATGGCCGCGGCGCTGCCCTCGATCGACGTGTTCCTCCCGGGTCACAACCTCGAGAGCCTCGAGGAGCTCTCCCACGCGCTCGCCGACTGACGCCTTCGGGCGCTGCGGCGTGACTACGATGACCGAGATGGATCAGTCGGAGGAACGCCCCGCATCGGTTCGGCGCATGGGGCGGCTCACCGAGTCCGCCGACGAAGGGCTCCTCACCTATGGCGGGTACCTCGCCGTCCCGGAGCTCCTCGCGCTCCAACGCCTTCGATCCGATCCGCCCGTGCACGACGAGCTCCTGTTCATCACCGTCCACCAGGCGTACGAGCTCTGGTTCAAGCAACTGATCTTCGAGCTCGAGTCGATCCGCGACCGGTTGATCGACGGCGATGCCGAACGAGCGCGCCACTACCTCACGCGCGTGCACGCGATCGAACGCGTGCTGATCGTGCACATCGAGGTGCTCGAGACGATGACGCCGCAGGACTTCCTGGAGTTTCGCTCGCTGCTCTCACCGGCGTCGGGGTTCCAGTCGGCGCAGTTTCGAGAGGTCGAGTTCATATCCGGCCTGAAGGATCGGCGCTACCTTCGCGAGCTCGCGGCGACGCCCGAAGAGGTCGAACGACTCAAGCGTCGCATGGACGAGCCGACCGTCTGGGATGGGTTCGTCGCGCTCGTCGAGTCGAACGGCCTACCGATGCCCGAGGACGACGAGGATGCGCGGCGCGACAGCCTTCTGCAGATAGCTCGCGAGCCGAAGCGGGCTCCGCTGTTCGCGGTCGCCGAGGGACTGCTCGATCACGACGAGGCGTTCGCGGAATGGCGCTACCGCCACGTGCTCATGGTCGAACGCGAGATCGGAGCGAAGGAAGGAACGGGGGGTTCGGCGGGGGTCGAGTACCTTCGCTCGACGCTGCACAAGCGCTTCTTCCCGGAGCTGTGGGGACTGCGCTCGCACCTCTAGAGAGCCCGCTTCGCGACGTACTCATCGATGAGCTCGTGGAGGCGCTCGCGTCCGAACGAGTCGTCGTGTCCACCGTGGACGATCCGAACAGGGAGATCGAGCAGCCGCCGCATGCTCCGCACGTAGTCGTCGATGTTCGACTCCGGCAACTCGTCGAGGAGTACGCCGCTCTCGTACACGCAGTCGCCCGAGAACAGCGTGCCGGTTTGCTCCTCCCACAACCCGATCTCGCCCGGCGTATGTCCGGGGAGGTGGAGGACCGTGAACCGTCGGTCGCCGAGGTCGAACACGTCACCCTCGTCGAGGACGCGCGTCGGCGCCGGGGGGTGGACCCGGTAGTCGCCGACGTCGAACCCCTCGTGCGGAAGCGCCGTGAGCAGCGACTGACCTACGTCGTAGCCTCCGAGCTCATCGGGCGGGTAGTCCTCGATTCGAAGGCTGGCGAACCCGCCGGCATTCGCGACCGACGCGGCGTCGTTGCGGTGGACGGCGACCTCGTCGAACTCGTGCAGGCCACCGGTGTGATCGAAGTGGCGATGAGTGGCGACGGCGACGACCGGCCGCTCGAACAGCGTGTCGAGCTGCTCGCGGAGCGAGGCGATCCCGAGACCGGTGTCGACGAGAAGGTCCCGTTCGCGCCCGCGAACGAGGTACATGTTCCCGCGCAGGAACGGGTCGACGTGAGGCTCGACGATGCGGATCACGCCTTCGTCGACCGTCTCGTGGTCGAACCACCGGTCGGCGACGCGCATCGCGCGGGATCGTAGCGATTTGACGGGCCGCGTCGGCCCGGGATAGGACCCGCCTGTTCGGTCGAAAGGAGGTTCGCATGGCCACGGATCTGTCGGTGTCGGTCAAGGACGAGCCGGGCGGGCTCGCGGGAGTCGCGAAGGCGCTGGGCGACGCTGGCGTGAACATCGAGGGACTGGCGGGACTTGGTGGCGGCGGCGCCGGTCACATCCATCTGCTCGTGGAGGACGCCGGCAAGGCGCGGTCCGCGCTCGAGGGGGCCGGTTACTCGATCGACGGCGAGCGCGAAGCGCTGGTACTGGACGTCGCGGGTGAGGATCGTCCCGGCTCGCTCGCCATGATCGCCGGCAAGGCGTCGGACGCGGGTGTCAACCTCACGGCGTGTTACGCCGCGACTCGTTCACGAATCGTGCTGGTCTCGGACGACGCTGCGGCACTGCGAAAGGCGGTCGGCGGGTAGACGTCGGTTCAGCTCGAGCGAGGACCGTTCCTCTCGGACTCCTGATAGGCGCGGTCCAGCAGCTCGATGGGATGAACGACGCGGACGTCCGCGCCGAGCTCCCGCACGCCGGCCGCGATCTGCATCGTGCACCCCGGGTTCGCGCTGGCGACGACGGCGGCGCCGGTCGACACGACGGCCTCGGCCTTCCGCCTGCGGAGCTCCGACGACATCTCGGGCTCGACGACGCTGTAGAGACCGGCCGCGCCGCAACAGACGTCCCCGTTCGGCACGTCGACGACCTCGAGTCCGGGGATCGTTCGCAGCACCGACCGCGGCTGTTCGCGGATCTTCTGGACGCGGAGGGCGTGGCACGCGTCGTGATAGGCCACGCGGTCGACGCCCGCGCCCGCCGTCGGACGTTCGAAGCCCTCGTCGGCCAGCAGCTCCATCACGTCGCGTGCCTTCGCAGACAACGCGTGCGCGCCGTCGGTCCCGAGGAGCTCGCCGACGTCGGTCAGGTGCGCTCCGCAGCCCGCCGCATTCGCCGCGACGAAATCGGCGTCGGCGAAGGCCCGCACGTTGTGATCGGCGAGCCGTCGAGCGGTGTCCAGTCTGCCGTGGTGCGCCGAAAGGGCTCCGCAGCAGTGCTGCGCGCGCGGCACCACGACATGCCATCCGTTCCGCGCGAGGACGCGGATCGTCGAGCGGTTCACCTGCCGGTACCAACGATCTTGAACGCAGCCCGACAGCAGCGCGACCGTGCCCTTCGCCTCGCCGCGTGGCCGCGTCGCTTCGGGGAGCCGCCGGAGCAGCTCGGTTCGCTTCGGGACCATCGCGCGAACGCGTTTCGGCATGAACGCCACGCCGATCGGTTGGAGTGCGGCAGCGAGCCACAGCAACTTCTTGCGTGGCAACGTCACGTCGAGCCCGAGCCATCGGACGAACCGCGCGCGTCGGGAACGGAGCGGTTCGATCTGCGTGCGCGCGTGCTCCATCATCCGCCCGAACGGGACGTGCGATGGGCACACGTCCTCGCACGCTCGACACGCAAGGCAGAGATCCATGAATCCGGCGAACGTGTCGTCGACGTTCGCCACGCCCTCGTTCACCGCGCGCATCGCGGCGATCCGGCCTCGTGGCGAGGCCGACTCCTCGCCGGTCAGCCGGTACGTCGGGCAGTGCGGAAGGCACAGCCCACACGCGACGCACGAGGAGAGGTCGGCCGTCGTCGGCGCGTCGGCCACGACCGGCCAGCGCGGCTCGGCGCCCGGGAGCGGACCGATGAACCGCGCGCCCTCCGGCATCTCCGCGCCGAGCGCGGTTCGTTCGTTCGCCATGTCCATCTTCACGGCGATGCTATCGCCGTGAAGATGGGAGACCCGGACGAACGCCGCTCAGCCGGTGTTCTGACGACCCGCCGCGACGCCGTTGATCGTTGTCGCGCTCAGACCCCGCCCCAACCCCGGCCGGGCGCCAGCACGCCGTTCGGATCAAACGCCGCCTTCAGTCGTCGCTGGACCTCCGGCGCGGGTATCGGATCCTCCCCTAGGCCGCCGGGCCCACGGATCACCGGGCCGATCCCGCCGGCCTCGTGCACCCGCCGGCGAAGCGTGTCGAGCGGAGCGTCGGCGTGATCGAGACCCACCCAGGCGATCCCCACGCCGACGAGTGCGCTCCAGCGGTCGCCGTCGACGACGTCGCCGAGCCGCGACGGCGTGACCGCGACTTCCGCGACGACCGGAGCCTCGTCCCACGGGCTCGACAGGGGGAACGGAGCATCGTCTGCCTCATCCACCGGTTCTGCGACATCACGCGCGGCGAGCGACTGCTCGTCCACCTCAGCGGTCCAGCCCTCCAGTCGAAGCTCCACACCGTCCGGCGTCGCGATGATGCCGGCCGCCGCCGGCACCGCGTCGAGGAGCGCGGTTGCCATCGTCAGATCGCCACCGAATCGAAGCGTCCGCCGGCGTTGTGGGAGCGGACGGACCTTGAGCGCAACCTGCGCGATGACTCCGAGCGTGCCGAGCGAGCCGGAGAGGAGCTTGTGCACGTCGTAGCCGGTGACGTTCTTCACGGTTCGCGCGCCGCTGCGAACGAACCGGCCGTCGCCCGTCACCACCTCGGCCTCGAGCACCGTATCGCGGAGGGGCCCGAGCTTGAGCCGTCGCGGGCTCGAGGCCGAGCTCGCGACGACTCCGCCGACGGTCGCGGCATCCGGCGCGTCGGCGGGCCACTCCTGTCCGCCGCCCGCCAGGAGACTCCGAAGCGTGCCGACCCTCATGCCGGCCTCGACGACGGCGATCATCTCGGCCGGCTCGTACGCGATGAGCGCATCGAGCTGCGTCGTCCACAGCTCGCCGTCGACGTCGGAAGGGTTTCCCTTGTCGAGATGCTGCCCGCCGCCGACGACGAGCACACGTCGTCCGTCGGCGTTTGCCCGACGAACCTCCTCAACGAGGTCTCGCTTCGTTTGCGGGTGGATCCGCGGAACGGGGGTCACAGCCAGGCGCCTTCGGGAAGCTCGGCGGCCGCGCGCGCCGCGTCGTCCCCGCGCGCCATGGCGAAGTCACCGCATCGAGCGCCATCGGGAAGGACCTTCAGTGGGTTCATCCGGGCGTCGGGATCGAACGCCGAGCGAACGCACGCCTGCGCCGAGAGATCCTCGGCGGTGAACACGAGGGGCATGAAGTCCCGCTTCTCCAGACCGATGCCGTGCTCGCCGGAGAGCGCTCCACCGGCATCGACGCAGAGCCGGACGATCTCCTCGCTCGCGGCGAGAACGCGCTCGAGCGTTCCCGGAACGGTTCGGTCGAACGAGAGCAACGGATGGAGGTTGCCGTCGCCCGCGTGGAACACGTTCGTCACGATGAGGTCGTGACGGTCGGCGATGTCGTACACGCCGGCGAGGACGTCGACGAGCTTGGACCGCGGTACGACGCAGTCGTGGAGGTGGTAGTGCGGCGCGATCTGAGCAACCGCGCCGAACGCCGACTTCCGCCCCTTCCAGATCAGCGCCGCTTCGGCTTCGTCCGCCGCGACGCGGATCGTTCGAACGCCATTGGCGCTCGCCGCCGACTCGACCGCGGTCGCCTGCTCCTCGACCGCGGCCTCCGTGCCGTCGACCTCGACGATGAGGATCGCGGCGGCGTCGGTCGGGTAGCCGGCGTGCGCGAACCGCTCGGCGGCGACGACGATCCCATGGTCCATCATCTCGACGGCGGCAGGAACGACCCCGCTCGCGATGATCGCCGAAACCGTTGCGGCGCAGTCGCCAACGGTATCGAAGTCGAGCAGCATGGTCCGGATGGCCGGCGGCAGGGGCGTCAGCCGGACGCACACGGCGGCGACGACGCCGAGCGTTCCCTCCGACCCGACGAAGACTGCTCGAAGGTCGTAGCCGGCCGCCTCGGGGCCCTCGGAGCCGAGCCGTTCGACGGTCCCGTCGGGCAGGACGACGTCGAGCGCGAGGACGTGGTTCGACGTCACGCCGTAGGCCAGGCAGTGCGGTCCGCCGGCGTTCGTGCTGACGTTGCCGCCGATCGAGGATGTCTGCTGCGACGACGGGTCTGGCGCGTAGGTGAACCCGTACGGGCGGAGAGCGTTCGCCAGGTCGAGGTTCGCCAACCCCGGCTCCACCCACGCGATACGATCGGCCGGACGAACCTCGATGAGGTCGGTCATCTTCGACGTGACCACCACGAGCGCGTCCCCGATCGGCGTCGACCCCCCGGCGAGGCCGGTTCCCGAGCCGCGCGGCACGATCGGCAGGCCGTGCTCGCCGGCGATACGAACGCACGCGACCACGTCCGATAGTCGTTGGGGGAACGCCACGAGCGCGCATCCACCCTCGACGAGCGACGCGTCGCGCGCGTACAGACGGAGGGCGAGCGGATCGGAGAGGACCTCGGATTGACCGAGCGCTCCCTCGAGTGCGCGACGTGCTGCCTCGACGTCGGCCATGACGCGCGTTCAGGCTAACGCGGTCCGTCGATCGGTTGAACGCTGCGTTAGGCGACCCGGCCGGGCTGACCCTCAGGCGTCGACAGCGGTCGGCCCTCCGCCGCCCACTCCTCGAGCCCACCATCCAGGTTGTGGGCAGTGAACCCACGCGCCTGCAGCATCAAGGCGCCGAGCTCGCTGCGGTTGCCCGAACGACACACGACGACCGTTTCCTTGTTCGGATCGAGCTGGTCGACGGCGCCGGCCAGGATCGAGTTCAGCGGGACGTGGATCGAGCCTTCGATGCGCCCCGCCTCCCACTCGTCGGGCTCACGGCAGTCGACGATCTGCACCTCGTGGAGGCGCTCGGCCAGGCCGCTCGATGTCGTGAGATCGCTCGTGGTGTCTCCCCGCACGCGAGGGAACGGGAAAAGGCAATGCTAGCAGCGCGTCCGCGTACGACTCACTCGCCGAGAGCGCGTTGGAACGCGTCGAGGGCCTCGCCATCGAACAGCACGAAGCGAACCTCGTGGACGGATGTCCGCGCGCCCCGCACGGATTGAATCGCCACGGATGCTGCCTCCTGAACCGGGTACCCGAACACGCCTGTCGAGATAGCGGGAAACGCCACCGTCTTGGCGCCGAGCTCGTCGGCCACGCGCAACGCCTCCGCGTGGCACGTTGCGAGAAGCTGAGCTGGTTCGTCTACGCGGTCGTAGACCGGCCCGACGGTGTGGATCACCCACTGCGACGGCAGCTCACCCGCCGTCGTCGCGACCGCCTGCCCCGTTGGAAGACCGTCCGGGAACCGCGTCCGCCGGACCTCTTTGCACTCCTCGAGGATCGCCGGGCCACCTTTGCGGTGGATCGCGCCGTCGACGCCACCGCCGCCGAGCAGGGACGAGTTCGCCGCGTTCACCACCGCGTCGACCTGCTGTTCGGTGATGTCGCCTCGCGCGAGCATGATCCGTGGAGCCACGACGTCAGCGTAGCCTGCGCCGAGCCACCGGTTCGACCTGGGAACGCCACCTGCGGTTCAATACCCGTAGCTGAACGAACCAAGGAGACGGAGGGAAGCGTGGCCGAGATCGTGATGGACGACGTATCGAAGGTCTATCCAGATGGAACCGTCGGCATCTCGGACCTCAGTCTGGACATCAAGGACGGCGAGTTCATCGTGCTCGTCGGCCCGTCGGGCTGCGGCAAGACCACCGCGCTGCGGATGGTCGCCGGACTGGAGAGCATCACCGGCGGAACGATCAGCATCGGCGACCGGGTCGTGAACGCGGTTCCCCCGAAGGAACGCGACATCGCGATGGTGTTCCAGAACTACGCGCTGTATCCCCACATGAGCGTGTACGACAACATGGCGTTCGGGCTGAAGCTGCGGAAGCTGTCGAAGGAGGAGATCGACCGGCGAGTGAAGGAAGCCGCGACCATCCTCGGATTGGAGGACTTCCTTCAACGCAAGCCGAAGGCGCTGTCGGGCGGTCAGCGCCAGCGCGTGGCGATGGGTCGCGCGATCGTTCGCGAGCCGAAGGCGTTCCTCATGGACGAGCCGCTGTCCAACCTGGACGCGAAGCTCCGCGTGCAGATGCGTTCCGAGATCGCCCGCATCCAGCACGAGCTCGGCGTGACGACCCTGTACGTGACGCACGACCAGACCGAGGCGATGACGATGGGCGACCGCGTCGCGGTCATTCGCAAGGGCGTGCTGCAGCAGGCCGACACGCCGCAGTACCTGTACGACCACCCGTTGAACCTGTTCGTCGCCGGTTTCATCGGGTCCCCGGCGATGAACATGGTCGAGGCGACGGTCGCGCGAACGAACGGATCGGCGGCGATCGAGTTCGGCGGCTACAAGCTGCGCATCCCGGATCACGTGATGTCATTGCGGCCGGCGCTGAAGGGGTTCGACGGGAAGCGGGTGATCGCCGGGATCCGCCCGGAGGACATGGAAGATGCGTCGCTCGGATCGCAGGCCTCCGATGACCGGATCCGATCGACGGTCGACCTCCGCGAGGCATTGGGCTCGGACGTCGTTGTCCACTTCAAGGTGAACGCGCCGCCGGCGATCACGGAGGACGTCAAGGAGCTCGCGCACGACGTCGGCGCCGAGGCCCTCGAGGACGTGGAGCACAAGGCCGAGCAGGGCGAGTCGACGTTCGTCGCTCGGCTCAATCCGCGGACGAAGGCCCAGCAAGGCGAGCCGATCGAGCTCACCGTCGACGTCGGCCGGATGCACTTCTTCGATCCCGACACCGGACTCGGGATCTACGAGGACGGCGCCTGAGCCGAGACTCCGCAATCCACGCCTTCCCCGACGGCTTTCTCTGGGGTGTCGCCACGTCGGCGTACCAGGTCGAGGGCGCCGTTCACGAGGATGGGCGCGGAGTCTCCATCTGGGACACGTTCTGTCGGACCCCGGGAAAGGTCCGAGGCGGCGAGACCGGGGACGTCGCCTGCGACCAGTACCACCGGTACGAACAGGACGCCGACCTCATGGCGGAGCTCGGGATCGGGGCGTACCGGTTCTCGATCGCGTGGCCGCGGATCCAGCCCGAGGGGCGCGGTGCGCCGAACCGAGCCGGGCTCGATCACTATCGCCGACTCGTCGACGCGCTGAACCGACGGGGCATCGCCCCTGTGGCGACGCTGTACCACTGGGACCTTCCCCAGGCTCTCGAGGACGCGGGCGGGTGGCCGGTTCGCGAGACCGCCGAGCGCTTCGCCGAGTACGCACGCCTCGTCCACGACGCACTCGGAGGCGAGGTGCCGTACTGGATCACGTTGAACGAGCCGTGGGTCGCGGCGTGGCTCGGGTACGGCACCGGCGTGCACGCGCCCGGCAAGAACGACGATGCGCTCGCCCTCGCAGCGACCCACCACCTGCTGCTCGCGCACGGACTCGCCCTCGATGCGCTGACAACCGGCGAGGTCGGCATCGCCCCGAACCTCGAGCCGTGCCTGCCGGAGACCGATCGGCCGGAAGACGTCCGCGCCGCGCGCCTGGCCGATCTCCACCTCAACGCGTTGGTGCTGGATCCGCTTTTCGGCCGCGGATATCCGCGCGAGCTCATCGAGCACTTCCGCGGCGTGACCGACATGGAGTTCGTGCTGGACGGCGATCTCGAGGCCATCTCCGGGCCGCTCGACTACCTTGGCGTGAACTACTACCGCCGGCACACCGTGAGCGCGCGTCCGCGACCCGGGCGCTCCAGCGGGGACTTCCCCGGATCGCTCGGCGCATGGTCGTACCCGCCGCCGGGCGTCGAGGTGACCGCGATGGGGTGGCCCGTGGAGCCCGAGGGCCTCGCCGTCGTCCTGACCAGGATCCATCGCGAGTACGGGCCGGCAAAGATCTTGATCACCGAGAACGGAGCGGCTTTTGAGGACGAGCCGGGAGTCGACGGTTTCGTCCAGGACGATCGTCGCGTGACGTATCTGCGTGAGCACGTGACGGCTGCGAAAGACGCGCTCGACCAGGGGGTTCCACTGGCCGGGTATTTCGCCTGGTCGCTGCTCGACAACTTCGAGTGGGCGGAGGGGTACGCGAAGCGGTTCGGCGTGGTCCGGGTTGACGTCGCCACCCAGGTCCGGACGCCGAAGGCCAGCGGGCGCTGGTTCGCCGACCTCATTGCGCGTTCGGACGACGGCGCCATGGCTCGACCCACGACCCCGGGTTGACCGTATTAGATACGTGTGGGCGAAATAGCTTGCCCGCGAGAGAGGGGGAAGGCGTATGCGTTTGCTCAGGCTGATGGCGCTAGCTGTCGTCCTCGTCCTGGTCGGAGCGGCTTGCGCCGCCGACGAGGACGGAGACGGCGGTGGCGGCGGGGGAGGAGGTAACGAGAACACCGGCACGGTGAACGTGCTCTCGGCCGGCGACCCCGGAGAGGTCGAGGTCTACAACGGGATCATCGACGAGCTGATCAATGCGAACGTCGACTACACGGCCGAGATCGAGGCCTCGGGCGAGGCGGAGCAGCAGGCTCAGATCCGGGCCGAGGCCGGCACCCTGGACATCTTCCTGGCGCCGCAGCCGGGACTCGTCGCTGACCTCGCACAGGCTGGCCAGCTCACGTCGCTGGAGGACCTGGGGATGGACGTCGGCCAGCTCGAGGAGCTGTTCGGCGAGTACTTCGTGTCGCTCGGCGAGGTCGACGGCCAGCACTACGGTGTCCCCACCAACATCAACCTGAAGAGCATGGTGTGGTACCCGAAGGACGACTTCGACGCCGCGGGATACACCGAGCCCACGACGTGGGACGAGATGCTTGCCCTGTCCGATCAGATCGTCGCCGACGGCGGGACGCCGTGGTGCGTGGGCTTCCAGAGCGAGGGGTCGACCGGCTGGCCGGCCACGGACTGGATCGAGGACATCATGCTGCGCACCGCGGGGCTCGACGTGTACGAGCAGTGGTACAAGCACGAGATCCCGTTCAACGACCCTGCCGTTCTCAACGCGGCGCAGATGTTCGGCGACGTCATGTTCCACCCGGACTACGTGCTCGGCGGCGCGGAGAACACGCCGTCGGTCCAGTTCGGTGAGGCGCCGCTCCCGATGTTCGACGATCCGCCGGGATGCTGGTTGCATCGACAGGCCAGTTTCATCAACGCGTTCTTCCCGGAGGGCACCGAAGCCGGTGTCGACTACGACTGGTTCCCGCTCCCGCCGATCGACCAGGAGGGGACACTGTTCGCCGGTGAGCTCGCCGTCGTGGGGACGGGCGGGAACCGTCCGGAGGTCCGGGACTTCCTCGAGCGGTTCATGGCCGAGGACGTCCAGTGCGCGCTCTCGGGCGATCCGGCGTCGTCCCGCATCTCCCCGAACATCAACGTCGGCGCGGACTGCTACGCGAACGACATCCTCGCCGAGTCGTCCACCGTACTGACGGACGGCCTGTCCGCGGGGACGGCCGGGTTCGACGCGTCGGACCTGATGCCGTCGGCCGTCGGGGCGGGCAGCTTCTGGACGGGGATGGTGGACTACATGCGCGACGGTCCGGACTCGATCCAGGGGATCCTCGACGAGATCGAATCGAGCTGGCCGGCGGAGTAGAACCGAGGAGAGTTGCCGGAACGAGGGGCGGCCGCACAGCGGCCGCCCCTCGTGTTTGCGCGAGTGACCGAGGTCGGGAGAGGATGACCCGACGTGACCGACACGACCCCTGAAGCGGTCGCACCGCCCGCGTCCGCGGGACGGGCAGGCGTCTTCGTCCTCCGGCTGCTCAGCGCGATCGTCGTCCCCATCGTCGCCTTCACCCTCCTGTGGGTGACGTTCGACTACCTGCGCGACGAGAACGCCAATCGCTTCATCGTCGTCGGGGTCGCGCTCGTCGTCGGCGTGGGCGGCGTCTTCTTCCTCTACTGGGGGGCGAACAGGGTCATCGAGTTCCTGCCCGAGCGCGTACGCGAGGGAGTACGTCCGTACGTGTTCGTCGGCCCCTGCCTGGTGATCCTCGCGGTGTTCCTGGTGTATCCGGTCATCAACACCATCCTCATCAGCTTCAAGGACGCGAGGTCGGAGAGTTTCGTCGGGCTCGCCAATTACCGGTTCGTGTTCACCGACCACGACATGCTGACGGCCATTCGCAACACGGCGGCGTGGATCGTGATCGTCCCGTTCTTCGGCGTGACCATCGGGCTCGCGTTCGCAACACTGGCCGACCGGCTCCGGCGGGGTGAGGCGATCGCCAAGTCCGCGATCTTCCTGCCGATGGCGATCTCGTTCGCCGGAGCGTCGATCACCTGGCGGCTGATCTACGACTTTCGGCCGCAGGGATTCGGAAGCAACATCGGCCTGCTGAACGGGATCTGGATCGGGCTCGGTCAGGACCCCGTCGCGTGGCTCACGCTACAGCCGTGGAACAACCTGTTTCTCATGGTGATCTTGATCTGGATCCAGACCGGGTTCGCGATGGTCGTGCTGTCCGCGGCGATCAAGGCGATCCCGGACGAGATCATCGAGGCGGCACGCATCGACGGCGCCTCGGAGATGCAGGTCTTCCGGCGGATCATCGTGCCGTCGATCCTGCCGACCATCGTCGTCGTTACGACTTACATGGTCATCAACGCATTGAAGGTGTTCGACATCGTTTTCATCATGGGGAACGCGGAGTCCGACGGCACGGTCGTGATCGCAGAACGGATGATCGACTGGTTCTTCAGCAGCCGGAACTTCGGACGTGGAGCGGCGATCGCCGTGGTCCTGTTCATCGTGATCGTCCCCGTGATGATCTGGAACGTCCGGCGCTTCCGCGAGGAGGAGCTGACACGATGAGCTCGACCGTCCCACCGGCCGTCGCCACCGAACCGCAGCGCGGCGAGGTCGCACTCCGCGACGTGCCCGGAGAAGCCGGAAACGTCGGCGAGCCCAAGAAGGGCGGCTGGGGCGTTCGGATCGTCGTCACGGTGATCTGCGTGGTCTGGTTGGTCCCCACGGTTGGCGTGCTGATCACGTCGTTCCGTCCGGAGAACCAGGTGCTCAGCACCGGGTGGTGGACGGTGTTCGCGCACCCGTTCCGGCTGGCCGAATGGACCGTTGAGAACTACCGGACCGCGCTCGACGCCGCCGGCTTCGGCAACGCCTTCATGAACAGCCTCGCCGTGACCATCCCGGCGACCGTCATTCCCATCACCATCGCGGCGTTCGCCGCGTACGCGTTCTCGTGGATGGACTTCAAGGGACGGTATGTGATGTTCGTCATCGTGGTCGGGCTCCTCGTCGTCCCGCTGCAGATGGCCCTGATCCCGATCCTCAAGCTGTACAACGAGGGCGCTGTGCTGTTCGGCCGGCAGATCTTCCCCGATCTCGACCTGAACGGGACGTTCCTTGGCGTGTGGCTTGCCCACGCGGGATTCGGGCTGCCGCTCGCCACGTACCTGCTCCGCAACTACATCGGTTCGCTTCCGTCATCGATCATCGAGTCGGCGAAGATCGACGGCGCCGACCATTTCACGATCTTCTGGCGGCTGATCATTCCGCTTTCCGTTCCGGCGCTCGCGGCGTTCGCCATCTTCCAGTTCCTGTGGGTGTGGAACGACCTCCTCGTCGCGTACGTCTTCCTCGGAGGGACCAGCCAGAACCAGGTGCTCACGGTCGCCCTGCGGAATCTCCTCGGGGGACGGGGGGAGGATTGGCAGGTGCTGACGGCCGCGGCGTTCATCTCGATGTCGCTGCCGCTCGTCGTGTTCTTCTCGCTGCAGAAGTACTTCGTGCGGGGCCTCACCGCCGGCGCCGTCAAGGGATGATGACCTCGAGGTCACGGCGGCCGGCCTCCGCCGGAGCCGAGCCCCTTCCGGCGCAGCGCAAGTGGCGCGCGATCCTGCTGTCCACGCTCGTTCTCGCGCCCGCGTACTGGTCGATCCTGGTGGGTCTGGTCTCCGCCGCGTCGGAGGAGGCAGACGCACCCGCGGCGGGGCCGTTCATCGCGTTTGGCTTTGCGCTGATCCCGTTCGTCTTCCTCGCGCTTGCGTTCCTGTCGGAGCACCCGCGCGGTCCGGGCGCCGTCGTCGGGGCGATGATCCTCACACTGGTCGTCGGGGTCCCGGTCTGGGCGCTCGCCGCCGACGGCGTCACCGGCTTGGTCGCCGGCATCGGCGCAGGCGGGATCGTCGCGCTTCGATCGGACCAGGACGAGAGCTGGAAGGCGCGTGCGCTCGCGGTCGCGGTCACCGCCGCGTATGTCTTCCTCAGCGTTCGCGTCGCCGGCGACGTCGTGCTCATCGTCGCGCCGGCGCTGCCGTTCAGCGCGATTGGCGTCGCCGACCACCTGTCGGAGCGGAGACGTCTGCGCGAGGCGGGGCGGAGGTAGCCGGGATTAGGCTCTCCGTGTGGCTCGAGCGTTCGACCTGTTGGTTCTGGGTGACGCGAAACCGGACCTGATCGTTACCGCGGACCGGCTCCCGGAGTTCGAAGAGGGCGAGCGCCTGGTCCAACGGTCCGTGCTCACGCTTGGTGGTTCGGGCGGAATCGCGGCGTGCGGCGCGGCGACACTCGGCCTCGCCGTCGCGTTCGCCGGCATCGTCGGCGACGACGCGTTCGGGCGGTTCGTCGTCGAGTCCCTCGACGCGCACGGCGTCGACACCACCGGTGTCGTTCTCGATCCCGAGCGCACCACAGGCCTGTCGATCGTGGTGAAGCGCGACGAGGCCGAGGCGGTCATGACCGACGTCGGCACGATCGCAGCGCTGGACGAGAGCCACGTCGACCGTGCGGTGCTGTCGTCCAGCAGGCACGTGCACGTCTCGTCTCTCTACCTTCAGCAGTCGCTCCGTCCGGACCTGCGGGAACTCTTCGAACGGGCGCATCACGCTGGTGCGTCGACATCTGTCGATCCGAACCGGGATCCGACGGGGAACTGGAACGGCGGTCTGTTCGACCTTCTGTCCGAGACCGACATGCTGTTCGCGAACTCGATCGAGATCCGCGCCATCACCGGCGTCGACGATGTCGACGTCGCAGCCGAGGCGTTGGCCGAACGCGGCGCGGTCGTCGCCGTGAAGTTCGGGCAGGGCGGCGGCCTCGCGATGTGGGGTGATCAGGTCGTCCGCTCTGAGGCAATCCCCATCGACGTCGTCGATACGACGGGGGCCGGGGCGACCTTCGCCGCGGGGTTCATCGCCGGACGGCTTCGCGGATGGTCGCTCGACCGGTGTCTGGCGCTCGCGGTCGCGTGTGCGTCGCTGTCGGCCCGGGCCCTCGGAGGCACCGCGGCTCAGCCGACGATGGAGGAGGCGATCGGCGCGCTCGAGCAAACGGCGTGAATCGGTTCCGAGTACGATGGCTGCCGGCCCAGCACGAGGGGGGTTCTCCGTGGTCAGCGCGTACATCCTGATCCAGACCGAGGTCGGCAGGGCGAACCACGTCACACGGGAGATCTCGGGCATCAAAGGCATCATGCAGGCCGACGGCGTCACGGGTCCCTACGACGTGATCGCTCGCGGCGAGGCGGCGGATCTCGACGAGCTCGCCAAAGCGATCGTCATGCCGATCCAGTCGGTCGAGGGCGTCACGCGCACGCTGACCTGCCCCGTCTTGCAGTTCTAGCCGCGCGGACGCGCGATGGCGATCAAGATTCGACGCGACAAGGAGATCTCGGACGTCGAGGGTGGTTGGTTCCGGGCGCGCTGGCACTTCTCGTTCGACACCTACTACGACCCCGAATACACGAGCTTCGGCACGATGCGCGTCTTCAACGATGATCGACTGATCCCCGGCGCGATCTGGCCACTGCATCCGCACCGCGACATCGAGGGACTGACCTACGTCGTCGAGGGCTCGTTCCGTCACGAGGACAACGTGGGCGGCGCACCCGGCCCGCTGCCGGCGGGTTCGGTGCAGCGGATGACGCTCGGCAGTGGAGCGTGGCATTCGGAGCAGAACGCGTCCGAGAGCGAGCCGATGCGGTTCATCCAGATCTGGATCATGCCGAACGAACGCGGACTCGAGCCCGGCGTGGAGCAGAAGGCGTTCACGGTCGCGGACCGCACGAACCGGATGCTGAAAGCGATCAGCGGCGACGGTGGCGCAGCGGTTCGGGTCCACCAAGACGCGCACGTGTTCGTGTCGCGGCTGAACCATGGAGCGTCGGTCGAGCACGAGCTCGGCCGGGAACGCGGCGCGTATCTCTACGTGATCGAGGGTGACGTCGACGCCAACGGCGAGCAGTTGCAGACGGGCGACGCGGCGCAGATCAGCGACGAGTCGTCGGTTCGGATCTCGGCGAATGACGTGTCCGAGCTGATCCTCGTGGACGTCGCGTTGCGGTAGCGATCCTCACTCGTCGGGATCGTCGGACAGGTCGACCGGAAATGGCAGGGCGATGGGGTCGTACGAAGGCGACCGTCCCTGTTCGTCGAACCGGTCCAAACCGAACCCGCTCACATCGACGACGCTCGTCCGGAGTTTGACCGCCAGGTCGGCCGCAACCTTCGCGACGGCAGGTCCCCACATCATCCCGTGACCGGCCGCCGACGCGACCACCGTCCCGTCCACTTCCTGCCCGTCGCTCGTGATGAGCGGCCCGAGGATCGGCAGGTGGTCGGGCGTGTAGTCGATCGTCGCCGCCCACACCTTTCGGATGCCGAGGTTGCCCGTCACCGGAACGAATCGCTTCAACCGTCGCTGCATCTTCCTCAGGTACGTCCAATCGATCGTTCGCGCTTGCCCCGGCCTCTCATCCGGATTGCTCATGCCCCACAGCAAGCCGCCCTCCTCGAGCCGCCAGTACAGCCCCGCGCCGACGTCGAAGACCATCGGAAGCCGATCGACACCGAACGCGTCGTGCGGCTCCGAAACGGCCACCTGGTGGCGTGCGCCCCCCGCCGGGATCGTCGCACCGGCGATCTGCCCGACCGCTCGGAGCGCGGGCCCACCGGTGAGGATCACGCGTTCGGTCGCGATCGGGCCGGCGCTCGTGTCGACGCCCACGACACGCTGACCGGAGCGACGAAGTCCGGTGAACGCCGTCCGCTCGCGCAGATCGACCTTCGAGCGCTGCATCGCGAGGGAGTACGCGCGTACGTTGCGCGGCGGATCGATGTGTCCATCGGTCGCGACGTACGAGGCGCCGCGGAACCCGTTCCGCGCCAGTGTCGGGTTGAGCTCGACGGCCTCGTCGACGCCGAGCCACCGCGCGTCGAGCTCGCCCGCGCGCTGCATCGCCACGCGCTCGCGTCCCTCGCGTTCGTCCTTTCTCGTGACGGCGAGGAGTAGGTAGCCGAGCTCGCGGAACCCGGAATCGGTCCCCAGCAACTCTTGCTGTCGGTTGTAGAAGTCGATCGACCATCGGCCGAGGGCGACCGTTTCACGCGTTCCGCCTTGCGCCCGAACGATCCCGGCGGCACGGCTGCTCGCTCCCTGCCCGGCGAGGTCGCGTTCGATAACCACAACGCGCTTGGCGCCGTTCCGCCTGGCGAACCAGGATGCCCACCCGCCGATCGTGCCGGCGCCGACGACGACGACGTCGGCGACGTCGCGCGCGCGCCTTCCGCCGGTGGCAGTCACGGGAGGGCCGGCCACACGACGTTCGCTTCGTTCACCGGCCCGGCACGCACGTCGGCGCGCATCGTACGCACTCGCCGTACGCTTGCGCCATGCGCACAGACGAGCGTCGGCGGGACGCGCCACCCCTGCCGCGGCGAACGCTCGCCGAGGAGACGCTGGTCGTGCTGTCCCTGTCGCTGCTCGCGAGCGCCGTCTTCGCGATCCTCACGCTGTTCGAGTTCCCCGTGGAGGGCGCACGCGTCGCGTCGGTCTCGCAGAGCACGATGCTCGCGCGGCAGGTGCTCGGATCGCTGTTCGGACTGGCGCCCGTGTGGCTCGTCGTGTACCTGGTGCGCCGGAGCGGCGAGGGCATTCGTGCGCTCGGCGTTCGCGCCGACCGCGTGCGCGACGACGTGCTGCACGGCGTCGCGTTGTTCGCCGTCGTCGGACTCGCCGGCATCGGGGTGTACCTGGCGGCCGTTGAGCTCGGCGTGAACCGGTTCGTCGTCCCGGTACCGCCACTGGGGCACTGGTGGACGGTCCCGGTACTCGTGCTGAACGCCATCGAGGCGGCGCTGCTGGAGGAGGTCGTGGTCGTCGCCTACCTCGTCACGCGGCTGCGGCAGCTCGGTCTCAGGGAGAACGCGTCGGTCGGCGCGAGCGCTCTGTTGCGTGGGACCTACCACCTGTACCAGGGGTGGGGTGGGTTCCTCGGCAACCTGGCGATGGGAGCGCTCTTCGGAACGGTCTTCTCGAGGACGAGACGAGTGTGGCCGATCGTGGTCGCGCACCTTCTGCTCGACGTCGCCGCCGGCCTCGGGTACATCCTGTTCCGACAGCATCTGCCGGGCTTCGAGTGATGGGGGCGCTCGCGAACGGCGTCGATCTGTCGAACGCGCTCCGCCGGACGGCATCGGACGGGTTCTCGCACCTCGACGACGTGCTCGACGAGCGATTCGCAGCCGAGCTGTGGGACGAGATCCGCGGCGGGCCACTCCGAACGATGTCCGGCGAGTTCGGAACGGCGAAGGTCCGAATGGAGATCGACGGGTTCGACGTCGAATCGCCGTTCGGCGGCTTCCCGTGCATCCGAACGCTCGTGGGCGAGTTCGCAGAACGTGTCGGCACGGACGGCGGAAACGTGCGCGGCTTGGCGACGTGGCGGCCGAACGAGGTGGGAGTGGGCGTGTATCGGCCGGGCTCCGTCGGCGTGACGGCACACATGGACGGTCGATGGTATCGGCGGCTGGTCGCCGTCTTCACGGTGATCGGCTCCGCACGGTTCGAGGTTCGCGCGTCGCGCGAGGGCGCCGTGGTCGAAACGTGGACGGCACGTGCCCGCGGCGTGACGCTGATACGGGGACCCGGCCTCGCCGGAAGTCGCGACGGACGCCCATACCACGCCGTGTACGGGCCCAAGCGAGGCGTTCGGTGCTCAACGGCGCTCCGGATGGCGCACCCGCCCGACGCGCCGAGTTGATACGGTCGCCGTGATGCGCTCACGCGCGGCCGGTTCGCCGAGAACCCTGCGACGATCGCGAGCACTCGCTCTCGCGTTCGCGCTTGCCGCGGCGGCGTGCACATCTCCCGCTGACGACCCGGATCTGCCCGACGTGGACGTCGGCTCTCCACCCGCCTCGTCTCCGACCGAGACCTCGCCTGGGGTATCGCCGGTGCCGTCGTCGGAGGGGCGCGTCCCCGCGTCGCTGGGCGGTCGGCTGATCGTGATCGACGAGGCGGGCAACCTCGTCAACGTCGCGCCCGACGGATCCGATGCCATCGTCCTGGCAGAGGTCGTTCAGGACGAGAACCTCGTGGTGCAACCGACGTGGTCCCCGGACGGTTCCCGCGTGGCGTGGGTCAGCCTCGAGGCCACGGCCGGCGAGCCGGCGGCGACGCTCGTGACGACGACCGCGCGGGGGACGGAACGGACGGAGGCGTCGACGACGGTCGCGCCCTTCTACCTCTCATGGGATCCGACATCCTCGCGCATCGCGTTCCTCGGCTCGCCGCAGGGCGACGGTATCCAGCTCGGCGTCGTCGACGTCGAGGCGGGTGGCAACCGGGCAACGCGTCTGGACGGCGGCGACCCCTTCTACCTGTCGTGGGATCCGACGGGCCGGGAACTGTTGGTGCACGTCGGGTTCGATCGATTGGAGCGGCTGCGCCTCGACGGATCGCTCGTTACCGTGAACCCACGTCCCGGTTCGTTCCGCGCACCCGTGTGGACGGCCGACGGCGCGAACTTCGTCTACGCGGCCGGCAGGCCGACCGGTCAGCATCTTGTCGTGCAGGACGTCGCGCACGCGCGCGTCGACGAGCTCCTGTCGTTCTCGGGTTCCATCTCGTTCGTCGTGAATCCGGACGGGAGCCGCATCGCGTTCCAGGTCCTGGAAGGCGCGAACGATGTGCAACCACTGTCCGTGCTCGATCTCACCACCGGCGACATCGAGCAGGTGTCGTCGAGCTTCGTCCCCGCGTTCTTCTGGAGCCCCCGAGGCGACCGTCTGCTCCATCTACTTCCCGAGGAGGATGCCGGGCGAGTGTGGTTCCGGTGGGCCGTGTGGGGCGGAGACGAAACGATCACGTCGCATCGCTTCTATCCAAGCCAGACGTTCGGCAGTGACTACCTGCCGTTCTTCGAGCAGTACGCGCAGAGCATGAGCCTGTGGGCCCCCGACGGGACCGCGTTCGCCTACGCCGGCATCAACGAAGCCGGTGAGGAAGGCGTCTGGGTGCAATCGGTGCGACCGCCGGGCGCACCCGTGCGAGTGATGGCAGGTTCGTTCGCGACCTGGTCGCCTCGCTGACGCGACGCCCGTCGCGCTCATACGGTTTGCCGGGCAGATGCTTCGGGAAGCGTTCGTTGTCCGGAACGCCCGGCCAAAGGAGGCAACCCGTGGGGACCTTGTTCGGTGTCCTGACGCTCTTGGTGCTCGTGCTCGTGCCGGCATACCTGGTGGGGGTCCTGATCTGGCACATCCGGTCCGAGCGCCGACGGGAGAACATCCGTCGCGTCTGGGCCAACTTCGCGCTCAGCATCGTCCTGTGCATCCTGTTCTTCGTGAGCTGGGGAGGTCAGGCCGTGGCCGAATGGCGAGCGGTCGTTCAGGAGCAGCGTGATCACGGGCAGACTGCCAGCGCCGGGGAGTTCTTCATCGAGTTCGGACAGTCGACGCTCGAGAACTGGCAGTCCGAGTTCCTGCAGCTGTTCTCGTTCGTGGTCCTCGCAGCCGCGTACATCCACCGCGGGAGCGGTGAGTCGAAGGACACTGAAGAACGGATGGAGGAGCTGCTGAAGAAGATCGCGAACAAAGTGGGCGCGAACTAGTCCGAGTTGCTACTGCAGCACTCGTTCGATTCGCCGGTCCCACCGGCGGGACCATTCGACGTCCTCACCCTCACCCGCTTCGAGCTCCAATCGGACCGTGTACGCGTCCGCATCGCTGTGGATTTTCAGGCACGCCCGCGTTCGAACGGTCGCCTCGGGGAAGCGGATCACGTATGTCGCCGTCGCGTCGACGTACGCACGTCCAGGATCGTCGATCGAGACGCCCACCGTTCCTCCATACCACTGCTCGAACCCCGGAACGTGGTTGGTTGCCTCGACCGGCCCGCCGTACTTGGCGACGGCACGGGTCTTCCCCTCCGCGACGTCGTGTTCGATCCGCCAGATCAGCTCGTCGAGCTCGTGGCCGTGTGCGGACGACATCACGGCCTGCGACAGGCGGGGTGGAGGCAACGTCGGCCGCCCCGCGGCCGGCGTCGGTCCGTCAAGCGTCGGGAGCTCGAGCGTCGAGCCTGTTCGGTCGACCGACAGCGTCGACGCGTACGGCGGCGCCCACGCGTTCGGCCAGTCCGCGCCCGCGATGTCGAGGCGGACGCGATGTCCCGGTTCGAACACCCACGATGTGACGTCGAGCTCGAACGCGACGTCGTACGTCTCTCCGGTCACGAGCGGCTCGGGACGCTCGCGTGACGCCCGGTGGGTGAGGTTCAGCAGCCCTCTCGTGACGAGCTGCGATGCGCCGTCGGGATGCACGTCGCACAGCTTGGCGCTCAGGTACGCAACCGGAGCCGAGCTCGACAGCCGCAGCGCGACACGGGGATGACCGAGGATCTCGACCTCGTCCTCGAGCGGCTCCCAGTCGTAGACCAGGCTGAACGCCTCGTCCGGGCGCTGGTCCTGTGGCTGCCCCCAGGGCAGCGCTCCGGCGCAGCTGATCCATGCGGTCCACCCGACGTCCCCGCGGACCTCGAGCTCGTCGGGTCCCTCGCCGTCGCGGTTCACGTCGGCCTTGGCCAGCTCGAGCGGCAACGTCGCCGAGCGCTCGAGCGGCCATCCCGGTTCGTAGCGCCATTCGCCCCGATAGGTGCGAAGCACGGCGGAGGGCGGCGTGGGTCGGCGTGCGAACAGCACGATCGGTGGCTCGCGGTCGACACCGTTGTCGACGCCCTTGAGCCACCGATCCCACCACCTGACCATCTCGGGGACGATGTCGGTATTGGGCCCGGGCAACGACGTCTCGAGGTAGGAATGCCCCCATGGACCGGCAACGAGCCGCTTCGGGCACTCGAGCGCGGCGAACCCACGCAGGGCGATGTTCTTGTAGCCGTCGACCCAGCCGGTCACGAGCATCGTCGCTGCCTCGATCGACGTGTAGTCCTCACGGAGCGAGCCGCGCTTCCAGAAGTCGTCGTACGTCTGATGCTCGAGCCACGTCGTCGTCCACGGCTCGTAGCGCTCGAAACGTTCATGCCACACGTCGCGCCATCCGTCGCCGAACACGCTCGGAACGGGCGGCAGGACGTTCATCGCCTCCATATACGTGGGGTAGTCGACGAGGTCGAGCTGCTTCAACGCGCCGCCGAAGTAATGGACGTCGTCGGCGTATCGGTCATCGGACGCCATGATCGAGCAGATCGCTTTCAACGCGGGCGGCCGAAGCATCGCCACTTGCAACGAATTGAACCCCGACCACGACGTGCCGTACATGCCGACCTTTCCGTTCGACCACTCCTGCGACGCGAGCCAACCGATCGTTTCGGCGATGTCGGCAAGCTCTCGCGCCGTGTACTCGCCGGCGGGTAGCCCCTCGGACGAGCCGGTTCCCCTGACGTCGAGCCGGCACACCAAGTAGCCGAACTCGTCGGCGAACCGGTGGTACTCGTCTCCGTAGGACGCCGTGAGGTCGTCTTTGCGATACGGGAGCGCCTCGATGAGTGCCGGCGAGGGTCTGTCGCTGGACGGGTAATACAGCGTCGCGTTCAACCGAACGCCGTCGGACATCGGGACGAAGACGAGCTCGGTGCGCGCCACGGTTCGCGAATCCTACCGGCTGGTCAGGTCCAGCTTGGGAACCACGCGCGGAGCGTCCACGCCTCGTCCGTCACCGGCGCGCCGGTGAGCACCGGCCAGAACCAGATGAACAGACCGACCGCAACGAGAACGAATCCGATGGCTACCGGCAGGTACGGACGAACACTCCGATCCGCGCGGCCGGCGGTGTGAAGGGCTCGGTACCTCACGTCGGCCAGTTCGCGCAGCGCATAGACGCACGCGAGCACCAGGAACGGCGTGATCGGCGTCGCGTAGAAAAAGAACTGCGGACGGGGAACGAGGAACCAGGGCCCGTACAGGATTGCGACCGCGACGACGACGAACCCGGCGCGCCAGTCGCGCTTCTGCCACCACGCGAACGCCGTGTACGGGATGGCCAAGATTGCTCCCCAGAAGATCGCGGGGTTCCCGTTCGCGTAGATGACCTGGCGAACTCCCTCCCCGTAGTCGGCGTAATAGAAGACCGGACGCCACAGGAGGATCCACTTCCACGCCTGCGACAGGTACGCGTGCACGGGCTCGCCGGTCGCCTGGTCGATCGTGCGGAGATCGCGATGGTAGGTGTAGATCGCTCCTTGGAGGTTCATCCACTCACCGAGATCGAACCCGTAGTGGGCGAACCAACCCACGTACGAAACGACGTACACGAGCACCGGAACAACCAGGAGCGAGAGAACGAGGCCGAACCCCTCGGCGGTGATCGCGCGGATGAACGGCCTCCGCACCTCCGCCCTTCGCCGGCGCGAGACCTCCCAGACGAACGACAGGACGCCGACGGCCGCGACGGCCGTCAACGCCGACCACTTCGTGGCGATCCCCCCTCCCAGGGCCAAGCCCGCCGCGAACCGCCACGGCCGCCACAGCGGCGCGGCGACGCGCGTCCGAATCGTCGCTTCCTCATGCGAGTCGGCCGACGCGATGCGCTCGGCATCGCGTGCATCGATCCATCGCCGATCCAAGAGAAGGAACAGGAACGCGAGGACGATCCAGAAGGCGACGAAGACGTCGAGCATCGCCGTTCGCGACTGGACGAAGTGGAGGTTCTCAACGGCGAGCAACAACCCACCGGTGAACGTCCAGATCGGACTGGCGAACAGGAGCTGGACGATCCACGCGAGCGCCATCACCGTCGCGGTGCCGGTCGCGGCGGCAGCGACGCGCCAACCGAACGAATCCGTTCCGAACGCCAGCTCCCCGAGCGCGACCATCCACTTGCCGAGGGGAGGATGGACCCACGCGCCCGTGTCGTTTCGCACCCGCCGCCAGTACCGCTCGTTGCTGCTGTTGATGTCACAGACGTCGTTCGAGTAGCCGAGGAAGATGCACGCGGACTTGGAGTAGTAGTACTCGTCGAAGACGCGCTGCTGCGGGTACTCGAGGTTGACGAAGCGAACGGCTCCCGCGATCGCGCCGACCGCGAGGATCGCCACGACCGGTCGGTTGAGCCACATGAGCCGGGACGCGAGCGACACCGAGACTCGCTCGGACAGCGTCGGCTCGGTCACGACGGTCGGCATCGACCGATGGTACGGCTCAGCGGCTGGTTCGATCCTTCAGCCGGTACACGAACTGGACTCCCTGGAACTCGTCGTCGATGGAGCCGGACTTGTTGTCGACGAGACCGCCGTCGAGCCCGACCCGCTGGACCGTCTCGAACGTCAGGTCCGTCGCGATCCCCGATGCCTTCTTGGGCCACGCCACCCACAGCCTGCCGGCAGGAGCGAGCGCGCGGGCGAGCACGGGGAACCGCCGCCTCAGATCGCTGTGCCGGGTGACGAACAACAGGACGACGTCGAGCGGCGCGCGCACCCGGGCCACGAGCTCGACGCCGCTCGGGATCGGGTGGAGCCGGAACCCGTCCGGGGCCCCCGCGACCAGAACGCGCGAGCTCTCCCGCACGCCGAGCTTCTTCGGCAGCGGCGTCCCCGAATAGTCCCTATCCGTGTTGGCCACCAAACGATCGAACTGTACCGACGCGGACAGCTCGAAGGTGTGTCGACGGAAGGCGCGTGGGAGCATCGGTCGCGATGAGCGGGCGACTGTTCCTCGTCGGTACCCCGATTGGGAACCTCGGCGACATGACCGAACGCGCGAAAGAGACGCTCGCCGGCGTCGACGTCGTCGCGGCCGAGGACACGCGTCGCACCGGACGCCTGCTGTCGCGTTTCGGCATCAAGCGCCCGCTCGTCTCGCTGTTCAAGGGGAACGAAGCTCGCCGAACCGCGGAGCTCCTCTCGGGCCTTCGCGAGGGGAAGGACGTCGCGCTCGTCACCGACGCCGGCATGCCGCTGATCTCCGACCCCGGGCACCGGCTCGTTCGCGCGTGCGTCGACGACGGGATCGACGTCAGAGTCGTTCCGGGACCCTCAGCCGTCACGGCCGCGCTCGCGGTGTCCGGGCTCCCGAGCGACCGGTTCGTGTTCGAGGGGTTCCTGCCGAGGAAGGCGGGGGACCGGCGCGAGCGCCTTCGCTCGCTCGCGGACGAGCGGCGGACGATCGTCGTGTTCGAGTCGCCCGTACGGCTCGAGAGGCTGCTCCGCGACGTCCTCGAGGAGGTGGGCGACCGTCGGGTGGCGGTCGCACGCGAGCTCACCAAGTTGCACGAAGAGGTCGTTCGCGGACGTGCTTCCGAGGTGCTCGCGCGGGTGGCAGGGTCCGAGCCGAAGGGCGAGGTCGTCGTGGTCATCGAGGGACGCGCCTGGGGCAACGACGTCGCGCTTGCGGAGCTGGTCGGGGAGGCTCGCCGGCTGGTCGACGAAGGGATGCGCAAGCGCGAGGCGGCGTCCAGCGTGGCGAAACGCCACGACGCAAGCGCGAACGCGATCTACGAGGAGCTCATCCGACCGGGGTCGTAACCATCCCCACGAACGGCTCGAACGCCTCGGCTACCATGGCTCGCACCATGGGTCGAGACGTCTTCTACATCACCACGCCGATCTACTACCCGAACGACGTTCCCCACATCGGCCACGCCTACAACGCCGTTGCGACCGACTTCATCGCCCGGTACCACCGGCTGCGCGGCGAGGAGGTGTTCCACCTCACCGGTACGGACGAGCACGGCCTCAAGCTCCAGCGGGCCGCCGAGGCGGCGGGGATGGAGCCGAAGGCCTGGGTCGACCAGATGGAGCCGCGCTGGCGCGAGGTCTGGGCTCGCCTGGACATCGCCTACGACGACTACATCCGCACGACGGAACCTCGCCACGTCACCGCCGTCCAGCGGCTGCTGCGGGCCGTCCACGACAACGGCCGCGACGACATCTACCTCGGCATCTACGAGGGCCTGTACTGCGTCTCGTGCGAGCTCTACTACACGGAGGACGAGCTCGTCGACGGCAAGTGCCCGATCCACGGCCGGCCCGTGGAGCACGTCCGCGAGGAGAACTACTTCTTCCGGCTTTCCGCGTACGCCGATCGTTTGCTCGCGTGGTACGGGGAAGACCCCTCCCGGATCGAGCCGGAGACCCGACGCAACGAGGTCCTCTCGCTCATCAGGGGCGGGCTCCAGGACTTCTCCATCAGCAGGACCAACTTCGACTGGGGCATACCGTTGCCGTGGGATCCGAACCACGTCTGCTACGTCTGGTTCGACGCCCTCACGAACTACATCACCGCCGCCGGATACGGCAGCGACGAGGCGCGGTTCGCCCGAGTGTGGCCGGCGAACATCCACCTGATCGGCAAGGACATCCTCCGCCAGCACGCCGTCTACTGGCCGGCCATGCTGATGGCCGGCGGGGTCGAGCCGTTTCGCCAGGTGTGGGCCCACGGGTATCTGACCGTCGGCGGGAAGAAGATGTCCAAGACCAACGCCACCGGCATCCACCCGTTCGAGCTCCTCGACCACTTCGGCGTGGACTCCTACCGGTACTACTTCATGCGGGAGATCCAGTTCGGCCAGGACGGGAGCTTCTCGTGGGAGTCGATGGTCGACCGCCACAACGCCGACCTGGCAAATGGGTTGGGGAACCTGGCCAGTCGAGTGCTGGCCATGTTCGGTTCCTACTTCGACGGCGTCGTTCCGGCGACTCCCGGTGACGACACCGACCTGCCCAAGGTGATCGAGGAGTCCCGGCGCAGATATGACGAGCTGATGGGCACGCTCGCCCTCGGCTCGGCGCTCACGGCCGTTTGGGACATCGTCGGGCGCGCGAACCAGTACCTCGTCGAGCGCGAGCCGTGGCAGATCGCCAAGGACGACGAGCGCCGGGACGAGCTCGCGGCGGTCCTCTATACCGCCGCAGAGACGCTGCGGATCCTCGCGGTGTTGATCTCGCCGATCATGCCGACCGCGGCCGCGGCGTTGTGGTCGGACCTCGGGATCGACGAGCCGCTCCACGCACAGCGCCTCCCTCACGCCGCGCGGTGGGGTGGACTCGCACCTGGGACGAAGACGTCGAAAGGGGAGGCGCTGTTCCCGCGTCTCGACTCCTGAGTGAAGGTTGTCGCGCTCACGTTTCACGTGCGACCCATGCCCTCGAGTGGCGGTACACATGGGGCGCGTTCGTGACGCCGGGCGCCGATCGATCCTTCGACTAGCCGTCGAGGAACCGTGACCGAGGGTGCTCGCTCCGACGGCAACCCTGCACTCGGACTGAAGACGTCCGCGATCGATACGCACTGCCACCTCTTCTTGATCGAGCGCGACCCTGCCGACGTGCTGTCGGAGGCTCGCGGAGCCGGCGTGGAGCGCATCGTCTGCCCGGGTATCGACCTGGACTCGAGCCGTCGCGCCGTCGAGCTCGCAGAGTCCCTGGAAGGCGTGTTCGCGACCGCGGGAACCCACCCGCACGACGCGTCTGGGTTCGACCTGGAAGCCGCGGCCCGGACCGCGGAGCTCCTGGCGCTCGAGCGCGTCGTCGCGGTGGGCGAGTGCGGGCTCGACTTCTTTCGGATGCGATCTCCGCGAGAGGACCAGATACGAGCGTTCCGAGTGCACGTCCGTCTCGCTCGCGAGGCGCACCTGCCGATGGTCGTTCACGTCCGTGACGCGTGGGAGGACGTCCTTCGAGTCCTCGATGAGGGCGGCGTCCGCGACGTCGTCCTTCACTGCTTCACGGGTGACGTCGCCACCGCGCGCGCGTGCGCCTCGCGCGGCTGGTACCTCTCGTTCGCGGGGAACGTGACCTACCCGAAGAACGCCAACATTCGCGACGCCGCCGCGGCGATCCCCCTGGATCGACTCTTGGTCGAGACCGACAGCCCGTTCCTCGCGCCACAGCGGCTCCGAGGTCGCGACAACGCGCCGGCGAACGTCGTCGACGTGATCGAGACGGTCGCCACCGCCCGCGGCGAAGCCGTCGAGGACGTCCGCGCGGCCACGCTAGCCAACGCGTTCGCGGCGTTTCCCCGCCTTCGATAGCGGTACCCACACCCCGGGGACCGGTGGAAAACCCGTGGAAAGGATGCTCTTTCAAGTTTGCCTTGAAGGTTGAGGGTTTGATACGGTCCTCGCGCTCACCTAGGAGGCTTCGGCACCGGCCCCGGCCGCTTTCCCCCCGAAGCCTTCCTTCATAGGAGGAGTGGCATGCCGGTGCGACCCTCGCGGGTCCGGAGGCTCCGGGCTCGCAAGGCGGTGGGGAACGTGGCCCTGACGGGTGCAGCCGTCGTGCTCGCCGTCGGGTACATCGCCGTCCAGAAGACAGTGACGTTGGTGGTCGAGGGGGAGCCCGAGGTGGTTCGGACGATGAGCGCAAACGTCGGCGAGCTCCTCGACACCGAGGGCGTGGTCATCGGTTCCGGCGATGTCGTGACGCCTCCGAAGGCGACTCCCCTTTCGGACGGCATGACGGTTGAGGTGGATCACTTCGCGGAAGCGTTCGTCGCTCCCGCGCCACAGGATGTGGGGGTCTGGGTGATGGACGGGGTGCCGGGGCCGCTCGGATCGAACGCGGCTCGAAGCACCGAGGTGATGTTCTCTGCGGGTTACCCGGCCGGAAGGTCGGAGGTGGTGGACGCGCGCGTCGTGGTGATGGGGAAGGACCTCGACGTGCTCACGAACGCCCCCTCCGTCGGCAAGCTCCTCTCGGCCATGGGGATCGAGCCCGACCGGTGGGACCGCGTCCATCCATCACCCAAGACCCCCCTTCAACGGAACATGCAGGTTCGGTTCACCGCGATCGATTACAGGATCAACGAGGTCCAAGTTCCGATCCCCTTCACCACGTACACGTCTCGCTCGGACGAGATCGCGCCCGGCGAGATTCAGATGGTTCGCGCCGGCGTAAACGGCGTGATGATGGAGCGCTACGAGATCAAGCTCGTGAACGGCGAGCCATATGCTCGTACGCTGCTTTCGCGCGAGGTGCTGAGTGAGGCGGTCGCCGCCAAGCGGATCATCGGTCGAGAGCGCGCCGTCCCCACCACGGACCCTCAGACGCAGGTCGGCGAGGCCAGCTGGTACTCGTTCGCGCCGGGCGACGGACTGACCGCGGCGCATCCGTGGTTGCCGTTCGGTACGGTGGTCAGGGTCACGAACATCGCGAACGGCAACTCGGTCACGGTGGTGATCAACGATCGCGGACCCTTCGGTGGACGCATCATCGACCTCAGTGAAGAGGCATTCGCCCGTATCGCCCACCTCGGCGAGGGCGTCGTCCAGGTCCGGCTCGTCTGGTAACGCGCTCGGGCGTTCAGCCCTTCGCGCACTCGCCGCTCGTTACGGGATCGCTCCGTCGAAAGCGCTCGGGCAACACTTCCTGGCCGACCCGAACCTCGCGCGTGCGATCGTCGCCGACGCCGGCGTGGGCGCCGGCGACCGAGTCCTGGAGATCGGCGCCGGGCTCGGCTCGCTCACGGTCGCGCTCGCGGAAGCCGGCCCGAACGTCCTCGCCATCGAGTTCGACCGCCGTCTCGTTCTCGCGCTTCGCGACGTGGTGGCCGGGTGGCCCTCGGTCCGGGTGGAGGAGATCGACGCGATGCACGCGGACTGGCACGCGCTCCTCGGCGAGGGCGTGTGGCGGATGGTGTCGAACCTTCCCTACAACGTGTCCGTGCCGCTCGTGGTCGACCTCGTTGAGGGTGTCCCGGCGATCGACCGGTACCTCGTGATGGTCCAGCGAGAAGTCGGGGATCGCTTCGTCGCGTCTCCTGGAGAGGACGAGTACGGCCCGGTCACCCTTCGGATCGGGTACCGCGCCGAGGCCGAGATCGTCAGGCGCGTTTCGGCCAGCGTGTTCTGGCCGACCGCGAGCGTGGATTCCGTCCTGGTGCGGATCGAGCGGCATCCCCCGCGCGTTGACGTCGATCCGGTTGCGCTGTTCCGCGTGATCGATACCGGATTCGCCCAGCGCCGCAAGACGATGGCGAACGCGCTCAGGCGGCTGGGGCTCGATGCAACCGCCGCTGCCGCCGTGCTACGGCGGTGTGACATCGATCCGTCCGCTCGAGCGGAGGGATTGTCGCTGGACGAGTTCGCGTCCGTTGCGGATGCGATGCTTGAAACGGGGTGGCGGCCGTGACGTCGAAGACGATCCACCGGGAGGCCTTCGCGAAGATCAACGTGTTCCTCCGGGTGCTCTCGTCGCGCGATGACGGCTACCACGACGTCGAGAGCCTCGTCCTCCCGATCTCGTGGTCCGACGCCGTGACCGTCCGCCCGGACGAGCGTCTGCGCGTTGAGGTCCGCGGGGCACCGGCGATGTCGGGGGAGACTCCGGCCGGTGGGATGAACCTCGCACTCGTCGCCGCGCTGGGCCTCGCCGATGTCTGTTCGAAGGCGGGCGGCGCGCTCATCGAGATCGAGAAGCGCATCCCGCTCGCGGCGGGGCTCGGCGGCGGCAGCGCTGATGCCGCGGCGACGATCCACGCACTGAACGAGCTGTGGGGATGCCGGCACGACCCCGCAACGCTCACCCAGGTGGCCGAGCGCGTCGGCTCCGACGTCCCGGCGATGCTCCTGGGAGGGCCGGTGCTGATGTCGGGGCGAGGCGAGTTCCTCGCGCCGGCCGACGTGGCGACCTTCTGGTGGGTCGTCGTGCAGCACGGGTTCGGCGTTCGGTCACCCGATGCGTACCGTTGGTGGGACGAGGCCGGCGCCGAGCCAGGGCCGGATCCAGAACCGGCGCTCGACGCTGCCGCTGCGGGTGACGCGAAGGGGCTCGGCGCGGCTATGTTCAACGACCTCGAGGCGGCGGTCACGAAACGACACCCGCAGATCGAAACGACGAAGGACGAGTTGCTGCAACGCGGTGCGCTCGGCGCCGTCATGACCGGGAGCGGCTCGTCGGTCGTTGGCCTCGCGTCCGACCGTGCGCACGCCGAAGAGCTCGCCGCAGCGATCCCCAACGCAGTCGTCGCGTCGGGCCCGCCCTCCCTCGCGGGATAATCTGGACGCGTCCGGGGTCGTCTAACGGCAAGACGCGGGCCTTTGGAGCCCTAAATGGAGGTTCGATTCCTCCCCCCGGAACGGGCTGGATCTGGCGGTGGCCCTTCGAGCCTTCAAGAGAGGACCGAGTTGTCGACATCGCGCGCGGGGTCGTCGCTGGCGGCCGTCGTCCTGGCGGCGGGCAAGGGTAAGCGCTTGCGTTCGGGAACGCCGAAGGTCCTGCATCCGATCTGCGGTCGCCCGGCGCTGTGGTGGTCGCTCAGGAACGTCGCAGCGGTGCGGCCGTCTCGGATCGTGATCGTCGTCCACCACGGCGCGGATGAGGTTCGAGACGCGGTCCGTTCGTGGGGGATCAAGCCCGAGCCGGTCTTCGTCGAGCAGGGCGAAGCGCTCGGGACGGGGCACGCAGTGCTCGCCACCGAGGACGCGGTCGGTCGCGTTCGGGAAGTCGTCGTCGTCGGGGGCGACTTCGATCCCGTCCTTCCCGAACACATGCGACGGCTGCTCTCGGTCCATCGAAGGACGAAGAGCGCCGGAACGATCCTCACGACGGAGGTCGCAGAGCCGGGTGGGTACGCGCGGATCGTTCGCGACGGGAGCCGGCTCGTTCGGATCGTCGAGGGAACGGACGCGCCGCCCGAGCTGAAGCGCTTGAACGAGGTGTCGCTGCTCGTCTTCGCGTTTCGGCGGGCTGACTTGTTCCGTGCGCTCCCGTTGGTGGGACGCGAGAACCGCCAAGGCGAGTACTACCTCAACGAGGTCTTCCCGATCCTCATGGACAAGGGGGAGCGGATCTCGGCGGTGAACATCGACGCGGTTGGCGCGATGGGCATCAACTCTCGGGGAGATCTCGCCGAGACGACGCGGATCGTGCGCGAGCGAATCAACGCCGAACACATGTCGAAGGGCGTCACGCTGGTGGATCCCGCGAGCACGTTCATCGACGTCGGTGTGAGGATCGGCACCGATACGGTCATCCATCCGCTCACCTTCCTGGAGGGCTCGACGCGGATCGCCGAACACGCCGAGATCGGACCGTCCACCCGGATCGTCGACTCGAGGATCGACGAGGAGGCGATCGTGCAGTTCTCAGTGGTGCGCGGCGCTCGAGTCGGCAGGGGCGCGCAGGTCGGGCCCTTCGCCCACGTTCGACCCGGCACCGTTCTGCACGAGCGCGCCAAGGTGGGCGCGTTCGTCGAGGTCAAGGCGGCGACGGTGGGCGTGCGCTCGAAGGTGCCGCACCTCTCCTACGTTGGCGATGCGTCGATCGGGGACGACGTGAACATCGGGGCGGCTACGGTGACCGTCAACTACGACGGGTACGAAAAGCACAAGACGGTGATCGAAGACGACGCGCGGATCGGTTCGGATACGATGCTCGTCGCGCCGGTTCGCGTCGGCAGGGGAGCGGTGACTGGCGCGGGATCGGTCATCACCAAGGACGTCCCGCCGGGCGCGCTCGCCGTCGAGCGTTCGGAGCAACGCGTCGTCGAGGGGTATCGCAAGCGCAAGGACGACGAGGCCAAAGCGCAGGGGAAGCGGAAGCCGAAGGGCAAGGGGGCGCACTGAGGTGGAGATCGTCACCAAGAAGAAGATGATGCTGTTCTCCGGGACCACCCACCCGGAGCTCGCCCAGGAGATCGCCGACAACCTCGGCGTACCGATCAGCCCCTGTGTGATCTCCCGCTTTGCCTCCGGCGAGATCTACGTCCGGGCCCAGGAGAGCGTTCGTGGTGTCGACGTCTTCGTCGTCCAGACCCACGCCGATCCGATCAACGAGTCGATCATGGAACAGCTGGTGATGATCGACGCCATGAAGCGGGCGAGCGCGAAGCGAATCACGGCGGTTGTCCCCTACTACGGCTATTCGCGCCAGGACAAGAAGGGACTCGCGCGCGAGCCGATCAGCGCCAAACTGGTCGCGGATCTGTTAACCGTGGCGGGCGCGGACCGAGTCGTCTCGGTGGACCTGCACGCAGGACAGATCCAGGGATTCTTCGACTTTCCGTTCGATCACCTCACGGCACTCCCCGTGCTGACCACCTACCTGCACGACGATCTGGGCCTGCACGACGAGGAACTGGTCGTGGTCGCGCCCGACGCCGGCCGCATCAAGACGGCAGAGCGGTTGCGCGAGAGCTTGCACGCCGATCTCGCGTACCTGTACAAGCGGCGGTCGCGCCACGAGGCACACAAGATCGAGGAGATCGCAGTCGTCGGAGAGGTCCAGGGGCGTCCGTGCGTCCTCGTCGACGACATGATCGACACCGCGTCGACGGTCGCGGCAGGCGCGAGCGTTCTTGCGCAGCACGGCGCAGGTCCCATCTACGCCGCGGCGACGCACGGCGTGCTCTCGGGCAAAGCGGTTCAGCTGCTCGAGGAGGCGCCGATCCGCGAGGTGGTCATCACCAACACCGTGCCGGTTCCCGAGGAGAAGATGTTCGGCAAGCTCAAGGTGCTCTCGATCGCGCCCCTGATCGCCGACGCGCTCCGCGCGGTGTTCGAGGACGCGAGCGTGTCGGAGCTGTTCCACGGAGAGAATCAGTAGCGATACCCGCGCATCTGAGGCTTGCGCATCTTGCGCATTTTGACCGCGCAGACGTAGTCATCCATTACTGATCGAACACGGCAACTCGAACGTCGCCGCGCGTGTCGAACACTCAATCGAGTGTCAGTGGCGGATGTTAGCGTCGCACCTATGTTCGAAGACGCGACGCATCCGCTGACTGCTGCACTCGACAGTGCGACCGCAGACGTCGGTCGCGCGCAGCGACGGATGCTGCGTCTGATCGCCGACGCCGATCGTCGAGAGGTCTGGCGCGATGCCGGTGCCCGCGACACCGCGCACTGGCTCACCATCCGCTACGGCATCTCCGAGTGGAAGGCAAGGCGGTGGGTCGGCGCCGCACACGCCCTGGAGGATCTACCGCTGATCGCCGAAGCGTTGGAGCAAGGAGCGCTCGGCATCGACAAGGTGGCGGAGCTCACTCGGTTCGCCACGCCCGAGACCGAGGCGCGCCTGATCCGGTGGGCGGCGACGGTCTCGGTCGGCGCGGTCCGCCACCGGGGCGACCTCGAGGCCACGGCATCCATCAAGGACGTCCGGCAGACCGAGCTGAGCCGCGAGGTCACGTGGTGGTACCACGACGAGGGACGCCGGTTCGGCTTGGAGGCCGATCTTCCCGCCGCGTCCGGTCCGGTGATCGTCAACGCCCTGGAGCGTGAGGCCGACCGTATCGCGGTGCTGCCCGGCGAGGAGGACGAGGTGTACGCGTCGGCCCGCCGGGCCGACGCCCTGGTGGCGCTGTGCTCGGCCCGGATCGGCTCCGATCCCGAGCCCGACCGGGCCACGGTCGTGGTCCACGCCCGACTGGACGGCCTGCAGCGGGACACCGGCGGGTGTGAGATCGAGGGCGGTCCGGTGATCCACCCCCAGACGGTCCGGCGCCTGCTATGCAACGCCCGCGTGCAGACCGTGGTGGAGGATCGCGACGGGAACGTCCTTGGGATCGGGCGAGTCTCTCGCGAGCCGCCACAGTGGATGCTTCGACAGGTCCGCCACCGCGACCGGGAGTGCCGCTTCCCCGGCTGCGGGGCCAGGCGGTTCACCGAGGCCCATCACCTTCGGTGGTGGCGTCACGGGGGCAGAACCGACCTTGCCAACCTTGCGCTCGTCTGCTCGTTTCACCACCGGCTGGTCCACGAGCACGGCTGGTCGGCAAGACGCGAGTCGACCGGCGACCTCCTGTGGCGCCGTCCGGACGGAACGCGTTACGAATCCGGCCCGTCTCCAGGTACGACAAAGGTGTTCGAACGGGCCGTGTGATCAACGACGCAATCATCCAATCTCAGCGACGCGTCCCGATCCTTTGGTCTCAGGGCGTGTATTGCTCCTCGATCTCGACCACGACGCCGTCTTCGATCGTGATCCACCAGGAACTCAGGCCGCGGTAGATGACGTCGTCCTTGCCTCGAACGTCGTCGACGAGCACGTCGGTCTGCTCCTCGATGGCCTTCGCGAACGGGCCGATTTCTCCGTCGAAGAACGTGTCACAGCAGTCGGTCCAGTCGAGCAGTCGCAGTCGCAGATCATCGGCGAACGTCAGCTCCCGCAGCCGCGGGTTCTCGTTGACGACGTAGTAATCATTCGGCACGGGACCCGTCTCACCGGTCGCCTCCTGGTACGCGCGGTTGGCTTCCTCGCCTGTCAAGAAGTACGCGAGATCGAATTCGATCGTGCCCTGAGTCGGATGGACCGCGCGCACGAACCCGTAGTGGCGTCCGTCCTCCAGCGCCGGCTCGTCCGACGCCGGCTCGTCCGATGGCGATTCGACGGGTTCGCCGCGGTCTGACCCGGTGCGACCGCTCGCGATCACGTTCCCGTCTGCGTCGACGGCGTTCAGCTCCGCCTCGCGGCCCACGTCGAGCACCACGATGAACGCCTCGAACCTATCGTCGATCTCGTCGGGGACGTCGAACGTTCGGACCGCTGTCGCATGGGGGCAGTCGATCGCCGCAGTTCCGGGGGGCACGGCGCCGAACACCAACGTGCGCGCGCCTGGTCCGCCACCCACGACGATTTCCGCGAATTGCAGCTCGGTGCTTTCCGGAGTGAAACCGTGGATCCCGGACCCCATATCGTCCGTCTCGACAGACAACGACAGCCCCGAGTCGTCGCGGGAAGCGATGAGCTGCCACGTCTCGCCTCCGATCTCGCCGGTCTCGAGGACCGCCGCTGCGGGTCCGCTCTTTCCGGGAGAGAAGGTCATCGTCGCGAACGCCCTGAACAGCGCGTCGCGGTCGGCATCCGTCACGTCGGGTGAGAAACCGACTCTCGCTTCGAACGTGCGCCCCTCCGCGGTCCAGCCCGCGTGCAGGAACTCCCATCCCGGGTAGCAGGCCGACTCGTCGGTGCCGACGTCCAATGGTTCCAGCTCGACCGGCCACAGCCGCGCCCCGTCGCCGGTGAGCGCGCGCGGCTCCTCCTGGATCGTCATGAGGAACGTCGGCGAGTCTCCCTCAGCCATCCCGGGACAGCCGAATAGCTGGCCGGGGTCGAACGGCGCGAGCGCCAGAACGATCCGTGGTAGTTGAGGCAGTGGATCGGGGTTCCCCGGATCCGAGCCGTTCAGCCCTGCCACATCGGGATCGATCAGCGTCCACCGGTCAGGAAACGTGATCCTGATGCCGTTCATCTCCTCGGTCGTGGATGCCGGAACGACTTCGCCGGACTCGCCGCTGAGGGCGCCGAAGCCGACGACGGCGATCGCGATCAATGCGGCTGCGGCGATCACAGAGCCCGCGATCATTCCCACCTGGCGCCGGCGTGTACGCCTGACCGCCGCGCCCGCGTCGTGCGGCGCCGGCGCGTCGCCGGCCTCGCGATCCAGCGCGTTGCGAAGCTCACGCTCGAGGTCGTTCATCGAAGCTCACGCTCGAGGTCGTTCATCGGTCCTCCCGGTCGATCATCGTTCGAAGCATCTGCATCCCTCGCGACAGCATCGAGCGCGCCGCGGGGACGGAAACGTGCATAGCCTCCGCCATCGCCTCCTCGGACAGGTCCTCGTAGTAGCGGAGGACTACCGCGGCACGCTGCCGAGCGGGTAGGCGCCTCAGCGCTCGGACGAGCTCGTCTCTCGCGCCGAGGTCGGGTGGATCGGTAGCGGCTTCGACCGAGTGAGACCGCTCACGCTCCAGATAGTCGCGTTCGACGCGCTCGCGACGGAACTGCGAGGTGCATAGGTTGACGACGGTTCGGCGCAGATACGCGTCGAACGCGTCGGGAAACCTGAGGTGCCGGAACCGGGCGGCAACCCGGACGAACGCCTCCTGCGCGATGTCCCGGGAGCGTTCGCGGTCGCCCGTGATGAGGTAGGCAAGCCTGACCGCGGCCGGCGCGTGCCGCTCGTACAGTTCGGCGAGTCCTCGTCCCTGTTGCTCGCTCGCCCTGCTCACCGTCGCGCTCACCATACGGCCCGTCGCTCCGCCTCCCTGCAAGCCTCCCTGCTATGAGAGACGCACGAGCGAGCGCTTTCCTCGCGGTCTCGTTGGTACCATCGGTCTCCGATGGAACAGAGGCTCGTCGCCGAGACACGAGAGCGAACCGGCAAGGGCGCCGCGCGGAAGCTGCGCGCCGCCGGCCGCGTGCCCGCGATCCTGTATGGCCACGGGATGGACCCTCTCGCGCTCTCCGTCGACTCGCGCGAGCTTTTCCATCTCCTTCACACCGGAGCCGGCGCGAATGTCCTCGTCGACCTCGTCGTCGACGGGACCGAGCACCTCGCGCTCCCGAGGGACGTTCAGCGCGATCACATCAGGGGCCGGTTCGTGCACGTCGACTTCCTCGCCGTTCGGCGCGATGAGAAGATCAACGTCACGATTCCACTCCGCATCGTGGGGGAGTCGCCCGGTATCAAGGCCGGCGGGGTCCTCGAGCACCACCTGTGGGAGCTCAATTGCGAGTGTCTCGCGACCGACGTGCCCGAGGCGATCGACGTCGACATCTCCGGGCTCGAGATCGGGTCCGGCGTTCGCGTGAGCGACCTGAAGGTCCGGAGCGGCGTCACGATCCTGACCAGCCCCGAGGACTCCGTCGTCGCGGTCACCCAACCGCAGGTGGCCGTCGAGGAGGAGGAGGCGGCCGAGGCCGTCGAGGGCGAGGCCGCCGAAGAAGAGGGCGAGGGCGCCGCGGCCGAGGAATCCGAAGGCGCGGCCGAGCAGCCCGAGGGCTAGCCGGCCGGGGGTGCGGGGGCCAACAAGCGAGCGGAGCGAGCGTCGGCCCCCGATGGAACGGGCCGCATGACCTGGCTCGTCGCCGGGCTCGGCAACCCTGGCCCGGGGTACGCCAAGAACCGGCACAACATCGGCCACGTCGTGGTGGACGAGCTGTGCACGCGCGGCGGGGGGCGGTTCAAGAAGGTCCGGTTCGTTCCCACGGACGTATGTGAGATCGACGAGCTCGGCGAGCGGATCCTGCTCGCAACGGCGCATGCTTTCATGAACGAGAGCGGGCCTGCCTTCGCCTCGCTCGCCCGCAAGCGAAGGATCGACCCCGACCACGTGATCGCGGTCCACGACGAGATCGATCTCCCGTTCGGCGCCATGCGCGTGAAGTTCGGCGGCTCGACCGCGGGCCACAACGGGCTGCGATCACTGTCGAGCGCGCTCCGGACGCCGGACTTCTACCGGATCCGTCTCGGCGTCGGCAGGCCGACCGGCCGGAAGGATCCCGCCGACTGGGTGCTCGAGGACTTTTCCAAACGCGAGGAGCCGGACGTCGCCAACCTGATTGACGACGGCGCCGACGCGGTGCTCTCGATCGTTCGGGAAGGTCTTCGGGTGACGCAGGACCGGTTCAACCGCTCCGCCCCGCGCACGTAGCCCGCGACCGCAGCCCGCGCGCACCCCAACTCACCACGTACCGCCTCGTGCGCCTAGCTCCCCACCACGTAGGCGGTACGCGCGGAGCCGTAGAATCGGAACGAACAGGCCTGGTTCCGCGAACCGGGCCTCTTCGTGCTGTCCGGATGCTGTGCGGAAGGGATCCGCGGTGCTGGAACGCCTGCTCGACACGCTGATCGGCTCGGACGCCTTCGAGCGTCTGCTGACCGAACGTGCCCGGCCCGTGCTGGCGCGGTCGGATGCGGGCGAAGACTTCGTCGTCGCCGCGCTCGCCCGTGCGCTCCAAGCGCCGGTCATGGTGGTTGCAGCCGGACCGCGCGAGGCCGAACCGCTCGTTCGCGGCGCAGAAGCCTGGCTCGGCGGCGATCGGGTCGCCTACCTCGCGCCGTGGGAAGCGCTGCCGTACGAGGGGATCAGCCCGTCTCCCGAGGTCTCGGCGCGTCGCGCAGAGGCCGTTCGCCGGCTCCGCGACGCCGACGGCGCGTTCATCCTCGTCACCACGGGCCTCGGCGCCATGCAGCGGATCCCGCCGACGCTCGGCGCGACGCCGCCGGTCGAGATCCGAGCGGGCGCGGAGCTTCCCCCGGACGCGCTCGCCGACGGGCTGGTCGATCTCGGATACGTGCGCGCGGACGTGGTCGAACACCGCGGCGAGTTCGCCGTCCGCGGCGGCGTCGTCGACGTCTACCCCGGCACCAGCCGCCGGCCCGTCCGTGTGGAGTACTGGGGCGATGAGATCGAATCGCTCCGCGAGTTCGCGCCGTCGAGTCAGCTCTCGACGTCACCCCTCAAGGGCGTCGATGTTCCGCCGGTCCGCGAGCTCATCACCGACGCGGCGGTCCGGCAACGCGCAGCCGCGCTCGCGCCGAAACACCTCGACCGCATCCGCGACGGATTGCAGCGGATCGCCGACGGACTGCACGCCGAGGGAATGGAGTCGTTCGCGCCGCTGCTGTTCGATCACCTACCGACGCCCGCCGAGCTTCTGCCATCGGGCTCGTGGATCGTCGTCACACAGGCGCGGCGAACGCGCGATCGCGCGCGGCAGGCGTTCGACGAGGCCGAGACCATCGCCGACGCGAGCGCGTGGCCCGGTCCCCGTGTGCTCGAGCCGCTCGATGAAGCCATGGCCGGTCGAACCCAGCTCCATCTGACCGAGTTCACCGAGGGCGTCGACCTGGGGATCACGCACTGGGGAACCGCGCAGGGCAACTCCGTCGAGCTCGCACGCCGGGCCGAGGATCTTCGGGCGCGCGGTTACCGCGTCCTCATCACCGCGGGCGGGCACGGTTCACTCGAACGCGCGAAGGAGGTGGTCGGTTCCGCAGCCACCGATGCTATCGAGGCTCCGCTCGCCGGTGGATTCGTGTTCGCCGGCGGCAAGCTCGCCGTCGCAACCGAGGAGGACCTGTTCGGTTCACGTCGCCACACGCGAGCTGCGCCACGACTGACGAAGCGCCGGCAAGATTCGATCGCCGAGGAGCTCGTGCCGGGCGACTACGCGGTCCATCGGATCCACGGTGTCGCGAGGTACGCGGGGATCCACCGTCGGGCCGTCGGCGGCTCCGAACGCGACTACATGGTCCTCGAGTACGCGCAGGGCGATCGCCTGAGCGTTCCGACGGACCAGGTGGGGATGGTCGCGCGTTACATCGGAGGCGACGTGCCCCGCCTGTCGCGCCTCGGCAGCAGCGACTGGGCTCGAACCACTCGGCGCGTCAAGCGCGCCGTGAAGGACATGGCCGGCGAGCTCGTCCGCCTGTACTCGGTGCGCATGTCGATCGAAGGTCACGCGTTCGGTCCCGATACGCCGTGGCAGGCCGAGCTCGAGGACGCCTTCCCGCACGCCGAGACGGGCGATCAGCTCACGGCGATCGAGGAGGTCAAGGCCGACATGGAGCGGCCGAAGCCGATGGATCGCCTGATCTGCGGCGACGTGGGGTTCGGCAAGACGGAGATCGCCGTGCGCGCCGCGTTCAAGGCAATGATGGACGGCAAGCAGGTCGCTGTTCTCGTCCCAACCACGCTCCTCGCCGAACAGCACTTCATCACGTTCTCCGAGCGGTTCGCGCCGTTCCCCGTGAAGGTGGCGATGCTGTCACGCTTCGTCCCGAAGCTAGAGCAAGACCGGATCGTCGAAGACCTGAAGAGGGGCGCGATCGACGTCGTGATCGGGACGCATCGCCTCCTGTCGCGCGACATCTCGTTCAAGGACCTCGGCCTGCTCGTCGTCGACGAGGAGCAGCGCTTCGGCGTCGCGCACAAGGAGCGGCTGAAGAAGTTCCGCGCGCAGGTGGACGTGCTGACGATGTCGGCAACGCCGATCCCACGGACGCTCGAGATGGCCCTCACCGGCATCCGGGACATGTCGACCGTCGACACGCCCCCAGAGGATCGCCAGCCGGTGCTGACCTACGTCGGCCAGTACGACGAGGGACTCGCCCTCGGCGCGGTTCGGCGCGAGCTGCTCCGGGAGGGTCAGGTCTTCTGGGTCCACAATCGCGTCGCGACGATCGACCGTCAGGCAGCGTGGTTGCAGGAACAGGTCCCCGAGGCACGGATCGTCGTCGCCCACGGACAGATGGACGAGTCGGTCCTGGAAAAGCAGATGATCCGGTTCTGGGACCGCGACGCCGACGTTCTCGTATGCACCGTGATCATCGAGTCCGGCCTCGACGTCCCGAACGCCAACACCCTCGTCGTGGACTCCTCGCACTTGCTCGGGTTGTCGCAGATGTATCAGCTGCGTGGGCGGGTCGGACGGAGCACGGAACGCGCCTTCGCCTACTTCTTCTTCCCGCCGACGCGTGAGCTCACCGAGGAAGCGCACGAGCGGCTCACGACGATCAGCCGCCACCAGGCGCTCGGCAGCGGCTTCCAGATCGCGCTCCGCGACCTGGAGATCCGGGGGGCGGGCAATCTGCTCGGCGCCGAGCAGCACGGGCACATCGCCGCCGTCGGGTTCGACACGTACGCGCGGTTGCTTCAGGAGTCGGTTGCCGAGCTGAAGGGCGAGCCGCTCCCGGAGGAGAAGGAGATTCGGATCGAGCTTCCGGTGAAGGCGTTCGTTCCGCCGGGATGGGTCGCGCAGGAGGCACTCCGTCTCGACCTGTATCGGCGCATCGGGTCCGCCGGCGCGCACGACCGGCTGGCCGAGGTGCGGACCGAGACGATCGACCGCTACGGGCAGTTGCCCGCCGAGGTGGAGACGCTCTTCGCCGTCGCGTCGCTTCGCGTCACGTGCGATCGCCTCGGCGTGATGGAGGTCTCGACGTACAAGGACCAGGTGCGTGTGAAGCCGGTCGACCTGCCCTCGTCGCTCGAGCTCGAACTGCCGCAGCGCGTGTCGAACGCCTCGTACCACCGCACGACGCGAACGTTGAACCTGACTCCTGATCGGATCGGCGGTACGGAGCTGCCGGCGTGGGTGGAACAGCAACTGATGCGCGCAATGGGTGCGGAGGAAGCGGTTGCTAGGATGGCCGGGTGATCCGCCCCCTCCTGTTGTTCCTTTGGCGTCGCCGCGTCGTTGCCATGCTCGCCGTCGCCTCGATCGCGCTTGCGGCCTGTTCATCCGGTACATCGGCGGCGATCGTGGGCGACGCGGCGATCTCGCACGATCGCGTTCGGACCGACATGGTGTTGTTCACCTTCCTGTCGGGTCTTTCCGGCGCGCCGTGCGGATCGCCGGTCGACGGTGAGAGCGCCGATGCTGCGTGCGCGCGGTTCACGCTGACGAACGAGATCCAAGAGGAGATGGTGAAGGCGTACGCCGTGACCCACGACATCACGGTGGAGGACCGCGCCGTGGCCGACGCCATCGAGCAGTTGCAGCAGAGCCTCGGCGGGACGGACCAGGTCGAGGCGCGTCTGGCCGAGGACGGCCTGACGCTCGCCGATCTCCGCGCGCTCGCGCGACGTTTGCTGCTGTTCGGCGAGGTCCAGGACACCGTGATCGCCGAGCGCCTCGGGGACGAGGAACTGAGAGCGTTGTACGAGGAATCGAAGGATCAGTTCACGACCGTGGAGGTTCACCATATCCTGCTGCAGGACCGCGGCGATGCCGAGGATGTCGCCCGTGAGGCGACGGCCGAGAACTTCGCGCAACTCGCGCGGTTGCGCTCGACCGATCCCCAATCGGCCGAGAGCGGCGGCAACCTCGGCTCGTTCTCGGAGTCGCAGTTCCGATCGCAGTTCGATCCGGTGTTCGTCGACGCGGCGCTGGGGCTCCCGGTGGGCGGCATCTCCGATGTCGTCGAGACGCAGTTCGGGTTCCACGTCATCTACTTGGCGCGCCGGGACGTCGCGACGTTCGAGGACGTGCGTGACCAGCTCTCGGCACAGCAGGCGTCTCGCGTGTTCGGCGAATGGATGCGCGAGCGATACGGGGACGTCGACGTCGAGGTGAATCCGCGATACGGGCGCCTCGATGCAGCGACGTTCTCCGTCGTCCCCATTCGCAGCACCGAGAACGAGCCGGCATCGCCGACGCAGCAGACGCCCGGCTTGTGACGGGGGGGTCGGGGGGCCCAAGAAGCGAGCGCGAACGCGCGAGCGTTGGCCCCCCGGAAAAGGGGGACGCGGTCGAGTCCGTCCTCGCCGACCTCGCCAAGCGCCCGGTCCCCTCGTCGAGGCATGGCCAGGCGCTCCTGGATCTCGTGCGCGTGATGGCGCGGCTCCGCGGCCCTGGCGGATGTCCCTGGGACCACGAGCAGACGCATCGCTCGCTGGCGAGACACCTGCTCGAGGAGACGCACGAGGCGCTCGACGCGATCGACACGGACGACCTCGAACTCCTGCGCGAGGAGCTCGGCGACGTGTTGCTTCAGGTGGTCTTCCACGCGCAGATCGCCGCAGACGATCGGGCGTGGGACATCGACGACGTCGCGGACGGCATCACCCGAAAGCTGATCCGGCGGCACCCCCACGTGTTCGGCGACGTCGACGTGTCGGGCGCGGACGAGGTGTTGGTGAACTGGGAGCGAATCAAGGCGGAGGAGAAAGGCGAGGCCCCACTCGAGGAGGACATCCCCGAGACGCTTCCCGCGTTAGCCCGCGCGGCGAAGGTTCAGCGTCGCGCCGGCGGTTGGGGTTTCGAGTGGCGCTCCGTCGATTCCGCGCTCGAGGCGCTCGACGAGGAGGTCGCCGAGCTCCGCCGGTACACCGACGCGGCCAACGCCGAAGAGGAGATCGGCGACGTGCTCTTCGCGACGGTGGCGCTCGCACGCAAGCTGGGCGTCGACGCAGAGAGCGCGTTGCGGAGGACGACGCGGGGATTCGCCGAGCGGTACGAGCGGTTCAACGAGCTCCTCCGCGAACGCGGCCGGAGCCTCGACGAGCTCTCCGAGGCGGAGATTCGTTCGCTCTTCCGTCAGGCTCGTGCGTAGACGGCGAGGTGCCAGACGAGCCGGGGGTGCGAGCTCCGGACCAAGGTGAAGCCCGCGGCCCGAACCCGTGCGTCGATCCGTTCGACGTCGTGGACGTACGTCTGGAATCCACCGAACGTGCTCTTCCGTAGCCGGTACCACGCGTTCCAGACCGCGGTTCGCGTGCGTTCCCAAATCCCGACGAAACCGCTCGAGCGGGGGATGGTGAACGCGTAGACGGATCCCGCGACGGCGAGCGAGCGTTCGAGGAGGCCGTTCGCGTCGGGGTAGCAGCAGAACACGCGGTTCAGCACAACGACGTCGGCGCGGGGAAGCTCGATCTTCGCCCCGTCGCCCACCTCGAACATCGTCCGGTCGTCGACGCCCCGTTCCCGCGCGAGCGCGCGCGCCTCGCGGATCGCCTTCTCGGACAGGTCGAAGCCGCGAGCGCTCTTAGCCCCTCGTCCGACGGCCTCGATCGATAGATCGCCGATTCCGCAGCCGACGTCGAGGACGGTTCGCCGGTCAAGGCCCGCCTCCTCGAGGCCTGTGAGCACCGACCGCGTGATGCTGCGGGCGACTCCCTTCTTGCGCGCGGTCTTCGACCAGTCGTCCACCCAATCGTCGAAGCAGCACCGTTCGGCTTGGGGCTCGGCGCGATCGTCCACGGCCCAAGTCTAGGGTTCGAGGGCGGGCGGCTCGGATCGAGCGTGCTGGACCGCGCTCCCCCCGTCACTACAATCGCGCACATGCCCGTTATCGAAGGCGTCCACGCGCGCGAGATCCTCGATTCGCGGGGGAACCCCACCGTCGAGGTCGACGTGCTCCTCGAGGACGGCGCGTTCGGCCGCGCAGCCGTTCCGTCAGGCGCGTCGACGGGGGAGCACGAGGCGCTGGAGCTGCGCGACGACGATCCAGCGCGCTACGGCGGGAAGGGCGTGCAACGGGCGGTGGCGAACGTCATCGACGTGATCGGGCCCGCGCTCGAAGAGGAAGAGGCGCTCGACCAGCGCGCGATCGACGCGATGCTCATCGATCTCGACGGCACCGCCGACAAGTCCAACCTCGGCGCGAATGCCGTCCTCGGCGTCTCGCTGGCCACGGCGAAGGCCGCCGCGCTGTCGCTCGGCATCCCGCTCTACCGCTACCTCGGCGGCCCGAACGCGCATCTTCTGCCGGTCCCGTTCATGAACGTGATCAACGGCGGAGCCCACGCCGACAACGAGCTCGAGCTCCAGGAGTTCATGTTCGCGCCGATCGGAGCGGCGTCCTACGGCGAGGCCGTTCGTTGGTGCTCCGAGTGCTATCAGGCGCTCCGATTGATCCTCAAGGACAAGGGACTGTCGACGGGCGTCGGCGACGAGGGCGGGTTCGCCCCTCAGATCGGGGAGGCTCGCGATGCGCTCGAGCTGATGACGCGAGCGGTCGAGCAATCGGGGCTTGAATTGGGCGACGAGATGGCGCTCGCCATGGATCCCGCGGCATCGGAGATCTACCGAGACGGGATCTACCGGTTGGAGGGTTCGTCCCGATCGAGCTCGGAGATGGTGGCCTACTGGAAGGGAATGCTCGACGCGTTCCCCATCGTCTCGATCGAGGACCCCCTCGCCGAGGACGACTGGAGCGGGTGGACGGAGCTGACGGCAGAGCTCGGCCGACGGGTACAGCTCGTTGGGGACGACATCTTCGTGACGAACCCCGAACGGCTGGCGCGAGGGATCGCTGAAGAGGTTGGCACCGCGATCCTGATCAAGGTGAACCAGATCGGCACGCTCACCGAGACGCTCGACACGGTCGCGCTCGCCGAACGGAGCGGCTACGGCGCGATGGTCAGCCACCGTTCGGGCGAGACCGAGGACACGACCATTGCCGACCTGGTCGTCGCCGCGAACGTCGGACAGATCAAGGCCGGCGGGCCGGCGCGCGGCGAGCGAACGGCCAAGTACAACCGTCTCCTCAGGATCGAGGAAGAGCTCGGCGACACGGCGCGCTACGCGGGGGCGGCAGCCGTCTTGCGAGAGAGCGCATGACGGGGACAAAGACGATTCCCCGCGACCGCCCTCGCCTCACGGGGAGGGCGGGAGCCCTGCTCGTCGCCGTTGCGCTTCTTGCCATGCTCGCGCTCGTCCCGCTCCGGTCGTTTCTCGCACAGCAGAGCCACATCGCCGACCTCGAGCGGGACAGGCTGGCGCTGCAGGTGCAGAACGCGCTGCTCCGTCGGGACATCTCGAATCTGCACGATCCCGTCGAGCTCGAGCGCCTCGCCCGCGAGTGCCTGGGGATGGTCGGCCCGGGCGAGACGGCGCTCATTGTTCCGGGCGCCGCGGGCGACCGTTCGGACTGCTGATCCCACCGCTGTTGACGTGGGAAAAGACGCGATGGGATAGTGGCCGAGCCGTGCCTACTCGCGCACGGAACTCTCGGAGGAGGAGAAGCTGGCAGACCTAGAGGTCGGGGCGGTCGTCGACGGGACCGTCTCGAGGATCACGCCGTACGGGGCGTTCCTGACCCTGGAAGGCGGCAAGGTCGGCCTCGTCCACATCTCCGAGATCGACCGCAACTATGTCAAGGACGTGCACGACCATCTCCGAGAGAGCGACGTCGTCCAGGCGAAGGTCATCGCCATCAAGGAAGACGGCAAGATCGATCTCTCGATCAAGGCGCTCCAGGACCCGGCGCCGCCGCGCGTCAGGCGGGGGAGCGACCCGGACTTCGAGTCGCGACTGAAGAAGTTCATGCGTCAGAGCGAGGAGCGGCAGGTCGACTACAAGCGCTCGGTCGAGCACAAGCGCAAGTGATCCCCGCCCATCGATGGGCGAGCTCCGCCGCAGCGACCTAGAGATCGTTCGCGAGCAGCTCGGCCGCGAGCCGACGACACCATTCACGGTCGTTGCGCGCTGTTCGGACGGACACCCGCTTGTCATCCGGAACGAACCGTTCGACGCTGAGGGACATCCGTTCCCCACGCTGTTCTGGCTGACGTATCCGACGGCGGTCAAGGCCGTGTCCCGTCTGGAGTCCGAAGGCGCCATCGCCGAGCTGAATCGCCGCGTCGGGACTGAAGACGATCTCGCAGCGGCTGTGGCTCGGGCGCACGAGGAGTACGCCCGCGAGCGTGCCCGTGGCCATCCCGGTGCCGAATCGCAAGGGGGTGTCGGAGGGACGAGGACCGGCGTGAAGTGCCTGCATGCGCACTACGCGAACCATCTCGCGGGAGGCGACGATCCCGTGGGCGCTTGGGTCGCCGAGCGGATCGAGCCGATCCACGACGAACGGCCCGGTAGGTTCGCAGTCGTGGACCAGGGGACGAACTCGATCCGACTGCTCGTCGCCGAACCGGACGCGAATGGTGGGTTCGTCGAGCTCGCGCGCGACATGGTGATCACGCGTCTGGGGCAGGGTGTCGATCGAACGGGCGTCATCGCACCCGAGGCCCTGGAGCGGACCATCGACGTGGTGGCCCGCTACGTTCGGCGCGCTCGCGCCCTGCATGCCGAATTCATCCGCGTCGGCGCGACGGCTGCGGTTCGAGACGCATCGAACCGCGACGAGCTCGAACGCGCCGTTCGGGATCTCACGGGATCGACGCTCGAGGTCATCACCGGCGAACATGAGGCCGCGCTTTCCTTCCTCGGCGCGACGCGCGGTCTCGACGCCCCGGCACCGTTCCTGGTGCTCGACATCGGCGGTGGCTCGACGGAGCTCGTCGTCGGCGACGCGGCGCCGGGCCCCGCTGTCTCCGTGCAGATGGGAAGCGTCCGGCTGACCGAACGGTTCGTTCGCAACGATCCCCCGGCACCCGAAGAGATCGACGCGATGCGAGCGTTCGTCGAGTCGCGGCTCGCGGAAGCAGAAGATGCGGTTCCGGCTCGAGACGCGCGAACACTGGTGGCCGTCGCCGGCACGTCGACGACCGTGCAGGCGATCGCCCTCGATCTCGAGTGGTACGAGCCCGAAGCGATCCACCGAACGGAGCTGTCGCTGCCCGACGCGGAGCGCGTGCTCGACCGGCTGGCCTCGATGACGACGCCGCAGCGCGCGGCGCTCCCAGTGATGGCGCCCGGCCGCGGCGACGTCATCGTCGCCGGAGCCTTGATCCTCGTAACGGTGATGCGGCGGTTCGGGTTCGATCGGGGGCTCGTATCGGAGACGGACATCCTGGACGGGCTCGCGTTCGAGACGCTCAGCGCTCGGTAACCTCTGTCGCCGTGGCCAAACGGACCAGACACCGGCAACTCGCGCGGCAGGTGGCGCAGCGTCGAGCGGACCGGCGGCGACAACAACGGCGCCGTCAGATGGCGATGGTCTCCGTCGCGCTCGTCATTGCGCTCGTCGGTGGCGTGGTGTTGTTCTCGACGTTCGTGGTTGGGGGCGACGACACGCCGAGCCCGAATCCCACCACCGAGCCGGGGACGCAGACGGGAACGGTCGACCCCGAGCCAGGCCCGAGCGAGGTGGCCTGTGACGCGGACACCCCGCCCGGCGCGCTGCGCCCCAAGCCGCAGTTCAACGCCCCCGCCGAGGTCCTGCAAGACGACCAGTCGTACACGGCTACACTGAAGACGTCGTGCGGTGACATCGTCGTTCGGCTGCTCTCGGATCGCGCCCCCGAGACCGTGAACAGCTTCGTGTTCCTCGCCGAGCAGAAATACTTCGACGGGACGCGCATCCACAGGATCGACGAGTCGATCGACGTGCTGCAGGGCGGCGATCCGATCGGGACCGGCACGAGCAGCCCCGGCTATTCGATCCCCGACGAGCTGACCGGAGAAGAGACGTATCCGCCGGGCACGCTGGCGATGGCGAACTCGGGTCCAGACACCGGCGGGAGTCAGTTCTTCATCATCACGGGCGAGGACGGACACAACCTCGACGCGAATCCGAACTACACGATCTTCGGTCGCGTGATCGACGGGCTCGACGTCGCCCAGGAGATCCAACAGATCCCGGTCCAAGATCCCGGCGCAGGCATTGAAGGTCAGCAGCCCGCCCAGGCCGTCTACGTCGAGCGAGTAAGGATCTCTACGAAGACGTAGGCCGCATCTCCGACGCTGCATCTCGTTGGTCCACGGCGTCCTGGCGAGCCCCCGGCAGCCGGTCGCGGGCCGACGAGCCACGAGTTCCCACATAGACGACCCCACCGACCGCGCTCGAGGCAAAGGTGAGCGCAAGCAGCAACAGGGCGAACGCGAGCGCTTCGTCGTGACCGATCCCGAACGCGGCCAGACACCACACGATGGCCGCCTCCCGGAGACCGAGGCCGTTCATCGAGATCGGCAAGACCGCCAGCGAGGCCGAGAGCATCACGACACCTGGGTACCCCCAGACGGGCATCCGGATCCCGAGCGAGAACGCGGCGACCGCCGCCACGGCGATCAGGACCAGCGCCGACGCGACTCCGAGCGCCGAAGCTCGGAGAAGGGTCCTCATCGAACGGCCGGCCGTCGCGAAGGACGCCGCGAATCTCCGGATCCGCGAGATGAGGCGCGAAGTCCCGTCGGTCGTCGAGGCGAGCCGCGGGGCGAGCATCAGTGCGAACCCCGACGCGGCGAGGACTGCGAGCGACAGCCCTCCCGCGATGAGTGTCACGCGGTCTTGGTGACCGGTCGCGAGCCGTGCGATGCACACCGCCTCTGCAACGAACGCGAGCCCGACGAGTCCCGCCAACCGATCCAGGAAGACGGTGGCGAGCGGGGGGGCCATCGAGCCGGCCTCACCTCTGAGTCGGAATGCCTTGTAGGCGTCGCCTCCGACCCCCGTCGGCAGGAACACGTTGAAGAAGTTCCCCACGAGCGTCAGTCTGAGGAGCTCTCCCATCGGTAGCGCGAGGCCGACAGGCTGAAGGAACACCTGCCAGCGGAGCGCGCTGATGGCGAGCCAGACGAGCAGCAACGCAAACGCCAGCGCTGCGGCCCCGGGACGGACGTGGCCGAACGCCGTCTTCAGCGACTGCAGATCCGCGGTCGCCAGCAACACTGCTATGCCGACCGCGCCGATCGTTGCTCGGAGGCCGAGACTCAGCGCTCGCCGACGAGGCGAGGGGCGCGCCGGCACTGCGGGCACTGCGTCACGAGTGGCTCGGGGGCGGTCTGTAGGGCGGGCAGGCGCGGACGTCTCGAGGAGGCTCATGACGTGAGGTATCGGCTCGTCGAGCCCGCTTCCGTAGGAGCCGCTGGCGGCAACTTCTACCGAGGCGCGGAAACTGACTCAGCGAGCCTTGGAAACAGCCGTTGGCGCGACGGTTCCTCGGAAACTGAGCCCGTCGCTCTTCGGGGGCGGCACCCCGTGGCCGCGACTCACGAGGAACCAAACGGGAACGAAGACACACAATCCGTTCCGTGCGAGCAGCATCAGCGCGCCGAATGGCTCCAGGCCGTCGGCGAACTGGAAGAGCGCGATGCTCACTCCGGCGGTGAGGACGACGATCGCCGACGCCGAAGCGATCGGAATGCGACGCGGGTCACGACTCGCGACCGCCGCCCACGGGGTCAACCATCCGGCGTATTGGAGGGAGAAGATTGGGGAGCACGCCAGCAAGGCGCATAGCGCGACGAGTGACGGAACGCCGAGGAGGTCCTCTTCCTTCCTTCTGAGCGCCTTCCACCAGACGGCGCCGAGGAGCACCACGACCAGCACTCCCGTTACCCACGTGAGAGCTTGCGACGAGCCGACCCGAACCGCCCCGTTTTCCCATCTGGGCTCACCGCCGCCGAACAGCCACACGAGCGTGCCGACGGTGCTCTCGATCTCCCATCCCGTGGCGGACCGGAACGTCGCCACCTGGAGAACGCCCCCGACGCCGCCGAGAACCAGCCAGCCGACGCCGGCGACCAGGCTCGCCACGACGAAGGGGAAGGCCCGACGACGCGTCTCTCCCAACAAGGCGGGAGCCAACGCGACCGGCCAGAGCTTGGCGAACAGGGCGAGCGCACCTATGACGCCGGCGGCGTCGGGTCGCCGCTTCCGCAAGAGCGCGAACGCCCAGACCGCAAGCGCAACCGGGAGATACCAGACTCGGAGATATCCCAAGACGAGCAACGGAACTCCGAGCCACAGATAGGTGATCGCGACACGACGACCCCAGCCGCGCCACATGCCGGCGAACGCGAGTAGATCAAGGAGGAAACACGCGACCACGAGCCGCGTGGCGGTTGCGCGAACGTCGGCGCTGCCGATCAGCCGGATGAAGCCGAGCTCGACTGGGGCGTACTCGACCGGGTAGTCGCGGTACGGAATGCCCGCCTCCGTGGACAGCGCGGAGAAGCGCCGAGCGTCGGCGTCGACGACCGGCCACGTCCAGATCGAAAACACAACGACGACGACGAGCGTCGCTCGGATGGCGATGTTCCCGCCGATCGAGAGCGCCTCCAATGAAGGGCGCGCTTGAGGGCCTCGATGAACCGACCGCTCGAGAGCTCCAGATTGAGTCGCCATGTCGATCGACCGCTTGTGCATCGGTGCGTGGCCGATCGAGCTTGATTCATCGTTTGGATCTCGGGCCTCACCGCTCTCGCGGTTTGTATGGCGGACGCTATCGAGGCGCGACTAAGGTCGTCGCGACGCAGGGCCGATTGTCGAGACGATGGCTCGACGCAACAGTCCCTCGATCACCGTACCGATCATGCCCGCTCGCAGCATCTCTCGGGATGTGGGGCAGCTGTTCGAGTGGGCACTGGTCGTGTTCGCCGTCGTCGCGGCTGCGTTGTTCATCTTCGTTGCGTTCGCTCACCTATCCGATCGTGCGTTCATCACCTACCAGGCGGGATCTCGGATGGGGCTGGCGCTGTACGCGCGCGAAGGGATTCTCTACCCCCCGCTGTTCGATCACGGCTTCTACGGCGGCACCAGGATGATGCCGATTCCCATTCTGCTCCATACCGGTCTCTCGTTCCTGACGGGCGAGTTCTTAGTGTCCGGAAAGCTGCTTACGTTCCTGTCGTATCTCGCCCTGCTCTTCGTGGCGTTCAGAGCGATGCGGAGCGTGGGCTGCCCCCCAGTCCGATCGGCGGTGCTGTTGATTGCCGTCACGGTGTCCGCGGTCGGAATCTGGACGTCACTCACGATCTCGTATGACCCGCTCCCGGTCGCCCTTCAGCTCGTGGCCCTCATGCTCGTCGCTCGGGGTCGAGGGAAAGCCCCGATCGTCATCGCAGGCGGGCTTTGTGCCCTCGCCCTGTTCACCAAGCTGAGCGCGATCTGGGCGATCGGCGCGATCGCCCTGTGGCTGTGCCTCCGAGATCGACGCGCGCTTGCTTCATTCCTCGTCGCGTTTATCGCGGTGTCGGGGCTGGCAATCCTGCTCGTCCAACTCGGGAGCGAAGGCAGGTTCTGGCAGAACATCTCCTCCTTCTCGTCTTCTGCGGTGGGCGATGAGGGCATCGGCCGCGTTCCGTCTCAATTGGTGGAAATGGCCAGCATCGCCCCCGTCCTCTACGTCTTGCTGCCGTTGGCGGTGGTCGAGTTCGTACTTTCGATTCGAAACAAGGACGTCACCATCCATCACGTTGCCGCCCCATTCGCCGCCGCGACCCTCATCGTCCTCCTGACGCGTTCGGGCGCGGTATTCAACCACTTGCTCGACATGATGATCCTGAGCGCCGTGTTAACGGCTCGACTGTGGATGCGTTGGACGCACGAGGCGCTCACCAGGGCAACCCTTGTACCGATCGCGGTCACGCTGGCGATGGTCGCTTCCTACCCTGTACTCCGAATCTCGGTCGCTGAAGCATCATCGGAACTCTTGCAGGGCGATGAGGCGTTCCTCGATCGGATGCTCGATCCTGCCGATCGGATCCTCTCCGAGGACGCATCGATTCCGATCATGCAAGGCCAGGTGCCCGTAGTGTTGGATCCCTTCCTTCTGCCCACCATTGGGGCGCGGGACCCCTTGGCCTACGAGGCGCTCATCGAGAGGCTGGAGCGTCGTGAATTCGACCGGGTGATCCTCGCGTATCCCTTGAACGACGTTCCTGAGGATTGGTACGTCATGCAGTTCGGAAGCAGCGTTGTAGATGCGATTGAAGAGAACTACTTCCTACTGGAGGGAAGACGGACGTTCCTCTACGTCTACGCGCCTCGCCCTCACTAGGTGCAAGATCCAGTTCGCCAGGCGATCGTGAGCTCCGAACCGCGTTCGATTACGCTGGAGCGTCGACCGCATCGCCGGCCCGTTCGGGGGCACCGACCCGGAGGTGCGAGAAGTTCGGAAGCAGCTCGAACGGCGTGGCTTCGCCCTCCGGGTCCTCTCCCGCCTGGTCGATCCGCTCCATGTCCGCCTGACCGAGGAATCGACCGGCCTCGGCGAGATACGGGACGCGCTCGGCGTCGATGCCCATGAGGCGAGCGGCGACGACGTCGGTCGCCACCGGGTCGTTGCCGAACACCAGGACGCCGGCCTCCACGGGTGTGCCGGAGATCGGCCCGTTTCCCTCCATCCCCACGATCCCGTCGACGATGGCAAGATCCGGCTGCACCGCCGCCGCCACGTCGAGGATCGCGGCCTCGATCCCCATCCAGTGGAGGGCGTTCTTGGGCCAACCGTAGACACGCCCTGGAACGCAGCCGAAGCAGTTCTTCAGGGAGAGGGTCACGCCCGCCCAGTGATGGGTCTTCAACTTCGGCATCGATACGACGACATCGGCGTCCGCGACCGTTTTCGGCAGCCACAGCTCGACGAGCGCGGTGTAGCGTGAGCGGAGCCGTCGGACTGCGACCTCATCGGTGTTCAGGTCGACGAACGGCGCCTCCACCGCGGCCAGCGCCTGTTGCATCCCGCTGCTCTCGACCACGTACTGGGTATCGCGACGATGGCCGGGCCCGTCCGCAACCGTGACGCTCGCGGCGCCAAGCCGGCGCATAGCAAGGACGGTCGCGGCCACGAGCCTCGAGTCGGTGTTGATCGTCGTCGACGAGTCGAACTCGACCAGGTTGGGTTTGAGGAGGACCCGCGCCCCGCGCACATCGGCACCCACCACGCGAAGCCCGTCGAGGACCGACTCTTGGAGGCCATGCTCATAGGAATTCGCCCGGAGGACGGCTACTCGCGCGTCGCCCGGTGGAGGGAAGGCGCTCTCGTCCCACGGCACGGCTCGGCGCCGGAGGTACGCCAGTGTCCCGGCGCCGCCCGCAGCCACGGCGGTTCCGACGATCGCCGAGCGGCGAAGGAACGTCCGTCGGTCGAAGCGCTCGGTCATTCGGAGACGCGAACCCTGTCCAGGCCAGGCCCCGTCGCGATTGCCGCCCATGCGAGCGAGACGACGTCTCCCGCGAACCCAGTGCGCCCGAAGTTCTCCTCGAGCGCTGCCTCGGCGTCCTCGTTGTCTGGATCATCGTTTGCTCTTAGGGCCGCGGCGGCGAGCGCCACAGACAGTGCCCCGGCACGCTCGGCCCGCCAGAGTCTCCGAAGCCTGTCGATCCCGCGCGCCCATACCTCGTCCCGTAATCCCTGCAGGGCGAGCGTCGCCATCGCGGTGGTCTGTGCGTATGGCGCCAGCGGTTCCCCCAGCACGATCCGGTTCCCGTAATTCCAACCGCCACCCACGCACTCCCGATCTCGGAGGACGCCCAGCCCGTCGCTGATGGCCTGTGGTGCATCTGGTCGCAGGATCCGCAGGGCCAGCACGGCACGAGCGGTCGGTTCGATCCAGCCGAAGGCGCCGGCCGTCCACGGCCATCCGCGGTAGCGGTCGTCGAAGGGGGCTTCGCGACCGGACTCGAGGTGAGGTGCTCGGTTCGCCACGAGTGCGTCAACGGCTGCTTCGCGTTCGGCCCCGTCCAGCGCGAGGGCGGCGAGCGGCGTCGCGGCGTCGTTCCGCACACCACCCACGACCACGGGAAAGCCCCCGCTCTCACCCTGGTACGCGATGAGCCAGGCTCGGGCCTTCGCATCGTCGAGCGCGATGGTCACCAGCGCCGTCGGTTCGGGCTCAGATGCGACGTCCTGGCGCGGGCCGAAGCCGCCGTCCGGGTTCCGGAGGGCCTCGAGCCGGCCGGCGTAGTCGGTGAACGCGTTGGTCATCTGGTGCATCGGCCTCACCGGGCTATCGGTCGATGATGAGGGCATCCGTAGCGGTTCCCGAGCAGCCGGCGGTGGTTTCTAGCTGCTTGGCGGGGCCGGGGAGGGGCTGGCGACCGTCAGGCGGCCGCCGCCGGACACGCGAAGTCCGGAGGCGAGTCCACCCTGATGTCCTTAGGAAGCGAGACCCATGCGTGCTTCGTCAGCCCGAGCACGCTATAGGTCACCTGGAACTGCGTGATCTCGAAGGCACCCTCCGAAAGGCGACCGCAATTCCCGAAACGCGTTCGAACGACGACCCACCGGCTATCGTCGCCGGCCAGAGTGAACGGGAGGAACTTCTCCAAGGAGGGATCGCCCTGGCCGAGACTTCCGGCGTAGCGTTTCCCCGCCGTCTCCAACCTTGTCGGGACCAGTGGCTGGTTCCGGCCGGTTATGTGGATCCTCTGGATCTTCACAGGAAGCGGGCCGTCGTTCACGAGAAGGAAGCCGAACGAGAACGTTCCCCCGCTCACATATCCCACGCGGACGATCTTCGGGTCGGATTGCGGCGCCGCTTGAGAGGCGAAGTTCGCGGCGGAGACGGGCTGGTACTGAAGGGCGAAGAGCACGATCGCACCGACCGCAGCGAGGACAAAGAGGTAGGCGACCAGAGCCCAGGCGCGCGCCCTCCACCGCGTCGCGGGGTCGTACGCCACGACCGCCCCGCGTGACTTACGGACGACGCTCATGGTCACTCGCTCCTTGCCTACATCAGTCGGCTGAGAAGGCACGGAACCTTTAGCGCTGGATCTGAATTTCGCCGTGGTGTCCACGGTCGACCACGGGGGATCGAAACGAGTTCGGCTGAGCTGCTACATGGGCGCGCTGTCTCGCCGATACAAGCGGGCATGGTCTCGAAGGCGCAAGTCCGACTGTCGACGATGGCGAGCGTTCCCCCAGCGGATTGGAGGAGCGTAGCCAGACGACTGGTTTTCTTCGCGTTGCTCGTCTTCGCCGTCGTCGCCCGTGTCGAACAGGTGTCCTCGTCGATTCACACGTTCGGATCCGAGCGGCCCGTTCCGCGGACGACGTACCTTCCTCGGTTCACCGAGATCGCGGCTGCCGAGGGCCGGGCCTACCGCGACTTCCCAGTTGAGTACCCTCCGGTGTCGCTCGGCGTGATCGAGCTGGTGGGCGGGGCGAACGCGAACGAGACCGGCACTCACCTGGTTTGGTTCATGGTCTTCTGCGACCTCGCGATCGTCGCCGCCTTGACGTTCGGCTGGGGCCGCAGGACAGCGGTCTACTACTTGGTCCTCACGGTGCCGTTTCTCGGCTTCCTCTATATGACCATCGACCTTCTTTCCGCGGCGCTGGCGGTAGGTGGGGTCGCGCTGGCGGTTCGAGGCCGGGAACGTGCAGGCGGCGTGGCGTTGGCTGCAGCCGTGCTAGCGAAGGTGTGGCCGATCGCCGTGTTGCCGGTGATGCTCGTGCAACGGAGGCACCGGGCATTGGGCTGGTCGGTTTCGGCTCTCACGCTCGGCGGGCTCGCGTGGATCTGGTGGGGCGGGCCGTCGGGGCCGCTCCAGGTGGCCACCCAGCGCCACACTCCGGGGTGGGAGTACGAGAGCCTGGTCGGCTCGGTCCTGTGGGCTCTAGGGCGCGGCTTCGTCAGCATCAACGACTCCGCACGCCTGGGGACGGCGCCCGGATGGGCCAAGGCGTTGTTGCTCGGCGCAGCGGTTATCGGCATCGCCGCGGTGTGGCACCGCGCCTCTCGGCGGGAGCCGCGCGAGCTTGGCCTTCCAGCCACGGCGGCGGTGTCGATCCTGTTGTTGGCCGCCCCGCTCCTCTCGTACCCCTTCATGATCTGGCTCGCACCGTGGGCCGCGATCGCCTGGGCGGAACGAACGGGATACGTACGGTGGCTGCTGGCCTCGCTGATGCTGGTGAGCGGCGTGCTGGTCGTGTCGTACAGTTCGGCGCTTGCCGACCATGCCCTGTGGTCGGTGAAGGCGATCCTGCTTCTTCGCAACGCGCTGCTGGTAGCCGTCCCCGCCGTCTACCTACTCGAGCGAGGGAACGCGACAGGGGAGGAGACTCACGTCGGCACTCGCCTGAAGATGAGCCCGTCGGTGTCCTCATAGACCAACGTCCATCCGGGGTCGACCTTCATCCTCGGGATGAGGCCTTCCTGCTGATCTCGCGCGAGTACGGCGACGTCAACGTCCCACGAGTCGAGGGTTGCCTGCCACCCCTCGACTCCCTCCGAGACGGCGAAGTACTTCCACCAGACGCTCTCAGGCGTGACTTCCACCAGGGAGTCGATCACCACCAAGTTCTCTCGGAACTCGAACTCCAGCCACGAACCCCACTGTTGTGCGTTGAACATCAGCTCGCCGGGGCGCAGGGTCCGGTGCAGCTCACGCGTGATCCCCACCGGCGCGTCCGCCAGTCGAGTCTCATCCGGCAACGCCTGTCCGGTGTATGGCGTCCACCGCGTCAACCCCCCGATGACCATCAGAGCGAGGAACCCGACGATGGCGGTGTTCAGTACTCCGGCTGGGTCCCGTCGCTTCGTGGGTGCCGGCCGGCTTGCGAGCACGCCCGCAAGCACGATCGGGGCGGCCATGGCCCACCAGTACACGCCGCGGATGGCGAACAGGGCGATGGCGAAGAACACCACGAGAGGTATGAGCGATGCCCACGGTACGGGTTGGCGCACTCTGGCGATCAGAAGGGCCGTTACTACGACGAGCGAGATGAAGAAGGCAGCCCCCGTGTAGATGTCGATCGTGGGAGCCTGCCACTCCGCGATCGTTTCATGAATGACCGGATTCCTTGCCAGGCCGATGGCGTACGTCCACACCCGATAGCCATACGGGTTCACCAACGTCGCGAGCAGGCTGCCGAGGGCGGCTAGAAGTAACGCGCGTTCTGCGCGTCCCCGTCCCCACCGGTCCTCGACCCACGCCAGAACGAGCAGTACGGGGGCAAGGAAGAAGCTCCCGTGAAGGTTGGCCCATAGGACGGTGAGAGGGATCACCATCCAAACGCCATTCGGATGCGTGCCGCGGCGGGCCACCAGCCACGCGGCGACCGCGAAGCAGAGAATGCCGAGAAGCTGCGGTCGAAGCATCAATCCCGCAGGGAGCAAGAAGCCGCTGATTGCCGTGAGCCACGCGGCGCGTTTCGTTGCCGCCCCCGCAGCACGACAGGCGAGGAACACAAACGTGAGCACGAGCCCCGCGAGGATGGTTCGGAGCAAGACCAAACCGAACCATCCGCCGAGCCGAAACGCCGTAGCAAGGACGATCTGAGCCAGCCACTGTTGATTGAGCCAGGGCCTGCCGTACGCAGCTGCGGAGAAGACGTCCGTCCGAAGGACCGTGTGCGTGTCGAACATGATGTCGCCGGCGCGGAGGTGGTACGCCAGGTCGATCGCGAACAGCGGCGTCCCCGACATCACGAGAACGGGGATGAGCACCGCCACCGCCGCCCAGACCTGCGAGAGCCGGATCATCCGCACGCCGACCGCGAATCCCTGGGGGGAACTCGTGATCGCAGAAGCCGTCTCAGCCTTTGGGCGGCGCATGCGGACCCAATCGGCAGGGCTTCGGGGCGACTGAAGCGCGCACAGCCGTCCTACGTAGAACTTCTTATGCAGAGCAGGTGGAAGTCGGGATAGCGACGCCTCAAGCGCATCCCCCACCCTTCCGATAAAGCACGAAACACATTCGGCGCAGACATTCGGCGCCGAACTTGAAATGACGAAGGGAGGTGTACGAATGCTTCTCGCACTCTACGTCGGTGCGCAGACCTTTGTTGCAGACCTGCGCGGCAAGATGAGGCGGGAGGATGGTGCGGTCGCCACGGAGTATGCACTCCTGCTCGTTCTTATCGCGCTTGCGATTATCGCCGCAGCCATCGCTCTCGGCGTTGCTATCGCCAACGTGTTCTCCCGGGGTGCCACAACCCTCGGTGGTGTTGGCGGGTCGAGCGGAGCCAGCTAAGTCAAACCGCACCAAGAGCGGCCTTGTCGGCCGCTCACTCTCCCGGACGCCGGGGGAGTGAGAGGCCGACAAACGTCGGTCGTTACGGCGAAACCGGAGGTAGGCACACGATCATGAGAGCCATCAGGAACCGCGTCTCGCGGGAGGAGGGAGTGGCGGCAGTTGAGTTCGCCCTCATCCTGCCGGTTCTTGCTCTGCTCCTGTTCGGAACCCTCGAGTTCGGGCGGGTGTGGAGCCAATACCAGCTGTATCAGGGCGCGGCCCGAGAGGGCGCGCGCTGCGCGGCGGTCAAAGTCGACAGCAGCTGCGTCATCCAGGACGAGATCAAGCGGGCGGCAGAGCCGTTCACGGTGACCAACCCCGCTGACGTCAAGATCATCGGCGGGCCATCCGGCCCATGCACGACGTCGACCGTGGGACAGGACGTTCAGGTTTCGTGGCAGCAGGACCTCGAGCTCAACATCCCGTTCTGGAACAACGTGAAGTTGACCCCGACCGTCAAGGCGGTATTCCGATGCGAAGGATCAGGTGGTGGAGTATGAGGCGGCTTCGCGACGAGGAGGGCGGTGCGGTCCTGGCGATCGTCGGCATCTCTCTGCTCGCACTGCTGGGCATGGTGGTGCTGACGTTCGACCTCGGGCGCGGCGTGGCTCTCAAGCGGAACATGGTGAACGCAGCCGATGCCGCCGCATTGGCCGCTGCCAGAGAGTGCGGCCTCGCCCACGGAACGGCCCCCGCCCAGACCGAGGCGAAGGATCTGATCGTCGACAACAATGGCTCGGCTACGCTGACGAACATCTCCTTCGATAGCGTGCCGCAGTGCAGCGGCGTCGCCTCGAATGGCGAGCGACAGGTAACCGTCACGGTCAGTGTGCCCCAGGACTACTTCTTCGCCCAGATTTTCGGGTTCAACAGCGGATCCGTCACGGCCTCCGCTACCGCGGAATGGACCCTCGGCCTGACGGGTCCGGCTCCACTCAGGATCGACCAGCTCAAGATCGACGAGTGCGAGGAAGATGGCGACCCGAACCCCGATGGCACGATCGATTGCTACTTCACCTTCGAGAAGGGAGCGGCGCCCCTCAACAGTGACTGGGGATGGCTCAACCTCCCGGAGGGGTGGCCGGTCAAGGACAAGGACACCAACCCCATGAACTGCGACTCGCAGAAGGGTGGTGCGAAGGACCTCAGCGGCTACATCGGTGCGATGGGCGGGATGGGGGCTCCGGGCCAGGAGTTCTCAGGCGGGCTGTGGGATCCCTCAGGTAATGGCATCCCTCCGACGTGGGTGTGTGGCGCGACCGGTCACAAGGCGACGAACGTCGCGGACATCCAGGACTGGGTGGACAACGTGGAGACGGCGATGGCAAACGGGACACTCGAGAGCGAGCCCGTCGTCCTATTCCCGGTCGTGGCCTGCGACACCGCGAAGGCGCCCGGGGATTCGACCTGTCGTCCATGGATGTACACGCCGGGCACGGCCTATCCGGTCGTCAAACTCCAAGGCTTCTACATCAAGGAAGCGTTGGACGGACAGGACGCCAGAAGGAACCCCAACTGCGAGTTCACGCGCAACGGCGCGGACGTCTTCTGCGTCCACCTGCAGACGACCGGGCCCGACGCGCAGCCCACAGGTGGATCCGTTCAGGTCTGGCTCGTCGACTGAAGCTCCGCGAAGGTCTGGCTGGTCGACGAGAGCTCGGCCAGCCAGAGGCCGAAGGATCTGATCTCTGACGGCTAAAGCTTGGCCGGACGTCGGCCGAAAGACACAAGCGACAACGCACAGGGGGGATGATTCATGGTGAAGGGTAGAGCGCTCGTCGTGGTCTTGGCGTTGATCCTGGCCACGGTAGCGACCGCCGGGGTGTTCCTATACGCCCAAGGCTTGGAGAAAAGCGCGAACGAAGGCGGCGCGCAGGTCCAGGTCGTCGTGTCCGAGGTGGACATCCCGCCCAGGACGGACCTGAACTTGTTGATCAAGGACGATCTGTTCAGGACGATCCAGATCAACGAGGCCGCCTATGTCGACGGCGCCATCACGTCGGTCGACCAGCTGGCGGACAAGAACAACGCCGTTGCGATCCTGGCCGGTGAGCAGATCCCGCAGGCCCGCATCACCGGGAACGTGCAGGGCGGGGCGCTCAGCATCCCCGACGGCATGGAGGCGTTGACCGTGTCGCTCGACGCTCCACGGGGCGTCGCCGGACTGATCAATACAGGCGACAAGGTGACGATCTACTCAACCTTCAAGGAAGTCGCTCGCAAGGACGGGACGACCGAGACCGTCACCGTCGTCCTCGTTCCCACGGTCGAGTTGCTGGCGGTGCATCGTCCGCTGACGAGCACCGCGTTTGGCGGCGACAGTGAGGCGCAGGGCGAGCAGATTCCCGGCTCGCTTGCCGTCACCGTCGCTCTTACGCCCGAAGACGCGCAGCGCTTCGTCTTCTCGATGGAGACGGGGTCGACGTGGTTCGGCCTGCTGCCGCCGGACGCCAGTGGCGAGCCCATGAAGCCGATCACGGTCGCCCAGGTCGTTAAATGACCCAGCAGCAAGTGATCGCCGTTGGGACGCCGCAGTCCTTCCGTTCCGCGCTCGCCCGATCGCTCGAGGTCGAGATCGACGCGGTCGGTTGGGTGCAAAGCGTCATCGCGGCCGAGGAGATCCTCTCGGAGCAGAACGAGCACACGGCCACGGTCCTGGTGCTCTCGCCGGAGGTGAAGGAGCCCGACGCGCTCGGTCTGGCCGAGTACGTGGGGCGAACCTCTCCGATGACCGCGATCATCGCCGTTCGGGAAAAGACCTCGAATGGTTTCTTCCCGACGGCGATGCGGGCCGGCATCCGCGACGTGGTGGATCTGACGCTCGGAAGCGACGAGCTCCGCGACGCCGTGGAACGCGCCATCCAGTGGACGGACAACGTCAGCAGCCTTCGCGGGGAGATGGCAGCCACACCCAGGCACCGGGGGTCGATCATCACGGTCTTCTCATCCAAGGGTGGTGTGGGGAAGACCTTCCTGACCACCAACCTCGCCGCGGCGCTGGCCGATGTCTCGAAGCAGGAGACGGCGGCGGTCGATCTCGATGTCGATATGGGAGACGTGTTCTCCTATTTCGGCCGCGAGCCTGCGAGGCAGATGGCGGACCTGATCGCCCTGGGCGAGGGCGCGGACCGCGAGGCCGTGTTCGCAAAGGGGATCAAGCTTCACGAGCACCTGTGGGGATTCGGTGCCGTTCCCGACCCGACCGCGCAGCCGCCGGGCGGAGAGTCCGTGGGCAAGTTCCTTCGGGTTCTGCGTTCCAACTTCGCGTTCGTCGTGGTCGACGCTTCGGTCGACTACACCGACCTGGCCTGGGCGTGCTTCGACCTGTCGGACGCGATCTGCCTGGTGACGGGTCTCGACATCGTGGGGGTCAAACACCTATCGAACGCACTCGAGACGCTGCTCTCGACCGGCCTACCGGCCGAGCGGTTCCGGCTCGTCCTCAACCGGGCAGACAGTCGCGTCGGTCTGGATGCGCAGGACGTTGAGCGCGTCATGAAGGTCCGGGTGGACACCAAGATCCCGTCCAGCCGTCTGGTCCCCACCTGTCTGAACAAGGGTCGACCGGTCGTGCTGGATCAGCCCGACTCCGAGGTCGCCGACAGCATCCGCCGGATGGCCACTCGGTTCATCAGCGCACCGTCCGTCGAGGAAGGTCATCCGACGCTTACACCTCCCCAGGGGAAATGGCGCTTCTTCAAGCGGTAGGGCTCTTCTAGCCGGTAGGAGGACAAAGACATGTCGCTCGCAGAACGATTGGCAAAGTCAACTCAGAAGGACCGGATCTCGGAAGTTCGGGTTCGGGTCCAGGACCGTCTGGTGGAGACGCTCGGCCCCAAGCTCTACGACGCCTCGCTCTCCGACACCGAGCTCGAAGGCCTCGTCCACCAGCGCCTACGCGAGTTGCTCGACGAGGATGATGCGGGTCTCTCCGCGCAAGAGAAGCTGCTCATCGTTCGACAGATCGGGGACAGCGTGCTGGGGCTGGGCCCGCTCGAGACATTCATCCGCGACCCCGACATCACCGAGGTCATGGTGAATGGATACAACTCGATCTACGTCGAGCGCGCCGGCAAGATCTACTGGAGCGGCGCAAAGTTCCACGATGAGGGGCAGCTCCGCCGAACCATCGACAAGATCGTGGCGAAGGTCGGTCGCCGGGTCGACGAAGCGTCGCCCTACGTGGACGCGCGCCTTCCCGACGGCTCGCGTGTGAACGCGATCATCCCACCGCTTGCCATCGACGGCCCCTGCCTGACCATCCGGAAGTTCTCCGCCGATCCGTACCGGGCTGAGGATCTGATCTCGTTCGGCACGATTACCAAGGAGACCGTGGAGATGTTGGATGCCTGCGTCCGCGGGCGACTGAACATCTTGGTTTCCGGCGGGACGGGCGCAGGGAAGACGACGACGCTCAACGTGCTGTCGTCGTTCTTGCCCGACGACGAGCGGATCGTCACGATCGAGGACTCCGCGGAGCTCCGGCTCCAACAGCCACACATCGTGCGCCTCGAATCCCGCCCGCCCAACATCGAGGGCCGGGGCGAGGTGACGATCCGCGACCTGGTCCGGAACGCCCTGCGGATGCGCCCCGACCGGATCGTGGTGGGTGAGGTCCGCGGCGCCGAGGCCCTGGACATGATGCAGGCCATGAACACGGGCCACGACGGCTCGATCTCGACGGTTCACTCGAACGCGCCGCGCGATGCTCTGTCACGCGTGGAGACGATGATGCTCATGGCCGGGATGGACCTTGGCATCAGGGCGATCCGCGAGCAGATCTCCTCTGCCCTGAACCTCATCGTCCACCAGGCCCGCATGAAGGACGGGGTGCGGCGCATCACGCACGTCACCGAGGTCGTGGGGATGGAGGGCGACATCATCACCCTTCAAGACCTGTTCCTGTTCGACTACAACGCCGGGATCGACGACGAGGGCAAGTTCAAGGGCGAGCTCAAGGCCACCGGCATCCGTCCACGTTTCGTGGATCGCCTGGCCGAGCGAGGCGTCCGGATCCCCGCGGAGGTCTTTTCGCCAGGGGGTCACCAATCATGATCGAAAAGATCCAAGAGCTCTTCGGTACGGACGCCTGGCTGACGCTGGTGCTGGGCGCCGCGTTCGTGGGGACGTTCCTGCTGGCCATCATGCTCCTGTCGATCGGGGAGAGGAGGCAGCGGCGGAGCCTTGCCTCCCGCATCCTCGGCCGAGGCGCAGACAAGAAGGCCAAGGAGACCACGTGGATGCCCGCGGGACTGGCCCAGGCGGGAGAGCGGGTGGCGGCCGTAGGCGGCTTCAGCGCTCGCTTGGACCAGAAGCTCGAACAAGCCGGCCTCCCCATGAGGGCCGGCGAGTTCGTCGCGCTCATCGCAGTCTGCGCTTTGGCCGGCGTGGTCCTCGCCGGTCTTCTGTTGCCGAACATCGTGTTCATGCTGTTGTTCGGCGTCGCGGCGAGCTTCATTCCATACCTGTGGCTCGCTCGCGCTCGGAGCAAGCGGCAGAAGAAGATGGGCGACCAGCTCGCCGACGTCCTTTCGATCTTGGCGAGCTCCCTCCGAGCGGGGCACAGCTTCCTCCAGTCTCTCGATCAGGTGGCCAGCGAGATCAGCGAGCCATCCGCCACCGAATTCCATCGGACGGTGTCCGAGATCCGATTGGGTCGGTCGATCGATGAAGCGATGATCGCGATGGCCGACCGCGTTGGTAGCGAGGACATGCGCTGGGCCGTCATGGCCGTGAACGTCCAACGGGAGGTCGGCGGAAACCTGGCGGAGGTGCTCGACATCGTGGCCAGCACCGTTCGCGAGCGTGCGTACATCCACCGTCAGGTGCGGGTTCTGTCGGCGGAAGGACGCTTCTCGATCGGTATCCTCATGGCGCTGCCGGTCGGCCTGTTCGCCTACCTGTCCCTCATCAACCCCGAGTACGTCAGCCCGCTGTTCACGCATCCCATCGGCCGCATCATTCTGGTCGCAGGGGCATCCCTCATGGTGGCTGGCTACTTCGTGATGAGAAAGGTCGTGAAGATCGATGTCTAGCACTCTGTGGCTGGGGCTCGCGCTCATCGGAACGTTCTTCACGGTCTTCATGGTCGGCCTGCTGATCGAGATGGTGCTCAGCTCACGCCGTCACTACGTGTCGGTGTTGCAAACGCAGGTCGGGGACACGCCGGAGACACTGGCGAATCTCCGGGACGAGCAGCTCAGGAAATCGCCCCTCGAGCGGCTCGTGCTGCCGATGGCCGGCAAGCTGATCCGCTCGATCGTTCGCCACACGCCTCTGGACCTGTACGGGCGCACGAGCCGCCTGATCGTCCTGGCGGGGAACCCGCCTGGTTTGAAGGCGGAACGGGTGGTGGCGTTCAAGGTCGTCTTCGCCATCGTCGGCCTGGTAGCTGGGATGGCTATCAGCTCGGTGCTGCCGTTGCCGGGATCGGTCAAGGTGGCGGCGGCCGCTCTCTTCGCGTTCATGGGGTACACGATCCCGAGCGCCGCCGTCTCGGCGAAGGCCTCGAAGCGCCAGAAAGAGATCCGCAAGAATCTGTCCGACACGATGGATCTTCTCACGATCAGCGTTGAAGCTGGTCTCGGCTTCGATGCGGCGCTCGCTCAGGTCGTCAGGAACGTTGAGGGGCCGCTGTCACAGGAGATCGCCCGGACGCTGCAGGAGATGCAGATCGGTGTGCACAGGATGGAGGCGCTTCGCAATCTCAGCGATCGGACCGACGTCGAGGAGCTGGACGGGTTCGTGCTGTCGATGATCCAGGCCGACAAGTACGGCGTTGGGGTCGCGAACGTGCTTCGTGGTCAGTCGAAGGAGCTGCGCCAGAAACGTCGTCAGCGTGCGGAAGAGACGGCTCAGAAGGTGCCGCTGAAGCTCCTGTTCCCCACGATCTTCATGGTCCTGCCGGCGCTGTTCATCGTGATCCTTGGGCCTGGCGCCATCAAGGTCTACGAGACGTTCTTCAAGTAGAGCGCAGCGGGATCGACACGGCGATCGTGGCTGCCTATGTTCCGGCGGTCAGGTGAACGAGCGATTGATCACGTCGCCCTGGTGGGCTTGCTCTTCCCACGTCTCAGCGATGGACCTCGCTCGGCGAAGGAGATGATCGGTCATGGACCTCAACCAGATTCTCAACGTCCTTCAGCAGACCTACGCAAATGAGTGGCAGGAAGTCCATCCGGTCGAGGTGAAGGGTCACGACTACCGGATCGTGTACAAGCCTGACGTCGCGCTCTCAGTTGCGTGGGGCACAACCGTCAACAGTGAGTACTCCGACGGATGGGTCGAGCGGTTCAAGGACAAGAAGGCGAGCTCGCACGTTGCCGAGATCATGTACAACGGCGCGGTCGTCTACCAGGAGTTCTACGTGAGCGTCGACGGCGGCCGCTGCCTGCTGCCCATGCCGAAGGAGCATTTCAAGCAACGTGACGTCCTCGCCGAACCGGAGGTCGATTACCTCTCGGTGACCAAGTGGGCAGTCGACTTTGTCCGCCTCCTCGACGAAATCGTTCAAGGTCCTCATGGGGAGTACGACAGCCACCTGCAGACGGCAGAGTTTCGCGTTCTCTAGCTAGGCGTCCGGTCGTACCCGTCCATATCTTGTTGTCCAGTCATCGTGCACGGCCGCCCCGGCCGGGTTGACGAAGCGACTCAGCCACACGTAGACCGGGGACATCGTGTTCGATGGCTTCGAGGAGTTCGACATCGAGACCACGGCGACGTCGGTCCACGGACGCCGCGGCGGCGACGGTCCGCCGGTTCTGCTGCTGCACGGCATTCCAGAGACGCATCTCATGTGGCATCGAGTGGCGCCACGGCTCGCCGAACGCTTCACGGTCGTCGCGACCGATCTCCGTGGCTTCGCTGACAGCGGCGCACCGGCGAGCACACCGGACCACGCCCCGTACAGCATGCGCGAGATCGCGCTCGACCAGATCGAGGTCATGCGCTTGCTCGGCCACGAGCGATTCGCCGTAGTCGGTCACGATCGGGGAGCTCGTTGCGCCTATCGGATGGCGTTGGATCAGCCGGCGACGGTGATCCGGCTGGCTGTGTTGGACATCGTGCCGACCGGCGAGGTGTTCGGGCGGGCCGACAAGGACCTCATGCTCGCGGCTTGGGTGTGGTCGTTCCTCGCTGCGCCGGAGCCGGTTCCGGAGGCCCTGATAGCGGGTGCGCCTGACGTTTTCGTGAACTACATGTTGGACGCATGGTCGGAACGACCCGATGCCTTCCCCGCGGAGCTTCGAGAGACGTACATCGAGAAATTCCGTGATCCCCGAACGATCCATGCGATCTGCGAGGAGTATCGGGCCTCGGCCACGCTGGATCGTCAGCTCGACGAGGCCGATCGAGGCACGCGCCGGATCGAATGTCCGGTCATGGTCCTTTGGAGCTCTTCGGGGCCATTCGACCGCTGGGATCCGCTCGAGGTCTGGCGGATATGGGCGGACGACATCCGGGGTGGGTCGATGGCGGCGGGCCACTTCCTGCCCGAGGAAGCTCCCGAGGAAACGGCTGAGCGACTTCTCGACTTCCTCGATGAGGATCTACGGAAACAATAAGGAGACCGAACGTTCGCCTGATCGATGTCCCATCTCTTTCCTACGCGACTAGGTGGCCACAGCTCTGAACAAGTACCTTTGATTGTCGTCGCGAGGACGGCCCTGACACGAGTAGATCGACCCCAGCCAGCACCTGAATCGAGTACTCGCGTTCGTCAAAACCAAGACCACATTGCGCACTGATCCTCTTCCGAAGGGAACCCTCCTGACCGCGTCACCGTGCGCGTTGAGTCTGAAGGGGAAGAACCTGACGGCTCCGCTCCTGAAGAAGACCACGGCTGTCGCTTGAGGGCCGATCCTCGCAGGCGGTGCATCGACGCCGAGCGCGAGCTTAGCCGTCGAACCGATGCCACGCCCGGGGCGGAAGCTGATGTACCGATTGGTCATGTGATCCGTTCGAACGGTCGACGGTCCAGTATCGGACTTCGCCGCAGTCATTCCGAACGATTTGTCGATCCGTGGTGTTCGATAGGCGCTTCCCTCTTCGTAGAAGCGTTTGGGAGCCAGATTGAACGCGCCGAAGTCGGCGAACGCCCAACTCAGGTCCGAGCGCCGTTCGCGCGCAATTTGGGCCAGGGCCTGCATCGAGTAGTGATCGGGTCCTACTAGGCTCCCGTCCGCCAACTCCCAGGCTTCCCTAACGACGGACGGATCCCCGGCGGCCCGTGAACCGAAGTACTCGGTCAGGAATCGGATGAAGATCCAGTTCCCATAGATGAAGAACCCACGCCCGTAGTCGATCGGCACGTCTCCCTGCACCATCGAGCTCGTGGGCAAATAGAGTCGGTTGTTGTTGAGGTTGTCGAAGACCTCGTCTTCCATCCACATCGCCGTTGACTCCATGAACCAGAGGTCTTCCAAGGCGTCGAAGCTGAACTGGATGGCGTGGAAGAACTCATGTGCCGCGGTTACTCGTAGGCCGATCAGTCCGGAGGAGCGAGTCCCAAACTGTGCGGCGCTGAAGTCGTTGTCGAGCACGCAATAAGCCGAACCGTCGTACGGGGGATAGATACCGTCGAGGAGATCGGGATCATCCGTGGTGCAGTAGCCGAAGAGACCGTCGTCCCCGACGTCTGCGAGATACACGTCGAGGCGTCCGTCCGGGCCGTGACCCGTGGACGTCAAGTCGGACTTCGGAGGCCGGTACCCATACTCCACGACTTCCTTTTGCCAGATGTCCTCGAGGACTCCTGCCGTGGTCTCGACCCAATCCGGAAACCCGGACAGATCGACGTCTTCCGGGGGAGGAGCGTCGAGAGAGGTTTCGACCCAGTGCAGGCAGACGTTGGTTGAACACGTCACCTCGCTCGGAACGGAATAGCCGTCCGGGTCGGCTCCAACCCCGGCGTCGGGCCTCGCCAGAATCGCGAGTCCTCTCTTCCTCTCGGCTCCGGACAGTTGGTGTATCCGAATCGCCAGATCCCGCAAGACGAGCGTCGCGAGACGTGGATCGCTTCGCAGCACACGCCCATAGCGCGCCCTGACATCTTGCAACGCAAAGAGACTCGCCGCTCGCTGAAGGGAGTACTGAGCCTCACTTACCCGTCCGCTCTCGAGAGCTCTCGTCAGTCCATCAACGCCGACGGGAACGACGGATACCGACTTGCGCGTAGGACGAGGCGTCGGCGCGGAAGCGCTGACGCCATCGTCGGATCTCGGTTTTGTCGGCATGCCGAATGCCGGCTCCGCCACCGTCCCCATCAACGTCACGAGAACGACGACGACGGGTAGGACGGTGCCCGATCCTCTGCGCGAGCTCACGCCCCGAATCATCAAGAGGCCGAATCATGAGACGGATTGCTCTTGTGTTCAACTCGTTCGTGCAGTTGCCTTCGAGGCGCCCGTCACCGAACTACACGACTACGTGGTCTTCGATCCGGAGTCCCTTCTTGACCGTAGGTCTGTATGCACCGGAAGGAGAGGAGGTGTATCTCGCATGAGAAGGACGATCGCGCTATTGGCGTTGGTCGGGGTGTTGCTGCTTGTCCTTGCCGCTCCGGCGCTAGCCTTCGTGCACGTCAGGGTTCCGGGCGACGACTGCAGTGGAATGGGTCCGGAGAACTCTACGGCTGCCGCTGCCATCACGAGTCAGCCCCGACCTGGGAACCTGCCTCCACTCGGTGACGATCGGGGCAGGGACAGTGCTCCCAACGACTTCTGCCCCGCACCCACGAAATGATTCATCGAAACGCGGGGGTAGGGCCGAGGATGCGTTAGAAGTGCCGGCTC